>JAOAHX010000001.1 GCA_026415035.1 Thermodesulfobacteriota bacterium | reverse complement strand
CACTATCCTCACTTTCGTTGCATTAACGATCCCTACGAAGAGGGAACTGAAAGACCCTCCCCCTGTTTCGATAGGGTATGGTTTGGTTGTTGCATTAACGATCCCTACGAAGAGGGAACTGAAAGAGAAGAGTTAGGGACGTCCTTGAAATTTTGACATTTATTTTGAGGGCGTTAAACAGGATACTCGTTGAAGGTGAAGGAGGGGGCGGTGGTGTCCTATGGGAGAGGGCAAATAAAAAGGGCGGTCCCATTTTTAGCGCCTTCTTTACCATTGGGGGATCTGCTTCGTTTGGTCCAATACTCTTAAGGTTGGTGGATCCGCTTCGCTTGATCCGCCCACCGGTATCTTTTGTGGCATTAACGACTCCTGCGAATAGTGAACTGAGGGGAGAACCTCATTCGTTTCTGTTGTTGAGGGAAGGGCAAACCCTGCCTCGTAGCCGAAGGCAAGGTGGTCCCTTCAGGTGCCGGGGAGATAAGAGATAGGAGGAGGTGGGGGGAAAGCTTAGGGTTTAAGTTACTTCAGGTGTTCGTCGGGGAATTTCCTCCCGAAGGAGAACCTGAAGGGGTCCAAAATAAGAAAGCGAGCCGCCTCGTCCGCGCTCCTGGTAGGGAGGGTGAAGGGTAGGGTAACGATGAACACCCCTGCCCCGACCAATCCGACGGCAAACCCGATAGGCCGGGCTATGGCAATATCGATAAAGGCTTTTCCATCGTTCATGGGTAGAGGTTCCTCTTGAGTCTTTTCCTGAGTCCACCCCTTTGAAAAGGTCCCTCCCATCAGGAAAAAGATAACCCAAAACAGGATCAGGTTCTTTCCGACTTTTTTCATCCGAAGCCCCTCCTTTGTTCGCCTCTCTTCTTATCAGATTTTTCCCTTTCAGGCAAGGGAGGACATGGCTCGCTCTTGAAAGGGAAGGCCCATTTCTTTGGATGAATTTCCTTCGGCCCACCATGAGAGGAGAGGCGTTGCGAAACTGTAGGTGAAAAGCAACAAATGCCCCGGTTCCTTCGGTCAAATCTTTCCGACCGAGGCCATATACACGGCAAATTCCTCCTCGCCATCCACACGCAGGAACTGATCCAGCAGCTCCTGATCGTAGGCGGCGATGGCACACGTTCCTGCACCGATGGCCTCGCAGGCCAGGTAGAGGTTCTGGCAGACATGTCCGGCGTCGATGGCGATGACCCTATGGGCTGCAAGGCCGTAGCGCCACTCCATCCGGTAAGGGATCGCGGTCCAGATAAAGGTGACCGCGGCCTGACCCGGATAGGGCTGGCCAAAAGCCGCCCGAACCAGTTTCGTCGAAAGTTTTTCTTCTGAGAATTCGAACAATAGTTGATGAGAAAGGGGCAGGTACCGATAGACGCCCGGCTCGAGTCCTTCTACACGGAAGACCGTTAGGTAAGTCTCCAGGGCATGGCGACAACCGGCGGAGGGGACCGTTCGATAGGCATGTCCCTCATCGATTTTTTCTTTGATCCCCTGGGTCGCCCATAGGAGGAACGAGAGTTCTTCCAGGGTGAGGGGTTGATTGGTGTAGACCCGACGGCTCTGCCGGTTTCGGATCGCGGTCATAAGATCCATGGAGGGAATATTCTTCCAATGTCCCGGCTTGACCAGATCGAGTCGCACCGCACCGGCTGGATAGGGTTTTTCGATCGGGGGCGGGTCGACCCCCCTGTTCTGGTCGGTCTTGGAGAAGTCTACCCTTTTCCGGACACTGTCTTTCAAAAAATACCTGAACTGTCTCAATACCTCTTTCTCTCCATCCTTCATTGGGCTTTTCCTTTCTCCCGCAACGACTTTTTCTTGGCCGCATTAAATTTCTCTTCGTCCATGATGCGGGGGGAGATGCCTTGGAATCCCTTCAGGTTGGGGTCGGGGGGCAGAAGGATCCAGGCGATCCCGAGCTCTTCGTCAATTTGGACGATTTGATCTCCAGGTTGAAGTTTCTTCATGGAGAACGGATCCTTTTTTACAGGGGGCCCTAAGGCGGTTAGATCCCCTTCGGCCGATCGGACGTCCTCGGGAAAAGGGCCAAAGGGAATGGGAAAAAAAACGGGACAGAGCGCAATGGCCCCGTCCCGCCTTCCAACGATCTTCTCGGATATTTCAACTACTCCGTTTTGGCTGTCTCCGAGGTTTTCGCTTCCTCTTTCTTTAAGTCGCGCTGGGACTTGATTTCACTGATGAAATAGAGGAGGACGCCTGCGCCGATCAGGATGAGCAGGGCAGGCACGGTGGCCATCAACCCTTTGACGAACATCGACCACCAGGTGACCAGAAGGATGATCCCGATGATGACGACCACGCCGCCGATCAAGACCCCGAGGACATTTGCCATTCCTTTCACCTCCTGTCCGCCATAAATTTAATCCATAATTAGCAAATGGGCCGAGGGAAGTCAAGGGCCGTTTCGGATCATGGCCTCAGACCGGTGAGGCGGTTGAACTGGTCGATGAGGTCATCGATCTTCTTTGCCTGGGCATGGAGGTTTTCCCAGTAAAACGGGTCGTCCTCCCACTGGGCCTCCAGTTCGGAAGGGTCCTTTCCCTGCTGTTCGATCCAGGTAAAATATTTGAGGTTGTGAATCCGCTTCTTCTCCCTATAACTCAATTCGAGGAGATGGTCGGTCGTGGTCCCCATGAGGACGCGATGATAATCCTTCACCGCCTCTTCCTCGGTATAAGGACCGTATTTTTCTTCGAGCTCCTTTAGCCGCGACCGATAGAGGTCGATGGAGTCGGTAAAGACGGTCGCGATGAAGTCGCGCCGGCCCAACCCATAATATTTGGCAAATTTGATGGCACAGAGAAGGTTCGCCACGCTCGATATCCCCAGAAGGGGAAGCTTGGAGAGGAACTTCTCGTCAACCCCTTCTTTTTTCAGGTAGCCGATGCCCTTGGGTTCGTTAAAAAGGCGGATGAGGTCCAGGCAGGCCTGGTCATCGACCGCAATCACCATGTCCGTATTCCTCACGTGGTGGATCCAGGGGACGTGTTTATCTCCGATTCCCTCGATCCGGTGGTCTCCATAGCCGTTGCAGAGGAGGGTCGGGCACTGAAGGGGCTCGCCCACGGCCAGACGAGACCCCGGAAAAACCTTTTTGAGATAGTCCCCCGCTCCTAAGGTGCCCGCAGAACCCGAAGACGCAACAAAACCCGCAAATCGGTCCTCGGAGGTCATCCGCTGTCGGAGGGCCTCCTCCAGGGCTTGGCCGGTCACTTCGTAGTGCCAGAGGTGATTCCCGAACTCCTCAAACTGGTTGAAGATGAAGAGGTCCTTTCGGGTCCTCTGGAGCTCCTTGCACTTGTCGAAGATCTCCTTCACATTGCTCTCCCCTCCCGGTGTCGTGAGGACCTCTCCGGCGATCTTCGAGAGCCATTCGAACCGTTCCCGGCTCATCCCCTCGGGCAAGATGGCGATCGACTCGCATCCAAGGAGGGCCGCGTTATACGCTCCCCCTCGGCAGAAATTTCCGGTGGAGGGCCAGACGGCCTTGTGCCGGGTAGGATCGAACTGACCGGTGACGAGCCTCGGAATGAGGCAACCGTAGGTCGCCCCCACTTTGTGGGACCCCGTAGGAAACCACTTCCCGATGAGGGCGAGGATCCTCGCCTCCACCCCGGAGAGTACGATGGGGATCTCCATCACATTGACGTCTCCGAATCCTCCTCCGTGATCCACCGGTTCGTTCTTCCAGGTGATCCGGAAGAGGTTGTAGGGATGGAGGTCCCAGAGTCCGACCTCCTTCAACCGATCTTTGATCGCCGGGGGGATTTCCTCTGGGTTTTTCTGTTGCCGGAAGGTAGGGAGGACGATTCCCCTCTCCCTCAATCGTTGAACCGTCCGCTTTAAGGGTTCCTCGTGGATGGTGAGATCGATCATCGAATGTTCCCTTTCTGATGAGAGGGGAGGAGGCCCTGCCTAAGGGCCTCCTCCACGGCGTCGAGGGTCGGCGCAATACGTTTCGGTTTATGGGCCACCGACTTCATGGCCGAGGCAATGTCTTTGAGGCCGCTTCCGGTGACCAGAAGCACGATCCTTTCGTCGGATCGGATCAGGCCGGTCCGAAGCGCCTCCACCAGGCCCGCATAGGAGGCTGCCCCAGCGGGTTCCGCAAATACCCCACACCCCTGGGCCAATATCGAAATGGATTTCAGGATTTCCTCGTCGGTGACCCTGACGAAGGCACCCCCGGTCTCCTGAACGGCCTTCATCGCTTTGATTCGGTCCCTGGGCAGTCCTGCGGAGAGGCTATCGGCGATCGTTTGGGCCTTGATGGGTTCGATCCGGGCAGGATCGATTCCCCTTTTCCAGGCGTGGTATAGGGCCGCAGAGCCAGCCGCTTGGACCCCAATGAGCCGGGGCATCCTCGTGATCCAGCCCAGGGCGATGAGATCCTTGAGGCCTTTGTGGATGCCTCCGAGGATGCATCCGTCTCCCACGGGGACGAAGATCACATCGGGAGGGTCCCAGTGGAGTTGTTCGCAGATTTCGTAGGCCGCGGTCTTCTTCCCTTCGGTCATGTAAGGATTGAACCCTGTGCTCCGAATGTACCATCCATACGCCTGGGCCGCTTTCAGACAGAGGTCGAAGGCCTCATCGTAGGTCCCCTCCACCAAGAAGACCGTCGAGCCATAGGCCATCAGCTGGGCGACCTTGGCCTCGGGAGCCGATTCGGGGACGAAGATGACGTTGGCCCTCCCCACGCTGGCGCACAATCCCGAAAGGGCTGCGGCCGCATTTCCCGTGCTCGCGGTGGTGATCACACTCGCCCCGATCTCTTCGGCCTTGAGGAGGGCAATGGCGCTTGCCCGGTCCTTGAGGGAGCCCGTGGGCTGACGGGTCTCGTCCTTGACCCAGAGATGATGGAGCCCTAAGGGGTTTGCCAGTCGGGGTGCAAAGTAGAGGGGGGTCCAGCCCACCTGGAGGGGTGGCACGGGTTGGGAGATTGCCACCGGGAGGAGGGGGCGGTACCGCCAGAGGTTGTGTCCCTCCCCTTGTAAGGCGCTACGGGAGATGGCCCTGCCAATGGATTCATAGTCATACTGGACATCCAAGATCCCCTCTGTCCCATGGTCTGGACATACATAGAGGACCTCCTCCGGCTTATATTCCTTTCCGCACAGAAGGCACTTGAGATGTTTAACGGGTGGCATGATCAAACGAAGGGGCTTCCGAGGCGTTTCGTCTTTCGCCTCTCCATCTCCCGAAGGAGCGGCACGGGATTTTCAAACCGAGTATTGAGGATGATCGAGGCGATGATATAAGGTTTGTATCCCGCCTCTTGATACGTGGCCAGGCGATACCGCTCGAAGACGCTCGCCTCCACTTCTCCCTGGGGGCAAGAGACCGAGGAGATATCCGCAGGAAGGCAGTGCATGTAGAGACCCTTTCCCTCCCTGGTCAATTTCATCTTCTCCTCCGTGCACTCCCAGGCCCGGTGGCGGGCATTTTGTTCGAGGCACTCCCTCTCGAGATCTTTGAGGCCGCCGAGGTCTCCCTTGTTTAAAAGTTGGGTTCGCCTTTCCATCACCTCATAGGGAGCCCAGCTCTTCGGATAGACGACATCCGCTCCCTCGAAGGCCTCCTCCATGGAATGGACGATCTTGAAGGACCCACCGCTTCGGCCTGCCTGTCTTTTGGCCAAATCGATCACCTCTGGGACGAGGTCATACCCTTCGGGATGGGCGAGGGAGACCTCCATGCCGAACCGGGTCATCAGGCCGATGACGCCCTGGGGGACCGAAAGGGGTTTGCCATAGCTCGGGGAGTAGGCCCAGCTCATGGCGAGCTTCTTCCCTCGAAGGGCCTCCAGAGAGCCGAAATAGTTTATTAAATGGAGCAGATCGGCCAAGGATTGGGTGGGATGGTCGAGATCGCATTGGAGGTTGATCACGGTGGGGCGTTGGTTCAAGACGCCGTGACGGAATCCGTCCGCGAGGGCGTCGGCAACCTCCTTCATGTAACGATGGCCCAGCCCGAGGTAGATATCGTCGCGAATGCCGATCACCTCGGCGAAGAAGGAGATCATATTGGCCGTCTCCCGGACCGTCTCTCCGTGGGTCATCTGGGTCTTCTCCTCGTCCAGCTCCTGGACCCCGAGGCCCAAGAAGTTGGCAGCGGCCGAGAAGGCGAATCGGGTTCGGGTCGATTTGTCCCGGAAGATGGAGATGGCCAGACCCGATTCGAAGCATCGGGCGGAGAGTTGGCGACGGTGAAGCGATCGGAGGGCTTCGGCCACCCACAGGATCCCTTTGATCTCGTCGTCGGATCTCTCCCAGGTGAGCAAAAAGTCGGTTTGATAGAGGTTCGTCCTCAACGATTCCAGACGATCGATTAGGGCCTGATATTCCATTGGATTCCTCGCATCGCTTCAGAACTGACAGGCGAAAAGGGCATAGAAGGCCGAGGCCTTGACCAGATCGTCTATCGGGACCTTTTCGTTGGGAGCGTGGGCCAGCGCCTCGTTGCCAGGGCCGTAGCCGATGACCGGGATGCCGTAAAGCCCTTGGATCGTGACGGCATTGGTGGAAAAGGTCCACTTATCCACGATGGGGTCACTATGGAAGAGAGAGACATAGACCTCCTTCGCCTTTTTTAGGGCGGGGTGGTCTTCGGGGAGCATCCAGGTCGGGTAATACTTCTCCATCCCATAGCGCAATCCCGTGTAGGCGATTTCCTCGTAATAGGGGACCCGGACCTCCCCCTCCAGGGGTTGGACGATCTCCCGAATCTCCCGGAGGGCCGATTCTTTCGTCTCTCCCAGGGTCAACCTCCGATCGATGTGGATTTTGGCGTAATCGGCCACCGCGCAGAGGGAGGGGCTTCGGGAGACGAATTCCGTGACGGTGACCGATCCCTTTCCAAGGAAGGGGTCGGTGCTCAACCGGCCGTTGAGGGCTCTGATCTGGAGGCAGGCTTCGGAGGCCATATAGATCGCATTTTTCCCACGCTCCGGTGCTGATCCGTGGGCCGAGATTCCTCGAAAAGTGACCTCCATCTCCATCCGGCCTCTGTGACCTCTGTGGATCTTTCCGTCGGTGGGTTCGGTGCAGATGACCAGGTCCGGCCGGATCCCCTCTTTCTCGATGAGGTACTTCCAACAGAGACCGTCACAATCCTCCTCGATCACACTCCCCACAAAATAGAGCGTGACCTCATTCCCCTGCAGTCCGATCTCCTTGAGGATCTTCGCGGTGGTGAGGAAGCTCGCCGCCCCCCCTTTCTGGTCCACCGTCCCCCTTCCGCAGACAAAACCTCCCTCGATCTTGCCCGAAAAGGGATCAAAATCCCAGTTCTCTACATTCCCCGCATCGACCGTGTCCATGTGGGCGTCAAGGGCAAGAACCCTCTTCCCATCTCCAAGACGGCCGATCACATTTCCCAGGCCGTCGATCCTCAGCTCGTCTAAATTCAAAGGCTCCATCAGACGGAGAAGCTCCTTCTGAACCGCCTCTTCCTTCGTGCTGAGGGATTTGATTCGGACCAGCCTTGAAAGGTTCTGGGCCGTTTCCTCACGATAGTCCCAGGCGAGACGAAGGATCCGATCGACCAGGTTCACGGAAAGATTCTACCTCGCTTTCCAGCCGATCCTCTCGGCCTTTCGGTTAGGCATACCCGAGGAGTTTCGGGATCGCCAAGGGGATCTCCGGGACGAAGGTGATGATGAACAGGGCCAAAAATTCCATCACGATAAAAGGCCAGATGGCTTTTGAAAGTTGCTCCAGGCTCAATTTGGTGATCCCGCAGGCCACAAAGAGGCATGCCCCCACCGGTGGGGTCGTCAGGGCGATGTTGAGGGAGAAGACCATGATGATCCCGAAGTGGAGGGGATGGACGCCGTGGCTCACCGCAAGGGGATGGAGGATGGGGCCGAGGATGATCAGGGCGGCCGCGATGTCCATGAAACAGCCGACGATGGCCATGAGGAGGAGGATCATGAGGAGGATGACGGTCTTGTCGTCGCTGATCGAGACCATGGCCTTGGCCACCGCCTCCGGGATCTTCTCCGAGGCCAGAATCCATCCGCAGATGTTGGCCGTGCCGATGATCAAGAAGACCACGCCTGTGGTCATCGCGGTCTTATAGAAGAGTTCTGGAAAATCCTTGAGTTTGAGGGTTTTGAGGACGAACAGGCCGATGACCGCCGCATATCCGACGGCAACGGCAGCGGCCTCCGTAGGGGTGAAGATCCCCGAGAGAATGCCGCCCAGGATGATGACCGGCATCATAAGAGGGATGAGGGCCTCCCGGGTCGACCGGACCAGATCCCGGAAAGAGCTTCGAGGTTTTTTGGGATAATTTCTCTTGGCCGCGAAATAGGAGGCCATGAGCATCAACAGGAAGGCGAGGAGGAGGCCGGTCAGGATCCCCGTGGCGAAAAGCCCAGCAATCGACACGTTCATCAACGATCCGTAGATGACCATCATATTGCTGGGAGGGATCGTGGGGCCGATGATGGAAGACGAGGCGGTGACGGCGGCGCTGTAATCGCGGTCATAGCCATCCTTTTCCATGGCCGGGATGAGCATGGTCCCGATGGCCGCCGTATCGGAGACGGCCGCACCAGTCAGCCCTGCAAAGAAGACGCTGGCCACGATGTTGGCGTGGGCAAGCCCTCCTCTCAGATGGCCCACCAGGGCGTTGGCAAATTGAACGAGGCGATGGGTGATCCCCGCCTTGTTCATCATCTCTCCGGCAAGGATGAAGAAGGGCATGGCCATCAGGGTGAACATGTCCAGGCCGGCGAAGAAGCGCTGGGGGACCATGTTGAAAAGAACGGGGACGTCCATCTTCAGGAAGACTGCCAGGGCCGAAATCCCCAGGGCAAACCCGATGGGCGTTCCGAGAAGCAGGAGACCTAAAAAGACGGCTCCGATAAACCAGAGCATGGCCTCATCCTAATTCGATGTGTCCTTCGAAGGGGGAAAGAGTTTCAGAAGGGAGAAAACCGTCTGGAGCATAGCCAAGAGGCCTGCGATCGGGACAGCGGCCAAAGACCAGACCATGGTGATCCCCAAGAGGGGGGCAAATTGATTCCTTCCGTTCAGGGCCATGTGGTAGCCACGTTCGGTCAAGACCCACAGGAAGGCCAGGATGGCGAGGTGGACAAAGACCGCCACGCCCTTTTTAACCTTTTGGGGAAGGGCGTTGACCACCAGATGGATCCCCACATGTTCTCCTTTCATGATCCCCATGCTCACGGCGAGGGAAGCAGCCCAGATCATCAGATAGCGGGCTGCTTCCTCAGTCCAACCGAGAGGGCTTCTAAAGACGTAGCGGAAGAGCACTCCCAGGAGGACAATGATGGTCATCCCCCCGATGGCCATCATGCAGGGGATCGCCGCCACCCTCTCCACGACCCATGAGAGTTTTTCGACGATTCTCATCGGGCCAGGGCCTTGACCTTCTTTTCGGCCACCTCGATCGCCTTTAGGAATTTATCGGCCCAGATCTTTCCCTCCTCTCCCAGTTTTTCCGCGATGATCTTCTGGGCTCCGGCGATGGCCAGTTTCCTGAACTGGGCGAGCTCCTCTGCGGTGGGGGTATAGACCTCCATCCGTTTGGCGATGACCGGCAGGCCTTTATCGGAGGATTCGAGGACCCGGTTGAGACCCCTTCCCGCGATCAGGGCGGTCTGGGCGGCATCGGTGACGATCTCTTTTTCGGCAGGGGTCAACCCCTGATACCACTTGTCATTCATCACCCACACATAAGGGGCATAGAGGTGGTTCGTCAGGGTGATATATTTTTGAACCTCGTAAAATTTGGCCGTGTTGATGATCGGGATCGGGTTCATCTGGCCATCGACCACACCCGTCTGGAGGGCCGTGTAAACCTCCGCCCAGGCGATGGGGGTGGCTGCGCCTCCGAGGGATTCGATGATCCCCATGTGGAGGGGGATGGACATCGTACGGATTTTGAGCCCTTTCATGTCCGCAGGGGTTTTAATGGGACGCTTCGAGTTGGTGATCTGGAAGAACCCGCCTGACTCTCCAAAACCCAGGACTTTAAATCCCGTCTTCTTCCGGATATCCTCGGCCATCTCCTGGCCAAAGGGACCGTCGTAGACCTCGTAGGCGACGGCATAGGAACTGAAGGCAAAGGGAAGGTTGGTGACATCGTAGGCCTTATAGAACTGGGCGATGCCGGTCCCGGAGGCGATGTAACTCTGGATCACCCCCTGCTGGACCTGTTCCATCGATTCCCTTTCTTTCCCGAGGACGCCCGCGGCGTAAATCTCCACCTTAAGGCCCATGTTCGTCCTGGATTCCACCATGTTCTTGAAGACGGCGGCAATCGGCGCGGTGGGATTGTCGAAGGGATCCTGGGGGTTGAGATGGGCCAGCTTCAGGACCTTGGAAGAGGCGATGGCGTCGGCCGAGAATAGAAGAAGGACCGCCAGGACTCCCGAGACGATGAAGCTCAAAGATTTCGATTTCATAAACCTTCCTCCTTGCTCGAGTCTTAAAATTTTTCGAATTATAGAAAAAGCCCCTCCCCCTGTCAATAGACGCTTTCATTCTTCTTTGACAAAGGGGTCCAGTTCTGATATTAAAGAGCGTGTCACCCATTGAATTTAAAAAAAGCAGGTGAAGGAGGAATTAATCAATGGCTGTGCAGATGAAGGGCCGATCGCTGGCCACGCTCAATGACCTGACCCGGGAGGAGCTCGAGCAGATCCTCAAGACCTCTGAGTTGTTGAAGCTTCAACTTCTCCGGGGGCAAGAACATCCCTTGTTGAAGGGAAAGACCCTTGCGATGATCTTCGAAAAGCCCTCCACCCGGACCCGGGTCTCCTTCGAGGTGGGGATGTGGCAGTTGGGAGGTTATGCCCTCTACTTGAGCGCAAACGATTTGCAGTTGGGGAGGGGAGAAACGATCGGGGATACCGCGAGGACCCTTTCCCGCTATGTCAACGGGATCATGGCCAGGGTCTTCGCCCACCAGACGATCCTCGACCTCATCCGCTATGCCACGGTCCCGGTGATCAACGGGCTTTCCGATTTTTCCCACCCCTGTCAGGGCCTGGCCGACCTCTTCACCGTTTACGAGAAGAAAGGCAGGTTCGAGGGGTTGAGGTTGGCCTACGTGGGAGATGGCAACAACGTCGCCCACTCCCTCATCGAAGGGTGTTCGAAGGTGGGGATGAATATCGTCCTCGCCTGTCCCAAAGGGTACGAACCCGATCCGGAGGTCGTGGCCGAGGGAAGGAGGGTCGCCAGGAGGAACGGCTCCGACGTGGTCGTGACCCAGGATCCTCACGAGGCGGTCCGGGGAGCCGATGTGGTCTATACCGATGTCTGGGCGAGCATGGGCAAGGAGAAGGAGCAGGCAGAGAGGGTGAAAATCCTCAAACCTTATCAGGTCAACTCCGACCTGGTGAAGGGAGCCAAAGAAGATTACATCTTCATGCACTGCCTTCCGGCCCATCGGGGAGAGGAGGTGACCAACGAGGTCGCCGATTCTCCCCATAGCGTCATCTTCGATCAGGCGGAGAACCGGTTGCACACCCAGAAGGCCCTCATGGCCTTGGTGATGTAAGTCTCCCCAGGGAAGCCCAACTCTTCTTGATGACCGCGAGGAGGTCCACCTTGAAGAGACAGATCACCCTGACCGTCAACGGCGTCAAAAGGGAGCTTCTGGTCGCTCCCCATGAACTCCTGTTGAATGTCCTGCGGGAACGATTGGGGTTGACCGGAGCCAAGTATGGATGCGGGATCGGGGAGTGCGGTTCCTGCACCGTTCTCCTGGACGGAGAGCCCATCCTTTCCTGTCTGACCCTTGCGGTGGCGGTCGATGGAGGTGAGGTCGTCACCATCGAAGGCCTTGCTGGATCGGACGGAAGGCTCCATCCGATCCAGGAGACCTTTTTGGAGCACGGAGCGGTCCAGTGTGGGTTCTGCACCCCCGGGATGATCCTGATGGCCAAGAACCTCCTCGATCAGAATCCCCATCCGAGCGAGGAGGAGATCCGGCACCATCTCAGGGGAAATCTCTGCCGTTGTACGGGTTACACCCAGATCGTCCAGGCGATAAAAGCGGCCTCTGACCTTAGAGGGGAAGGGAGGTGACGGAGATGGGAAACCAATACGACCTTCTGATCCAGAAGGGGACGGTGGTGACAGGGATGGGCCTCCGGAAGGCCGATGTGGCCATCACTGGAGAAAAGATCGTCAAGGTCGAGCCCGGATTGAAGAGAGAGGAGGCCCGAAAGGTCATCGACGCCTCCGAAAAGTATGTGCTGCCCGGGGTGATCGATGTCCACGTCCATCCCGTCTACGAAGATGATATGGGAGGGGCCTCCTTTTCTGCGGCCCACGGCGGCGTGACGACCCTCATCCATTTCGCCTATGCCAAGCCCGGGATGAAACTGATCGATACGATCAGGCAGTATCAGGAAGAGGGGGCTCAAAAGTCCTATCTCGACTTTGCCATCCACGGGACGCTCTTCGACCCCGCCACCCAGATCGAAGAGATCCCCAAGGCCTTCGAGTTAGGGGTGACCTCCTTCAAGATGTTCATGGCCTATGCCAAGCTGAAGTGGATGACCGACGATTACCATCTGGCCAAGGCCATGGACGTGATCGCTGAATGCGGTGGCCTGGCCATGGTCCACGCTGAAAACGGACTGGTGACCGACTATTTCGAGGATCGTTCCCTTGCGAGGGGGGAGGATCAGAAGAAGGTCTTTCTCAAGACGAGGCCCGATTACCTCGAGGCCGAGGCCATCTTCAGGGCCATCTCGATCGCCGCGGTCACCCGCTGTCCTCTTTACATCGTCCATCTGAGCACGGGGAGAGGGGTTGCGCCTATCAGGCAGGCCAAGGCCGAGGGTCAATGCGTCTACGTGGAGACGTGTCCCCAGTATTTGACCCTGACGGACCGGACGCTCCAGAAGCTGGGGCCTCTTGCCAAGATCGGCCCCCCTTTGCGGACCGAAAAGGATCGCCTCGCCCTCTGGGAGGCGATTAAGAAGGGGATCATCGATACCATCGCAAGCGACCATGCGCCCAAGGCGAAGAGGATCGACGATCCCTTCTTCGAATCACCTTACGGCTCGCCCCAGACCGAGACGATGCTCACGGTCGTCTACGACGAGGGAGTGAACCGGAAGAGGCTTAAGCTTCAACAGCTCGTAAGGCTCTTCTCTGAAAACCCTGCCCAGATCTTCGGCCTCTATCCCCGAAAGGGTGTGATCCAGAAGGGAGCCGATGCCGATCTCGTCGTGTTCGACCCCAATGCCATTCATACGATCCGGAAGGAGAATCAGCACTCCCAGGCGCCCTACACCCTTTACGAAGGTCGAAGGTGCAGGGGGAAGCCCGTTGTTGTGATCCAGAGGGGAAGGATTCTCATCGAGGATGGAGAAATGAGAGGAAAGCCAGGAGAGGGCAGGTTCCTGAAAACGAGGATAACGAGGGTGAAGCTGTGAGATCGTTGTCAATATTTCGGACCATGGGTTCATGAAGGAGGCCGCCATGTCAACTCTTCGGGGAAAGGATATCCTCCACGGGAATCAATTTTCGAAGAAGGAGATCGAGGCGATTCTCAAAGTGGCTTCGGAATTCGAGAAGGAGCTTAAAAAGAGAGGATCCATCCCGCTGTTAAAGGGGAAGATTTTGGCGACCCTCTTCTTCGAGCCGAGCACCCGCACCCGCCTCTCCTTCGAGACGGCGATGCAGCGCCTCGGAGGCGGGGTGATCGGCATGGGCTCGGTCGAAAGCTCCTCGGTGGCCAAAGGGGAGACGCTCGTCGACACGGTCCGGACCGTCTCTCAGTATGCGGACGTGATCGTCCTTCGACATCCCCGTCTCGGTTCGGCCAAGGAGGCGGCCGATGCGACCGACGTCCCGATCATCAACGCGGGGGACGGCGCGGGCCAGCACCCGACTCAGGCCCTCCTCGACGTCTACACCATCAAGAAAGAAGTCGGGACCCTTAAAAATCTGACGATATCGCTGGTCGGAGATCTCAAATACGGAAGGACGGTCCACGCCCTGGTGGAGGTCCTCTCCCTCTTCGGTGCGAAGCTCTACTTCGTCTCCCCTGAATCCCTCCGGATGCCCGAGGAGATCACCTCGAATTTGAAGGGAAGGGGCGTGGATATCGTCGAAACCGGAGATCTTTTCGAGGCGGCAAGGGCAAGCCATCTCCTCTATATGACCCGCATCCAGAAGGAGAGGTTCACCGAGCTTTCCGAATACGAGAAGGTAAAGGGAAGCTTCGTCATCGACCGGGCCTTTCTCGATCGGTTGAAGAAGAAGATCACGATCCTCCACCCCCTGCCCAGGGTCGATGAGATCCATCCCGAGGTGGACGCCCATCCCGGAGCCGCCTACTTCCGGCAGGTGAGAAATGGCGTCTTTGTGAGGATGGCCCTCCTGGCCATGATCTTCGGGAAGAGGTGATAATCCCGCCATGAAATCCGGCCTTGCCGTTCTCGCCATCGGCGGAAACTCCCTGATCAAGGATAAAGACCACATCGCCCTCTCCTCTCAATACGAGGCGATCCAAGAGACCACCAAATACATCGCGGAGTTGATTGCCGAAGGCATGAACCTGGTCCTCACCCACGGAAACGGGCCTCAGGTGGGGTTCATCTACCGCCGGGGAGAACTGGCAAGGCACGAGCTTCCTCTCATCCCCCTCGACATCTGCGGCGCCGATACCCAGGGGGCCATCGGCTACATGATCCAGATGGCCCTTTTGAACGACTTCAGGAGGATGGGCATCGACAAGAAGGTGGTGGCGGTCGTCACCAAGACGGTCGTCGATCGAGACGACCCCTCCTTTAAAAACCCGACCAAACCGATCGGCTCCTTCATGAGCGAGGAGGAGGCCCTCAAGCACCAGCAGGAGTCCGGATGGAAGGTGATGGAGGATGCGGGAAGGGGGTTCAGGCGCGTCGTCCCGTCCCCTTTTCCGAAGGAGATCATCGAGCTGGACGTGATTAAACTGCTCGTCGAAAGCGGCTACGTGGTCATCGCCGCAGGGGGTGGAGGCATTCCGGTCATCCGGGACGAGCAGGGAGACCTTCACGGCGTCGAGGCGGTCATCGATAAGGACTTTGGCTCTTCTCTCCTGGCAAGGAACCTCGGCGCAGAGACCTTCGTCATCTCGACGGCCGTCGATGCCGTCTACCTTAACTTCGGAAAGGAAAATCAAAAGCCCATTCGAAGGGCCACCCTCTCCGAAGTGAAAGAATACTTGAAAGAGGGCCATTTCAAACCCGGCTCGATGCTTCCGAAGATCGAGGCCATCATTCAGTTCCTCGAAGGTGGCGGAAAGAGGGCCATCATCACCTCCCCCGAAAACCTCCTCAAGGCCCTTCGCGGAGAATCGGGCACCACCTTTTTCAATTGACATCCCCGAAGCCGTGAGTATAATGGAAAGGGGATAGACAAGGAGAACCGAGAGGATACCTTTTAGGTCCCCTAAGAGGGGGCTCTTCAACGTCATTCTCTTCCCAAGGGTTGAAATGGCCTCCGTCTGGGTGGGGACGGGGAGCTTTTGAATTCCTCTCCTTTGCTTTTCTAACCTGGAGAAATGAATAGGTCATCGACGATGGGTCAGTCGGGGGGGCGTTCATCCCAGATTCGATTTTTATCCCTCCTTGTCTTTTTCTTTCTAATGTTGTTCTATCTCTCACCCTCGACCAGTTACGCACGGGACCGACGGACCCTTGTGGTCGGCATATATGAGAACCCACCCAAAGTCTTCCTCTCAGGAACCGGCAAACCGGCGGGCATCTTCGTCGATATCATCGAACACATTGCCAAGAGTGAGGGGTGGAAGGTGAGGTATGTCCCGGGCACCTGGGCAGAGGGGCTGGCCCGGCTGGCCAGGGGGGAGATCGATCTGATGCCCGATGTGGCCTATTCTTCGGAGCGGGAGAAGTTATATTCCTTCCACAAGGTTCCCGTCCTTTCCTCCTGGTTTCAGGTCTATGCCCCAAAAGATAGCGGCATTAGGTCCATCGTCGATCTGGATGGGAGGAAGGTGGCGGTCCTTGAAGGCTCGATTCAACACGATGCCTTTAAAGGGCTCATAGAGAGTTTCGGATTTTCCGTCATCCTGATGACCTTCCCCGATTACAAGACTCTCTTTCAGAAGGTCAAAGAGGGAAAGGCCGATGCCGCTGTCTCCCACCGGTTTCATGCCCACCGGTACGCAAGGTCCTTCGGGCTCGAGGACACCGCGGTCATCTTTCAACCCACGACCCTCTTTTTTGCCGCCCCCAAAAGGGGATACGACGATCTTTTGGAGACCCTCGACGACTACCTCCTCGCATTGAAGAAGGATCCGAAATCGATCTATTACCAATCTTTGAAACAGTGGGTGGGGGAGGAGGTCCGGTTCAGGATCCCCTCCTGGGTCAAAATGGCCGTTTTAGGGATGGGACTTGTCCTCTTTTTCAGCGTGACAGGGAGCCTCCTTTTAAAACATCAGGTCAATGTCAAAACCCAGGAGCTTCGAAGGGCCAACGAGGAGATGGAGCAGAGGATCGAGAATCGGACGGCGGAACTGGCCGAGGCGATGAAGCGAGCGCAGGAGGCCGACCGCCTCAAATCGGCCTTTTTGGCCACCATGTCCCACGAACTTCGCACCCCTCTCAACTCGATCATCGGTTTTACGGGGATTCTCCTCCAGGGGTTGGCCGGTCCCCTGAACGAAGAACAGCAGAAACAACTGACCATGGTTCAGACCAGTGCCCGCCATCTCTTGGCCCTGATCAACGATATTCTGGACATCTCAAAGATCGAGGCCGGCCAGTTGACCCTCTCCTCGTCGACCTTCGATCTGAAAAACTCCCTGGAGAAGATCGTGAACATGGTCGCACCGCTGGCGGAGAAGAAGGGACTGAGGCTCACCCTCGAGGTTTCAGATGAGGTCGGGGCCCTCAAGACCGACCAACGCCGTTTTGAACAGGTTCTTCTCAATTTACTCAACAATGCGGTGAAATTTACCGAGAAGGGAGAGGTAAAGGTGTCTTGCTTGCGGGATGGGGATGGGTATCTTGTGTCGGTTCGGGACACGGGGATCGGGATGCGCCCCGAGGAGATGGAGCATATCTTCGAGCCTTTCCGCCAGATCGATACCGGATTGACGAGGAAGTACGAAGGCACAGGCCTCGGTCTCTCCATCTCAAAAAGATTGGTTGAAATAATGGGAGGGTCCATTCAGGTCGCAAGTCAGTTCGGTCAGGGTAGCACCTTCACGGTTCGGCTTCCCAAGTCAGGAGGAAGGGATGAACAAAGCGCTCCTCGTCATCGAGGACAATGAACAGAACCTCTATCTGATGCGTTTTCTACTGGAGAAGAGCGGCTTCGAGGTGATCGAAGCCAGAGAGGGACGGACGGGGATTGAGTTGGCCTTGAAACATCGACCCGCGGCCATCCTCCTTGACATCCAACTTCCGGAGATGGATGGGTATCGGGTCGCTGCGGAATTGAAGACCTATGATACCTTAAGAGCAATTCCCATCATTGCGGTTACTTCTTACGCCATGCCAGGGGATCGGGAGAGGATCCTTGCGGCGGGGGCGGACGGTTATATCGAGAAGCCCATCGACCCTGATACCTTCGTGGAAGAGGTCAAGAGATATCTGACCCCAAGGTGAGGGAAAAGGGTTGGCCCAGGAGATGACCATGAGAAAGATTCTGATCGTCGATGACAAGGAGGAGAGCCGGTACCTTCTCGAAGTCCTTCTCAAGGGGAACGGATACGAAGTGAGGACGGCTTCGAATGGGGAAGAGGCCCCTGAAGTGCTCAAACAGGAAGAGATTCACCTGGTCATCAGCGACATCCTCATGCCCGTCATGGACGGTTTTGAACTCTGCCGCCGGATGAGGGGAGAGGAGGCGCTCAGGGATATCCCCTTCGTCGTCTATACGGCCACCTACACCGGTCCGGAAGACGAGGCCTTTGCCCTGAAGATCGGGGCCGATCGCTTCATCCAAAAGCCCTGCGAGCCGGAGGTCCTTCTGCCCATCCTCGAGGAGGCGATGTCGAAACCCCAATCAAGAGGGACTGTTTCAACCAAAGACGAGGAGAAAGAGGCCTATCAAGTCTACAGTGAACGGTTGGTTCGAAAGCTCGAACAGAAGGCGAGGGAGCTCGAGGAAGAGGTTCGAAAACGAAAGGAAGCGGAGGAGAGGGCAAAGGCCTCGGCTGATCATTGGAGGGCCACCTTCGATGCGATCCTCGATCCCACAGCCCTTTTTGGGATCGACGGGACGGTCAGGGAATGTAACCGGGCCTTTTCCGATTTCTTAGGAAGAGGTTCGGATGAGTTAATCGGGGAAAGGTGCTATCGCCTAATTCACAAGACGGAAGATTACATGAAAGGTTGTCCCCTTCTCCTCTCTCTCCGGAGCGGGCTTCAAGAGACGTTGGAGATGTCCGTAGACCATAAGACTTTCCTGGTGGTCGTCGATCCGGTGAAGGACCCGGATGGAAAGATTACAGGCTTCGTCCATGTGATGCGGGACGTCACGGAGCTGAAAAAGAAGGAGGAGGCCCTGAGGGAGAGCGAAGAGCGGTACCGGAATCTGGTGGAGGGAAGCTTCGACGGGATTTTCATTCAGAAAGGGCCGAAGATCATCTATGTGAACCAACGGCTCTGTGAGATGCTCGGATACGATCGGAGCGAGATGATCGGAATGGACCACTGGCTGGTTTACCATCCCGACGACCAAGGATTGACGAGGGCACGGGCAGAGGCGAGGATGAGGGGAGAGGCGGTCCCGGAGAGATATGAGGTGAAACTGCAGCGGAAAGACGGCTCTTTCTTCCACGGGGAGATCTCGGCTCGGAGGATCGTGATAGGAGAGGAACCGGGTGTCCAGGTTTGGGTCAAAGATATTACCGAGAGAAAGAGATCGGACGAGAGGATAAGATCTTCCGAAGAAAGATACCGGACATTGGTGGAGAGCATCGCGGATGGGATCCTCTTGTTGGATCCAGCGAGGCGGGTGATTTCCTGCAATCGGGCCTTTTCCCACCTTTTCGGTTATGAGCTGGGGGAGATGGAGGGAAAATCGATCCGGATCATCCATGCCTCCGATGAAAGTTATCACGCCTTTGGAAAGATTGCCTATCCGATCGTGAAGGAGAAGGGCTTCTTCCGGGGGGAGTGGAATTTCGTCCGCAAAGATGGGTCGGAGATTCCGATGGAGGTGGCCCTCTCCCCGATCCAGGGCCATGACGGGTCGATCAAGGGGTATGTGAGCGTTTTGAGGGACATTACCGAAAGGAAGCGGGCCGAGCGGGATATGGCCTTGCTTCAGGAACAACTCCGCCAATCCCAGAAGATGGAGGCGATCGGGAGACTGGCGGGGGGGATCGCTCATGACTTCAACAACATCCTGACGGTGATGAAGGGGGTCTGCCAGCTTTCGCTTCTCGATCTCCGGGAGGACGATCCTTTATATGGGAACCTTAAAGAGATCGACCAATCGGTGGAGAGGGCGGCGGATCTCACCCGACAGCTTCTGGCCTTCGGTCGGAAGCAGATCATGGACATGAGGGTTCTGGATTTGAATGGGGTGGTGAAGGGGCTTGAGAAGATGATGAAACGCATTATTGGAGAGGATATCCAGCTGTTGACTTACCTTACTGAAAATGTGGGAAGGGTGAAGGCCGATATCGGCCAGATCGAGCAGGTGATCGTGAATCTGGTGGTCAATGCCCGGG
This sequence comes from Thermodesulfobacteriota bacterium, assembly GCA_026415035.1. Lineage (NCBI taxonomy): Bacteria > Pseudomonadati > Thermodesulfobacteriota > Thermodesulfobacteriota bacterium. Next base: position 285,854 of record JAOAHX010000001.1, on the reverse strand, counting down.
ATGCCATGCCCCAAGGCGGGACGCTCACGATCGAGACGGCCAACGTGGATCTGGATGAGGAGTACGCAAAAAGGCACGTAGGAGTTAACCCCGGCCCTTATGTGATGCTTTCGATCAGCGATACGGGGGTGGGGATGACCCCTGAGGTGAAGGAGCGTATTTTTGAGCCTTTTTTTACGACAAAGGAGAGAGGGAAGGGGACGGGGTTGGGGTTGTCGACGGTCTACGGGATCGTGAAGCAGAGCGGAGGGAACATCTGGGTATACAGTGAGCCCGGTCAGGGGACGACCTTTAAGATCTATCTTCCCCGGGTAGATGAGCCTCCTCCGGAGGAGAGGAGAGAAGAGGTTACCAGAGAAATTCCCGTGGGGGGCGAGACGGTTCTGGTGGTGGAGGATGAGGAGGCGGTACGGAAGCTTGCGGTGAGGTTTTTGAAGAAGCTGGGGTATCGTGTCCTGGAGGCGTCGGATGGGGGGGAGGCCCTTCTTTTGTGTGAGAAGCATCCCGATCCGATCCATCTCATCTTGAGCGATGTGGTCTTGCCTGGGATTAACGGTCGCGAGGTGGTAGAGCGTCTTCAGAAGATCCATCCCGAGGCGAGGGCGCTTTTTATGTCGGGTTACACAGACAACGTGATCGTCCATTTTGGAATCTTGGAAGGCGGGGTGGAGTTCCTTCAGAAGCCCTTTACTTTGGAGAAACTTGCCCGAAAGGTGAGGGAGGTGCTGGACAAGGGAGGAAGGGGTTGAAGACCGTTTCGGTGGGTGGAAATTCAGAGGGAAGGACCACCTAAGAAGAGGGCAGGACTTTGCGGTTTTCGGGTCGTGGAAGTTCAATCTGGTTTAAGCCCCTGGGGGCCCTTCACTAAAAATTTGAAATTTCCGGGGATAAATTGTAAATTTCTTAAAAATCGAGAACCTAGCCTATTTCATCCCCAGGGTTTGGGGGTCCAATTTTTATTTACCAATGCGGACATAGCCTCTTGAAAACAATTCTCTCCCTTTTAGATGATTGATTCAAAGAGGGAAAAGAATCCATTAGGTCACCCTGGAAGCCTTTCCGTTGATGAAAAGGCTGCCGAATATCAGAAACTCATAACCGATCATCTCCCCTTTATAGAAAAGCAGTGTCGTCGAGCCTGCGCCCTCTACAAGAAGAGGCTTCCCGATCCTGATGAATCCTCCCGGAGCACCTTGGAAATAGAAAACCGGACCCTTCAGGTCATTTCTTCAGATGAGATAGATCCTGACACCTTGGTCAACCAAGTGATCGATCGGTTGAAAGCGGATCAATATAAGGTGTTTCGAGACTTCCAAGGTCAGGCCAAAATGACGACCTACCTTCAAACCATCATCTCCAATCTCGTGGTCGATCTCGTAAGAAGACAGAGGGGGAGAAATAGGGCCAAGGATCGGGCGAAAACCCTGGGCCCAATTGGAGAGAAACTTTACGAATTGGTTTTCGAGAAGGGATATCCGGCAGAAGAGGCCTATAACTATTTGAAAAAACACCATCATATCGAAACCTCCCTTCACGAGATTGAGGAGATGGTCGAAAGTCTAAAAGGACCCAGGTCCCGCGAAAAATCAACGGTTCCTGATGACGCAAAGCCGTTCGTGACCAAGGAAGATCCTGAAAAGGAATTGATCCGGGAGGAGAGAAAAAAATTGGCCCAGGGGGTCCTTGAGGATCTCCTCTCTTCCATGTCCGATGAGGAGAAGATGATGATCCGAATGAGGTTTCCGGCCTCCGAGGAGGAGAGGCCAATGGAATTAGCTGAGATCGCAAGGCTATTGGGTATTAACGAAAAGGCGGTGGATAGCCGGATCCGGAGAATCTTGATAAAATGCAGAAAAATCATCCTCAAGAAAGGACTAAGCTTAGACGACCTCATCGAAGCATAGAAAAATATACTTTTTGTCCGTCCTATAAGTAAGAGGTGGCATGTTACAGAAATGGTTACTGAGGAAGAAGGAGAATCGGGATAAGAGAAATGCCATGATTGGCAAGGCTATCTCCAGAACCCTCAGGACAGGCTCACCCATTGAACCCTGCCCGCCATCTGAGGAGATCTCGGCTTTTCTGGACGGGAGGTTGAAAGGGGAGCAACGGGAGCGGCTATTGGGCCACCTCACTCGATGCGATCAGTGTTTCAATGTCTTTTCTTTCGCCCATGAAATGATGGAGATGGAAGAAAATGAATCCGAGGGAATGTTAGATTTAAGGAAGAAGAGGTCCATCTCCTTTAAGGTTCCTATCAGGGGTGAGATTCCTTCCCTGGAAAAGGGAAAAAGAAGCTGGTTCTACCCCGCCATGGGAATTGCTGCGGCCGCCGTTTTCATTATAGTCATCGGTTTTTTGGTTCCGATCCTTCGACCCTATACCCCTCCATCCTCCTCCCAGTTCGTGGCCGAGTTGTCGAAGAAAACCGAACCTCAAAGGTTATCCCAGTTCATCCTCCACCGAGGTGGAACAACGTTCGGATTTGGCCCTGGAACCTCACCAGAAAAAGGGGCCTTCAGGATCGGGGCGACCCTTCTCCCCCTGGAGATCGCCTTCGTAGCGGGGGACAGGGAGGGGGCTATCGCCTTGATTCAACGTTTAATTTCAGGCCTCCGTTCCTTTGAAGGGACAGACGAAATCATATCCTTTTATACAGACATTTCGAGGAATATCGAGGGGGGGCTTTCTCCGGAGCAATTCAAGAAGAAAGAAGAGATCCTCGAATCGTTCTTTGAGGATAGGGGGCTTCTCATATTTTTGAGATTCGGAGAGTGGACAGAGGCCGGTAGGGTGGCTTCGCGAGCCCGAAACAGGGATTTTTTTAATGTCAAAGAGGCAAATTACTTTATCGAGCAACTTCCTAAAAGCGGATGGCCCGAGGGTCTTTCGAAAACATTGGAGGAGGTAAAGGTTATCTTATCGAAAAAGGAATTTTCCGAAAAAGATTTCGAGCGCCTCGAAACCGCATTTTTAGAGATCTTAAATTTCATGTGACCGATTTTAACGGACCCAAACCAGAGGAGATCTTATGAAGCTGTTCGGCGTTCTGATCCTCTCTCTTTCCCTTTGGTCGGTCTCGGCCTCTGCCGATAGTCCTAAAGATTTTGCATCCTGGTGGATCAAGAACTACGGAGTGGTCGATGCCACGATGGATCCCCTCGTATCGCGTGCCGAAAAGGTTTTCGAACGAGTATCCGCAGCAGCCGACAAGAAAGGGAACCGCTTTCCGAGATTCCTGATCATCAGGGGGGAAGGGGATCCCTATGCTTTGGTGATCAGGGATGGCACCGTTCTCCTAACCCATGGGGGGCTCAAAACCTGTTATCGGGGAGTGAGTCCTGAAAAAGGAGATTCGAGACTGGCCTTTGTCCTCGGCCATGAGCTCGCCCACCTCGCCAAAGACGATTTCTGGCACAGCTCGGCCTTTGCCGCGGTCAGAGAGTTTGGCGATGATCAAAAGGTCAAAACCGAACTCATGAGGCAGCTCAAATGGGACCCCGCAGATCCAAAGACAAGGGAATTCATTAAAAAACAAGAGCTTCAGGCCGATGCTTATGGGTTGATCTACATGACCATGGCCGGCTATGACCCGAAGGCCATCGTGGAAAAGGACAAGACGAACTTCTTCGAAGACTGGGTGTCCCAGATCACCGGCAAGGTAGCTTATGGGGATACGACCCACCCGGGTCCCCTCGAAAGGGCAGAGTTTCTCAGGGCCCAGCTCTGGTCCGTGGTGGATGCCCTCAACTATTTCCAATTCGGTGTAAGACTCTACCAACTCGGAAGGTTTGCCGATTCCCTGCTCCTTTTAGAGGCTTTTAGGGAGAGATTTCCCAGCCGGGAGGTCTTCAATAACATCGGCCTCTGCCATTACCAGCTTGCCATGAAGGCCCTCTTTTCCTGCGATGAAGCGCTTGTGTTGAGATTCAAGCTTCCGGCAATCCTCGACACGGAGTCCTTGGGAACGAAATTGAGGGCTTCTCAAAAGGAGCCCCTATATTGTTTAAAAAACCGGACATTCCTTAAACATATAGAAGAGGCTACAAGGCACCTCCAGAGGGCCACGGAGATGGATCCGACCTACCTCCCAGCCAAGATCAACCTATCCTCTGTCTGGATCATGTTAGAAGAATATCCGAAAGCCCTGGGGGTCGTGGACGAGGTCCTCAGAGTGGACCCCCATCACCCAGAGGCTATGAGCAACAAAGCCCTCGCCCTCTATCTTTTCGGGAAAGCCAACAACATCGAGACGGCAGACCAAGCCATCGGCATTCTCCAAGAGGTGTTAAAGAAAAACCCCTTATTTACCGATGCGATTTATAATATCGGTTTCATCCTCTCAGACCGGGGAAGGAAGGCGGCCTCGGAGGAGTTCTTTCGCAGATTTTTGAAAAGCGAACCTACGGGAATATATGCCCAGGCAGCGAGACAGCGATTGGGAATCAAGAACGAGCCTCCCAAAACCGCCGAAAAGAGATCCGAGATGAGGCCGCCCATCATGCTGGGCGAGATCAAGGGCGAAAGTGAAAGGCAATTGCGGGGGATGAAACAGAAGCCGTTTTCGGTCGGGCCATTCAGGGGGGTCATATACGAAGGGCCTCACCTCAAAGTCCTGGCCATCGACCATACAATCGAGGTGGTGGAGAAAGAATTGGAAGCCCCTTTGACCTCAAAGGATTTCTTTAAAAACCATGGAGAGCCCCTGCGGAAATTGAAAGGCCTTTTGGGAACAACCCTTATCTACAACAATTTCGGAGTCGATGTTGTCGATGGAAAGATAGAGAAGGTCCTCTATTTTAAGGGAGAGACGATATGATCGTTTCCTGGGGTAAAAGGCGATAGATCTAAGGGGGAATTCGAGAAAATGAGGAAATCTTTTTTTCTTCTTATTGTTATTGGTCTTTTTTCCACGCTTGCATGGGTCCCAGACCTATGGTCGTTCGATGATCCCCTGCCTTTCTTGCAAAAAGGAATCGAACTTTTTTATGAAGGCAAATTCGAAGAGGCAATTCCTTATTTAAAAAAGGGTTTAGAGATTTTTGAGAAGTCCCCCGACAAGAAAGAGCCAGAGATTGGAATGGCCTTAACAATATTAGGAAATCTTTATCGAGCCACGGGTCGGTATACTGAGGCGGAGCCTCTGTTTAAGAGGGCGTTGGAGATCATGGAGAAAATTTTAGGTAAAGAGCACCCTGATATAAGTACGTTGCTTTCTAATCAATCAACTTTATATGCCATAACGGGAAGACATTACGACTGCCACAGCACTATTTTGAGGGCATCAGAAATAGAAGCGAGAAAAAGGGAGGATATATTCACCCTCTTATCGGACAGACAAAAATTGAATTACATCGAACGGTCAAGAGAAATGATCGATTTTTTCCTAATGCATACCGCAAGGTTTCTCTCCGGGGAGAGCCCACCTGTCCTCAATAGCTTCAATGCCTGGCTCAGGTGGAAGGGTGCCGTCATGGAGACCCAGGGCAGGTATATGGAGGCGCTCATCCATTCTGAAAAGCCTGAACTAAAAAGAAAATTCGAAGAGCTCATATCGGTAAGGCGGGAGGTAGCAAAGCTTAACTTTTCAAGGCCCGAAAAGGTCGATTACAGAGTATACCTCCAAAGACTCGGAGAACTCGAAAATAGAAAAGAGGCGCTGGAAAAAGAGTTGAGCCGTATGAGCAAGGAGTTCTCCCTCGAGAAGAGGGTGGGGAAGGCAGATGCCGAAAAACTTTCAGAATTGCTACTCAAACAGGGAAACAATCCTGCCTATTTGGATTTCGCAAGGATAGAGACATACGAATTGAAAGAATTGAAACGAATTGGGACAAGATATCTTGTCTTTCTTCTCATACCCGGGAGAGGGCCCGTGGTGAGGTTAATCGATTTGTGCGAAGCAGAGGAGGTAGAGAAGCATATATTGGCCTATCATGAGGAGTTGAGGTGGGCCAAAGAGTATGGGGAAGTGCCCAGGGAGAGGGTTTTAAGAGCCGAGGCCAGGAAGCTTTACGAGATTCTACTAAAACCCCTGAAACCCTTCCTCGAAGGGAGGAGGCATCTCTATATCAGCCCGGATGGGAGTCTCAATCTCATACCCTTTGAGGTCCTTGTGACATCCGAGGGAAGATACCTGATGGAGGAGTATGAGATTACCTATGTTTCGGCAGGACGGGACATCGTGAGGTTCACCGAAACCGAAGTGGCAAAGGAGGAAGCCCTTATATTAGCAGATCCCGATTATGACATGGGGTTGAGGGAGAAGGTCGAGGTGGCGAAGTCATTGGGAGTGGTAGAAACGAGGAGCCCTGCCCCGATATCGAGGGATGCCAAGGGGTTGAGATTCAACCGGCTTCCTGATACAAAAAAGGAGGCCGATACGATCGAGAAGATATTGCGGGAGGGTCCGAAGGTAAAGGTCAGGAACTATCAGGATAAGCAGGCCATCGAGGATGTGCTGTTTAGCGTGAAAAGTCCAAGGATTCTTCATTTGGCTACCCATGGTTACTTTTTGAAGGATGAAGAAGTGAGAAGATCTCTTCTCACAATAGAAACGATATCGCTCGAGAGAGCAATGTTTGTGGATATACTACGGGAGAACCCGATGGTTCGCTCTGGGATCGTGCTCGCAGGGGCCAATGCTTCCCTAAAAGAGGGGAGAGACGATGGGGTAGTCAGTGCCGAAAAGATCTTGGGGCTTAGGCTTAGAGGAACGGACCTTGTAGTTTTGTCCGCCTGCGATACGGGTTTGGGGGAGGTGAGGAATGGGGAGGGGGTATTTGGGTTGAAGAGGGCCTTTATATTATCGGGGGCGAAGACGGTTGTGATGAGTTTATGGAGCGTTCCGAGTCAGGAGACGACGGAATTGATGATCGACTTTTACCGCTCGATGGCCAAGGGGAAGAAGAAATCGGAGGCCTTAAAAGAAGCCAGAATGAATCTGATGAAGAAGAAACCCAACCCCTTTTACTGGGGGGCCTTCATCCTGGTAGGAAGCCCAAACTGACGGGGCCGGCCTTGACAGGCCAGACCCACCAGGGGAGAAGCGATTCCTGAATCGAAGGGCCGAGATGAGGCATTGCGAGAAGATTTTAATAAGCATCTTGATCCTCTTCCTCCTTTCTGGTCTTTCTCACGCCAATAGGCATCCTCAGGTCGAAATGGTGAAAAGGGTGATGCCGGCTGTCGTTGGAATCGGAATCGAGAAAAATAATTATATCAGCTACCGCTTTTCGGGTTCCGATTTCATGGAAGAATTTAGAAAATTCTACCAGAGGGAAGAGAGGGAGTTCAAAGAAAAGGGCAAACCCCAGTGGGATCGGGAGAAGGAGAGGATTGCCCCGGAGGATATCCGGGGGATCGGTTCAGGATTCATCATCGATCCCCAAGGGAAGGTGGTCACGAATTACCATGTCATCGAGGGACAGAGGCGGATATTCGTCATGACCCATGATGGCAAGGTCTTTAAAGCCAGGGTCATCCGGGAAGCCCCAGAGGATGACCTTGCCCTTCTCGAAATCGAAGCCTCTTTGAGACAATTCCCCTTCCTCAAGCTCGGCGATTCCGACGCCGTGGAAGTGGCGGAACCTGTCATCGCCATCGGAAACCCCTTCGGTCTCTCCTTCACCGTCACCAGCGGAATTGTAAGTGCGGTGGGAAGAACGACCCCCGACGGAAAAGAGGGCCTGATTCAAACCGACGCGGCGGTCAATCCTGGAAATAGCGGAGGGCCCCTGCTCAACCTCCAGGGAGAAGTCATCGGGATAAATACGATGATCTACGCTTCAAAGGGTGGGGGGTTCATGGGGGTTGCCTTCGCCATCCCCGTAAACAAGGCCAAAACCCTGCTTGCTTCAGACAAAGAGGGGCGGAGCCGGGCCTACCTGGGGGTAAGGGTCTCAACCACCGAACAGGGTTTGGTCAAGATAGAATCTATCGAGGCTGGGAGTCCCGCCTTCAAGGCGGGCCTGAAAGAGGGAGAAATCATTTTGTCCGTCAATAATAAAGAGATGAGATCGGCCAACGATCTGGTAAAATATATCCAGAACAAAAAACCTGGAGATAAGATCGTTCTTAAAATAAAACGAAAAGGGGCCGTGGAGCAGGTGACCGTGACACTGGAGGAAAGAAGGGATTGAGAATCCCAGAAGGAAGAAAGGAGGGGGTATGGGCTGCCGTAACTTAAGAATTTTATTGATGATTTTCTTGGCAGGAATGGTTCTCCGCCCCGATTCAAGTTTTGGCCAGCCATCGTGGAAGACAAAACTGGCCTACCGATTGGCGGAGTCCATACAGGCGATTCAGAATTTTTGTATCGAAAGGGCTCAAGTGGAGTGTGAAATCCTCGAGCTCGAACACAATCCTCCCTATCTCCGGAAAGGCCAGTCGATCGACTATATCGGCGTCAGGAAAAGAGAGGTCACTTACTTCTATCTTGTCGTCACGGAGGCGGACGAAATGGCGCCCGATATATATCTCTTTGATTCCCGGGGGAAATTGTTATCGACGGGACTGGTTTTGAAAGATGCTGCCTTGGCAGTCCATAGACCGGAGTATACACAAAAGGTTATCCAAAGAATCAGGATGTCTCGCGGATCGGGCCATATCGGGTTCGCGGTGTTGGCCCCCGTGGGCGATTGATCATCGAAGGAGGTAGAGGGATGAAACAGACCGTATGGGTTTTCCTTTTAAGCTTCCTCTTATGTGGACATGTCAGCGGACAAGAAGGGTCACCTCCTTTTACCAAAGCGGACTTTGTTAGGGTGCTCCCACCTTCCTCGAGAACTTTGATCGGAAGCCTTTCGAAATCGGTGGATGCGAAAATATTGGCAAGCCACATCCAGGAGAACGTGCCTGTGGCGTATGGGTTTTCGTCGGGGATTTCGAAGGAGAAGGGATCTTTTAAACTCGGGATGCTTATGGCAGACCTTGAAACGACCATCAGGGCCGGGGGAAGAGAGATGGTCTCAAAAGCGGTTCATGCCCTAACGGACGGCCTCACAAAACTCCAAGCCCCCATTCCTCTGATCACAGCCACCATCAATCTGGGAGCAGCTGTGACCTCCCGGATAGAGATCGAGTCGATGGACAAAACAACCCTCCCGGTTCTCCGGCCCTTTATGGAGGATTTTCTCTCAAAAGAAGGACATTTGCTCTTTTACAGATTTGGAGAATGGGCCCAGGCCACAAGACTTGCTGCCTTATCCGGAGAAAAAGGGAAGGTGGAGGCCGCGGTCCAGTTTCTACGGGGAGCCAACCTGGCAGCCTACTTTCTTGAGGAGTTGAAAGCAAAGAAATTACCGATGGGGGTCATGGACTCTCTGAAATCCATTGCAGAAATCGAAAAAAAGAGCCTGATCGGCGAAGAAGAAGTGAGGAGGACCCTCAAGGCTGTCACGACAATAATTGAAATCATGGGATGAAAAGAGCAGGTCAGTCCTTGTAAAGAGCGATGATGAGCATCGGGTTTTAAAAATTTCTTTTTTTGATGGCTCACCCTCGAGATGTCTCGTTTGGCCAATTTATTGGCCCGGGTCGTGCCGGAGGCCCATTTCTTTGACGGTGAGCCAATTGACCTACGGGTCCTCATGGCCAGAGGGTTCAAAGCAAGGTTGGTTTTACCAAACTGACCTTGATCAGGCAAAGAGGATGGTGAGGGAGTCGAGGGGGGAGGAGGATTTTTGTGTTTGGCCCTTTCAGAGTCTCCGGCAATAAAAGATCACCAATCTTGTTTTCAAACCTTGCCACGAAGAATGGCATTGAAGCGGAGAGATGAGGGTTGAATTCAAGCCCTTCGAGACGGCTTCTGGCGAACGGATGGTTATGGTTCTATCAAGCCCTTTGGGAGGCCGGAGGAAGAGGGAGGGCGGATAAGAGATCGACCAAGATTTAGGCCCTACCAATGGTAGACCCACTCTTTCGAGACCCGTCAACAATTCTTTTAAGGCCGAGCGAGTTCTCACTACGTTATCTTTAGACGACCCTCACCCACAAGGGTTAAAAAGGGACATAAAAACTCCTGGGAAGCTCTTAAACAAAGGGATCTCTAAGCCAACCGAGAGCATATTTTTCTCCAACTCATATTTAAAGGAGATGAAGAAATGGCCTTTAGATCGAATAGTAAGGCACCCCAAGCCTCTTCAAAATATTTATTAGGGTTAGGAGCGGTGTTTCTGATGCACGGATTGATAGAGGCCTCAGAGGAGGTACTTGCCAGGATTCCGAGGGAGGACCCACTTTATATCGATTCCGTGCCGTTTAGAATCGAGATCGAGCTTGGAAAAGGGAATTATGAGGAGGTGATTCGTCTTGCCGAGCTGGATCTTAGCACGAAGGAAGTACCGGGTTGGATAGCAAGAAGGATTGGAATCGCCTATTTCCAAATGGGGCGACTGGATGAGGCAAAGGCTTACTTCCAAAAGGAGATGGGAGATTTTCCGAGCAATTCCGAGGTGTTCGATACATTGCAACCCCTCCTGTCTTCAAACCCCAAAAGGAGGTTGGAGGGTCTTTTCAAGGCGATTAGGCAAGGGCTTCTTCCCCCTCATTTTGGCCTTGACTGCATAGCCCCCCTACTCTGCGAAGGCCGTGCTGCCACCTGCTGTTTTACCGACCAGGTATTTTCCCAGAGCAAACCGATGGACAAAAATGTGAGCCTGAAGAAGAGGTATTTGGATTTTGCCTATGATTTATATAAAAAATTTGGGGTCTTCTCCGCCTTTCTTCCCTATGTCCAAATTGAATCTGGGCTTTGCGTTTCTCTAAGAAAGATATACTTTTCCCTCGATCGGTCGATCTTCGATCGCGTTGAGAAGATTGGGCAGGCTTCGTGGGCCGATTTCGAAAGGATCAAGAAGGGTTCACCCCCTCTCCTCGAATACCTTGAAATAGAAGGGAGATCGCTGGGATATCCGGAATGTTGCGTGGAATGGGCCTTGACAAACCGTCGTCAAAATCAGCCGATAGAATATCTCGCCCTCAAATCTCTCATCGAGGAGGAATATTCCTTGTTTCAGTCCCAGGTGAATCCAAATCTTCCCCTTTTGGCTTACTTCACATTCGAATTTTATCCCTGTAGCCCATTCTGTTCTGCCGCTGAGGGGGTGGGAGGAAAGATTCTAAAACAGTTTAAAAGGGAAGGGTCAGAACTATCTGATCTATATCATCATTTTATTTTCCCTTTCAATAAAAGGAGGATTTTCCACTCCCATATGCCATATGTCCAGTTTGTCAAAGATTTCAACTGGGGCATTTTCCAAGCTTTAAATTCAAAGGGATTAAAGAACAATTTTAAGGACAGTAAGTAGAACGGCCCCAAAGCCTCAGAGCCATTGGGCAAGGCCACCAATCCGAGAATGGATGTAGCTCCTTTTCCCCTTGAAGGATGGAAAAGATTTGTCCACCGAATTCGTAGAAAAATTTTTAAAAAAAGGACGTGGAAATTGAGGCTTATGTCCGTCTAATCAAATAGAAAAAATAGAAAGGAGGTAGGTGAGATGGTGACAAAACGGACGATTTTTTTAGTGATGTTTTTGGCTGGGTTCATCAGTTTTTTAACGGTAGATTGGGCTGAGGCAGGGTGGGTTTCCGGTTATTACCGTAGAGATGGAACATATGTTTCTCCCCATTACCGCAGTAACCCGGATGGCAACCCTTACAATAATTATAGTTACCCGGGCAATTATAACCCAAATACGGGCAGGATTACCCCCGGGGACCCCAACAGATATCTGGACCGTTATTATGATCGTTCTGACCGAAGCCCCTATTATAACCCTTATTATAATCCCTCTTATACTTTTCCGAGATGGTAGATAACCCTAACCTCCCAGGCGAGAGGCAACCCTTCACTGAAGAGGGGGTTGCCTCTCGGAATTGAAGGATAATCAAATAGTTTCGCATTTCCTACGGATCGCCCTTCTCTCCTATCGGAAGCCCGAAGAGAATTCTCCCCGTCCCACATCAGGAGGATTTATGGAAAAAAGATTCAAAGTCCTTCAAGGGGGAAAGGCCGGTGAGGATATCTATGAGGTGTGTAAAAGAACCGGAACCATCGATATAAATGGCAATGTAATCTCACGCTTTATGGAGGACCCCCAATGGGACTATCTTTACGACGATTATTATGAACTGTTATGTAGGATAGAAAAAGCCTGGGTCATCATTCGGGAGATCACGGATGACCCGTTGGAAATCCATATAGCGGGTTGGATGTTTGGTGGATATACCGATGCAGAAATAGCTGGGTTTCTCCTGGAAGCTAAGATGGTCAAAAGATGGGAAGAAGGTTTTGCCAGAATCAAATGGTTTATGAGAAAAATAGAGGGCTGGAGACGGAGAAATTCTAAAATTCCTCAAAAGAACCCCTCTGACCCCAGGAAGTGAAGGCCCTATTTCACAAGAAGATTTCAATCGCCATGGAAGAAAACACCAACTCTTTCTGAGAAGCAGTAAATCTCCGATTCGATGACCGAAATCTTTTAAACGAGCCCCATGGGGGTTTTAACCCATTTTGAAAAAATTCACCCGGTCTTGGATTCAAAAATCTAAGGGATGGGGATATAAAATTTACCACAGGCAATTCTCCGACTTGCCGGTATGTTAAAGAATAAAATTACCTTCAGGATCTTAAGTTTCAAACTCTTCGTCCTCCTCATAGGGCTTCTCGTCACAGGATGTGCAACTGCACCGATTACAGGAAGATCCCAACTGATGATGCTTTCGAAAGCCGAGGAGGAACGCCTGGGTGAGGCTGCCTTTTTACAATTTTCCAAACCCCTTTGGGATAAGGGGCATATCGTGAGGAGAGACGATCCGAGGCCCGAGATGAGAGGTCATTTATTGACCGTCAATAGGGTCTTCGGTAGGATTTTAGAAGCAACGGGGTGGAAGGATGAATACAAATGGAGGTTCATCATCGTTGAAGATTCCAAAACAGTCAATGCTGGGATGTTCCCGGGAGGGAAGATGGTCCTCTATACAGGGTTGTTGAATTTTGTCAAATCCGAAGATGAGTTGGCCGCGGTCATTGGCCATGAAATTGCCCATGCCATCGCCCGTCACGGGGCAGAGCGTTATTCTCAAATTCTCGCAGCAAATTTAGCGATAGCGGCGGTGGATGTGGCCGTAGCCAGTTCGAAGAAATATTCTAAATACGAAGGGGCCATCATGATCGCCGTGGGCCTAGGGGCTCAATTGGGAGTTTTGCTTCCATACAGCAGGCTCCATGAACACGAGGCAGACTATATTGGACTTCTCATCATGTCTAAAGCGGGTTATGACCCTAACGGGGCTATCCACTTTTGGGAAAGGATGGAGAGAGAGTCAAAGGGATTTCAAATCGAATATTTTTCAACCCACCCAAGTTACGGCACAAGGCTCACTAACTTAAAAAAATGGCTTCCCCAAGCGTCACAGTACCGGGAAAAACCATGGATGCCCCTGCCCGAAAAAAAACAATAATAATTTAGATGGGAAGCAAGAATGAGAATCCGCTGAGACCCAACCTCCCTACCCTCGCCTGGACGCCGATCTCTAAACCCAAAAGAAGGAATCCTATTGACAACGGCCTCAAATCTGTATATGAGTGTTAAAAACGTTTTGGGGGAGTCTGATGATTCTCGGAATCGAGGAGATCGAGAGAAAGGTCTGGGAGGAGGAGAAGCAGTTTCTGACCAAGCAGGTGGGCATCCTCCTCATCAAGAACGACGCCATCAAGTTCGGGGACTACATCCTGGCCTCGGGGAAGAGGAGCCCCTATTACATCGATCTGAGGCTGACCCTCTCCAGCCCGATCACGATGGACTGGATCGCCAACGCCCTGACCCGGATCGTGGTCAACGAGATCGGAAAGGAGAAGGTCGACAAGATCCTGGGGGTCCCCACCGCCGGTGTCCCCTTTGCCACCATGGTCAGCCAGAAACTCGGAATCCCCCTCATCTATTACCGGCAGGCCCGAAAGGAACACGGGGTGAGAAAGAAGATCGAGGGGACCCTGAGCCGGAACGACCGGGTCCTCATTGTGGACGATCTCATCACCACCGGAGAGAGCGTGATCGAGGCGGCCGAGGTGGTCAGGGACCAGGGCGGGGTGGTCAACGAACTGGTCGTCTTACTGGATCGGGAGCAAGGGGGAAGGGAGAGGCTTCGGGCCTCCCGGATCGAACCCCACATCCTCTTTAAGATATCCGATGCCATGGATTGGCTCCACAGCGTCGGCTTGATCGGAGACAAACTCTACGAGACGGTGAAGGCCTACATCCTTGAAGAGAACAGGGCCTCCCAGCAGGCGAACCCATCCCCTCCGCCTCAATCCTCTGAATCGACCGGATAGTCTCCGGTGAAGCAGGCATAGCAGAACTTCTCCTCCTCTCCTTGCACGCACCTCTTCAACCCCTCCAGGCTGAGGTAGTTCAAAGAGGTCGCCTGGATGAACCTCCGGATCTCATCCACCTGATAGGAGGAGGCGATGAGTTCGGACTTCCTGGGCGTATCGATCCCGAAGAAGCAGGGGTCGGTGATGGGCGGAGAGCTGATCCGCACGTGGACCTCCCGGGCACCTGCGTTCCGAAGCATCTTCACGATCTTCCGGCTGGTGGTGGCCCGGACGATCGAATCGTCCACAATGGCGATCCTCTTTCCCGAAAGCAATCCCTTGACGGGATTGAGTTTGATCTTCACCCCGAAATGGCGGATCCGCTCTTCGGGTTCGATGAAGGTTCGACCCACATAGTGGTTTCGAATCAGGCCCAGTTCGAGAGGAAGTCCGGATCGGGCCGCAAAGCCCAGGGTGGCCGGAAGCCCGGAGTCGGGCACGGGGATCACCATATCCACCTTGGCGGGTGCCTCTTCCGAGAGCCGGAGGCCCAGGGACTTCCTCACCTGATAGACGTTGTGATTGAAGATGAAACTGTCGGGCCTGGCGAAGTAGATGAATTCAAAGATACATTGATGGAGCTTCCGCTTGGGAAAGGGTTTAAACGATTTGATCCCCTTTTCGTTGATCAAGAGGATCTCCCCTGCCTCGATCTCCCTCTCGAACCGGGCGCCGATGAGGTCAAGGGCGCAGGTCTCCGAGGCGACCACGGGCGAGCCTTTGAGGCTTCCAAGGATCAGGGGTCTGAATCCGAGGGGATCCCTGGCCGCCACCATCTCCGTTTCGGTGAGGAAGAGTAAGGAATAGGCCCCCTCCACCTGTCCGAGCGCCTCGATGGCCCGTTCGGTGAAGGTCTTTCCCGTGGCGTGGGCGATCAGGTGGACGATGACCTCGGTATCCATGGTGGATTGGAAGATGGAGCCGCCCGTTTCCAGCCTGTTTCGGATCAGGTAGGCGTTGGTCAGGTTTCCATTGTGGGCGATGGCGACCGATCCCTTGGAGTAATTGACGACAAAGGGCTGGGCATTCTTCAGGTCGCTCTCTCCAGCCGTGGAATAACGGACATGGCCGATGGCGCTTCGGCCTGGAAGCCTCTTCAATGTCTCACGGGTGAAGATCTCCGAGACCAGTCCCATCTGACGGAAGTGATAAAGGCGATTTCCATCGGAGGAGACGATCCCCGCGCTCTCCTGACCCCGATGTTGAAGGGCATAGAGTCCCAAATAGGTGTGATTCGAGGCTTCGGGGTGGCCATAGATTCCGAAGATGCCGCACATGGGATTAAACCTTCACACTCAGATCGTTCCTTCAATCTTTCAACGACACAGGGCCGGCCGGGCCTTTTTCGACCGAAACCCCTTTGGCCAATTCCTCCACCCTTCGCCTCATCTGCGTCAGATGGGAACCGGGCCAGTAGATCCTTCGACAGGCGGGGCACCGGAAAAAGTCCCCATGCTGATTGAAAATGAAATCGGGCACGCGACCCTCCGCCTCCTTTTTAGGGATCTCCTCGAGGAGTTCGTTGCACAGAAGGCATCGGCTGAAGAGGACCTCTTCGTCGAGCCGGAGGGAGGCCTTCCGGATCACCTCCTCGACCTGGCGGGAGGGCTTATCTTCGGTGATCGTGAGGATCCGGTCTTTCGGCCTCCTGAGGGCCAGCTTCCGATCCCGTGTCAGGAGGACTCGGCCCTCATCGCGGGAAAGATGGAGAAGCTGGTGGATGTCCCTTCCTGTATAATAAAGGGTATCGAACCCGAGCATCCGGAGGCCTTTGACCAGTTTTCCGAGGGTTCGATCGGCCACGAATTTCACTCGGTCCCCTCGTCTTCAAAGGTACTTCCCTAATATGGGTTCGAGGTCCTGTTTCGTCTTTTCCGGGATCAGCTTCCGGCTCGTGATCAGGGCATGTTTCAGGGCCTCTGCACAGGGGCAGTCCCTCTTCTCCGGGAGGTGCTTGAGGGCGATTCGGATGGCGCTCTTGGCCGTCCGGACGCTTTGGGCGAGGATTCTCAGGACCTCTCCGATGGTGACGTCCCCTGCCTCCTGATGCCAGCAGTCGTAGTCGGTCGCAAAGGCCATGGTCGCATAACAGATCTCCGCCTCCCTGGCCAGCCTTGCCTCCGGGAGGTTGGTCATCCCGATCACATCGACGCCCCAGGAACGGTAGAGGTTCGACTCGGCCCGGGTCGAGAACTGGGGGCCCTCGATGCAGAGATAGGTCCCTTTCTTGTGAACCGTGGCGCCCACTTCCTCTCCGGCCTTGGCGAGGAGCTGGCTGAGGGTGGGGCAGACCGGGTCGGCAAAGCTGATGTGGCAGACCACGCCGTCGCTGAAGAAGGTGTTGGGCCGGCCTGCCGTTCGGTCGATGAACTGGTCGGGGATGACCATATCTCCCGGATGGATATGCTCCTTCATCGAGCCCACGGCGCTCACCCCGATGATCCACTGGACGCCCAGTTTCTTCATGGCGTAGATGTTGGCCCTGAAATTGAGGGACGAGGGGGGGATCCGGTGTCCTCTCCCGTGGCGGGGCAGGAAGGCGACCTTCACCCCTTCGAGACGGCCCACCACGATCGAGTCCGAGGGACTTCCGAAGGGCGTGGACAGGGTGACCTCTTCGATCTTCTCGAGCCCTTCCATTTCATAAAGCCCTGAGCCACCGATCACTCCGACCATCTTCTCTTCCATCTCTTCCTCCATGAATCAACGAACCTATGGTAATCGATTTGGAAGACCCTGTCAACGAACCGCGGGAGGGAGGCGGTCTTGTCTAACCGAGCAGGAGGGTGGTATGCTTCCCTTCAAGAATCGGGGTTAAGAAGCGCCATGACCAAAAGATCCGAACCCATCCTGAAACCTTCCCTCTCGGCCCCGATCCAGTATGTGAAAGGGGTGGGACCGAGGCTTGCCGGCCTTCTCGAGCGAAAGGGGATCCGAACCGTCGAAGACGGACTCTATTTCCTGCCCCGTGCCTATGAGGACCGGAGACGGGTAAAGAGGATCGCCGAGCTTCAGATGGGCCGGAAGGAGACCGCTTTCGGAGAGATTCTAATCTCCGGGATGGCCTATTACCAGAACCGGAGGAGGAGGGTCTTCGAGGTCAGGGTGGGAGACGATACCGGGGTGATCACGCTCAAATGGTTCCATGGTCACGAGCGCTATCTTCGGAGTCGGTTCAGAAAGGGCCGAAGGCTCATCTTTTCAGGGGAGGTGAGGTGGTTCAACGGCCAGAAGGAGATCCATCACCCGGAGGTGGAGATCGTGGAGGGCGATCTCGAAAAGGACTCCCTCCATTTCAAGAGGATCGTCCCCATCTATTCCGAAACCGAAGGCCTTCCTCAGTGGCGGCTCCGCCGCTTGATGAAAAGCCTTGTGGATCAATACTCGGATGAGCTGAAAAGCCCCATCCCCTCAGAGATCCTCGAACGTCAAGGCTTGATCGATTTCTCGGAGGCCTTCCGGAGGGTCCATTTCCCGCCCGAGGAGGAGTCGATCGAGCGGCTCAATCGCTTCCAATCGGAAGGCCACCGGAGGATCATCTTCGACGAGTTCTTCTTTCTCGAGCTCGGCCTGGCTTTGAAGAAGCGCGGGGTCAGTCTGGAACAGGGCCTCTCCTTCCAGGCCGAAGGCCAGCTCGCCCGTAGACTGCTGGACACCCTTTCGTTCGAGTTGACCCCTGCCCAGAAGCGGGTGCTTTCCGAGATCGTGGAAGATCTGAGGAGACCTCACCCGATGAACCGTTTGATTCAGGGAGAGGTCGGAAGCGGAAAGACGATCGTCGCCGTCCTGGCAGGCCTCCACGTGGTGGAATGCGGTTACCAGGTGGCCATCATGGCGCCCACGGAGGTCTTGGCCGAGCAGCATTACCTCACGATCCATCGATGGGTGGAGCCCTTGGGGGTCCACGTGGCGCTGTTGACCAGCCAGGTCAAGGGGGCGGAAAGGGAGGAGATCTATCGGTCGATCCGAAGCGGGAGGGTCCAGATGGTTATCGGGACCCATGCGGTGATTCAAGACCAGGTGACCTTCCATCGACTGGGGCTTGCGATCATCGACGAACAGCATAAATTCGGGGTGATCCAGAGGGGGCTCCTGAAAAAGAAGGGAGAACATCCCGATGTCCTGGTCATGACCGCCACGCCCATACCGAGGACCCTGGCCATGACCCTCTACGGCGATCTCGACCTCTCGCTGATCGATGAACTCCCCCCTGGGCGGATGCCCGTTGCGACCAAGGTCTTTTCCGAGTCTGAACGGGGCCAGGTTTACCGGATCGTCGAAGAGGAGGTGAAGAAAGGGAGACAGGCCTTCCTGGTCTATCCCCTGGTGGAGGAGTCTGAAAAATTGGGTCTCGAAAATGCGACCCAGATGGCCGAACACCTCCAGAGGCAGGTCTTCCCCACCTTTCGCATCGGACTGCTTCATGGTCGGATGAGGAGCGAGGAGAAGGAGAGGGTGATGATGGCCTTCAAGGAAGGGAAGATCGATATCCTGGTGGCCACGACCGTCATCGAGGTGGGCATCGATATCCCCAATGCCACGGTCCTGGTGATCGAACATGCCGAGAGGTTCGGCCTCTCCCAACTGCACCAATTGAGGGGGAGGATCGGCCGGGGCCGATATCCCTCCACCTGCCTCCTCGTCACCCCACGCGGGATTTCTGAGGAGGCCCAGATTCGCCTCCGGACCATGGAGCGGACGAACGATGGGTTTCAGATCGCCGAGCAGGATCTCGAGTTGAGGGGGCCAGGAGAATTTTTTGGCACCCGACAGTCCGGCCTTCCGGACTTCCGGGTGGCCCATCTCCTCCGGGATGCCGCCGTGCTCATCGAGGCGAGAAAAGAGGCCTTTCGTTTAGTGCAGGAGGACCCGGACCTCCAAAGCCCTCCTCATGCGGGCCTGAAGGAGATCCTGCTTAAGAGGTGGAAAGGGAGATTGGAATGGGCTTCGATCGGTTGAAGGGGAAGGCCGATTGAAAAGAGGGTTAAAGTGTGTTAACCCTAACCGTAAGCTCAGGCTTCGGCCTCTTGGGCCGTTGAGGTCGGGGCGCCAGAAGATTTCACCAAAGATCGGATAGCGAGAGACGATGGGGACCTTTCCACTTGACGGGACCGCCTTTCCAAGGATCATGCGGCTCCCCCCTTACATCTTCGGGATCGTCAACCAGCTGAAGATGGAGGCCAGGAGGCGGGGGGAGGATATCATCGACTTAGGGATGGGAAACCCCGATCTGCCCACGCCCAAGCACATCGTCCATAAACTGATCGAGGCGGTGAAGAACCCCAGGAACCATCGATACTCGGCCTCGAAGGGGATTTACAAACTCCGGCTGGCGATCACCAACTGGTATCGGAACCGTTACGATGTGGACCTCGATCCCGAGTCGGAGGCCGTGGTCACGATCGGCGCCAAGGAGGGGATCGGCCACCTGGTTTTGGCGACAATGGGCCCGGGCGATGTCGTCCTGGTCCCCAACCCGACATACCCCATCCATGCCTATTCGGTGGTGATCGCGGGGGGCGATGTGCGGTCGGTCCCCCTCGCCGGAGAGGGCGATTTTTTCGAGAGATTGGAGGCAGCGACCAAACAGAGCTGGCCCCCTCCGAAGATGCTGATCGTCAGTTTTCCCCACAATCCCACGACGCGGGTGGTGGACCTCGATTTCTTCGAAAAACTGGTCGATTTCGCCAGAGATCACCGCTTGATGGTCGTTCACGACCTCGCCTATGCCGACATCGTCTTCGACGGTTACCGGGCCCCCAGCCTTCTTCAGGTGAAGGGGGCAAAGGAGATCGGGGTCGAATTCTTCTCCCTTTCCAAGAGCTACAATATGGCGGGATGGCGGGTCGGGTTCGCCGTGGGGAATCCGGAGATGATCACGGCCCTGGCCCGGTTGAAGAGCTACTTCGATTACGGGACCTTTCAACCGATTCAGATCGCGGCCATCATCGCCCTCACCGAAGACCAGTCCTGCGTCAGGGAGGTTGCGGAGACCTACCAGAGACGGAGGGACACCTTGATCCACGGGCTGAAGCGGATCGGCTGGGAGATCGAGAAACCGAAAGGGACGATGTTCGTCTGGGCGGAGATTCCGAAGGCCTTCCAGAAGATGGGGTCCCTCGACTTCGCCAAGTTCCTCCTGAGGGAGGCCAAGGTGGCGGTCTCTCCGGGCATCGGTTTCGGAGAGTATGGAGAGGGTTTCGTAAGGTTCGCCCTGGTGGAGAACGAGGCCCGGATCAAACAGGCGGTCAAGGGGATCCGAAAGGCCTTCCAGGGTTTTCCCTCCCAGTCGCCTTGAGAGGGGAAGGATCGCGGGTTGGGGTGAGTCCGTTGCCACCCGCGGGCGAGGAACGAACCATGGGGAGGGGGCGTTAAGGGATTTCTCAGGGAGACCGAGAGGATGAGAAGCATCCGGGCGGGAATGATCGGATTTGGCACGGTGGGAGCCGGTGTCGTGAAGATCTTGCAAAAGAATGCGAGGTTGATCGAAGCCCGAATGGGAGCCCGCCTCGTTTTGAAACGGATCGCCGACATCGACCTGAAACGGGATCGGGGGGTCAGGGTCAGACCGGAACTTTTGACGGAGAACGCCGAAGAGATCCTCCAGGACCCAGAGGTCGACATTGTGATGGAGCTGATCGGCGGGATCGAACCGGCCAGGACGTTTATCCTCAAGGCCATTCAGAACGGGAAGCATGTGGTGACGGCCAACAAGGCCCTGCTCGCCCTCCACGGGGACGAGATCTTCCAGATGGCCGAACGTCACGGCGTGAACGTCAATTTCGAGGCCTCCGTGGCAGGTGGCATCCCTTTGATCCGTTCGATCAAGGAGGGATTGGTCGCCAATCGCATTCAATCGATCTTCGGGATCCTCAACGGGACCTCCAACTACATCCTGACTAAGATGACGGACGAAGGGCGCAGTTTCCAGGAGGTCCTGAAGGAGGCCCAGGAGAAAGGGTACGCCGAGGCAGACCCCACTTACGATCTCGAAGGCATCGATGCCGCCCATAAGCTGACCATCCTCATCCGGCTCGCCTTCGGGACGAGGATACGATTCAAAGATATCTTCATCGACGGCATCTCCGCGATCACGCCCCTTGACCTCCAGTTCGGCAAGGAGTTCGGTTATCGGGTCAAACTGCTGGCCATCGCCAAGATCGAGAACGGAAAGATCGAGGCCAGGGTCCATCCCACCTTCGTCCCGGAGGGCCATCTCCTTGCGACCGTGGGAGGGGTCTTTAACGCCGTCTATATCCAAGGAGATGCGGTCGGGCCTACGCTCTTTTACGGCCAGGGGGCGGGGCAGATGCCCACCGGAAGCGCGGTGGTCAGCGACCTCGTGGACCTCGGAAGGAATCTCCTCGGCTGCGCCGAGGGGCAGAAGGCCCCTCTGCGATCCGATCGACCCTCGGCCCTTGAACGGCTTCCCTTGAAGAAGATGGAAGAAGTGGAGATGCCTTACTACATGCGTTTTTCAGCCCTGGATCGGCCAGGGGTCCTCTCCCAGATTTCAGGGATCTTGGGACGAAACGGGATCAGCATCGCCTCAGTCATCCAGAAAGGCCGGAAAGTCGACGGGGCCGTTCCCGTCGTGATGATGACCCATGAGGCAAGGGAGAGGAGTGTCCACCAGGCGTTGAAAGAGATCGATCGGTTGAAGGTGATCCTGGGAAAGACCGTCTTCATTCGGGTCGAGAACGAGCTGGAGTGATCGGGACCTTTAGGCCGTGAGGGATGGGTCGACTTTCTTCAGTCTTCCATAGGTCAAACGGGGAACTCCGACAGGGTTTCAGAGCATGTGGAAGGGAGTGATCTACGAGTACCGCAACCATCTGCCGCCGATCCGGGAAGAGAACATCGTGACCCTCCTCGAGGGAGGCACGCCTCTCATCCCCTCCCGCCGGATCAGCCGGGAGATCCTCTCCGGGCTCCAACTCTATTTCAAATATGAGGGGGTCAACCCGACCGGTTCGTTCAAGGACCGGGGCATGACCGTTGCGGTCTCGATGGCCAAGGAGGCAGGATCGAAGGCCGTCATCTGTGCCTCGACTGGAAACACCTCGGCCTCGGCCGCGGCGTATGCGGCAAGGGCGGGGATGAAGTCCTATGTCCTTATCCCGGAGGGGAAGATCGCCCTTGGCAAACTTTCTCAGGCGATGGCCCATGGTGCCCAAGTGCTTCAGATCGAAGGGAATTTCGATGAGGCCCTCCAGATTGTGAGGGAGATCTCCGAAACCGAACCGGTCACGCTGGTCAACTCCCTCAACCCCTACAGGATCGAGGGACAGAAGACGGCGGCCTTCGAGGTAGTCGATCGCCTGGGAGCCGAACCCACTTACCATGTCCTCCCAGTTGGAAACGCCGGCAACATCACGGCCTACTGGAAGGGATACAAGGAATACCGGGAGCACGGGAAAATAGAAGGCCTCCCTAAGATGTTAGGATTCCAGGCGGAGGGGGCCGCACCGATTGTGCGGGGAGAGGTTGTGGCCAAGCCTGAGACGCTCGCCACGGCCATCCGGATCGGAAATCCCGCCAGCTGGAGACAGGCCGTGGCGGCCAGGGACGAATCGGGCGGGTTGATCGAGATGGTGAGCGACGAGGAGATATTGAAGGCCTACCAGCTGATGGCAGGGCTTGAAGGGATCTTCTGCGAACCCGCCTCTGCCGCCTCGCTTGCGGGGATCATCAAACTCGATCGAAAGGGGTTTTTCAAGAGAGAGGACGTTGTGGTCCTGACGATCACCGGACACGGGTTGAAGGATCCGGATATCGCTGTCCGGGTGTCTCAGAAACCTGCCTCGCTCCCTCCCAAGAAGGTAGAGGTCCTGAACTATCTCAACCTCAAATAGGGACCCCACCCAGCCATCGACCTTCCCGGCCACCCAATCTGAAATTCTAACTTGGCATAACTTTTGCTGAAAATCGTGGATTTTCATTTGACAATTGTAACGTTATGGTATATTTAGGGAAAAAGGATGGAGGGGCTCAGGCCCAGTCCTCAATATCGATCCAATGGCCCAGAAAGAAAAATACATCGTGATCGTCGGTGACGGGATGGCCGACTACCCGGTGGAGGCCCTCCAAGGAAAGACTCCCCTCCGCGTGGCCAAGACCCCTCATCTGGATTGGTTGGCCCGGCACGGAACGGTCGGCATGGTGAGGACCATCCCCGACGGATTTAACCCCGGAAGCGAAATCGCAAACCTCTCCATTTTCGGTTACGACCCTTCTGTCTATTTTACCGGAAGGGGCCCCCTTGAGGCGGCAAGCCTCGGCCTCATTTTAAATCAGGCCGACCTCGCCTTCCGCTGCAATCTCGTCACGCTCAGGCGAGAGGGATCGAAGACGGTGATGGAGGATTTCGCAGCGGGCCACATCTCCGACGACGAAGCGGCCAGACTGATCGAGGCCCTCGACCGCCAAATCGGCCGCGATGGATTGAGGTTCTTTTCCGGGGTGAGTTACCGCCATCTCTTGATCATGAGGGATGCGCGAACCGCCTATCCCGGGCTGGAGACCCTAAAGCTCACCCCTCCTCACGACCTCATCGGGCAACCGATCGACCCCTTTCTCCCGAAGGACGAGGGTCCAGGGGCAAAGATTCTCGAGCTCATGGCGGCCTCCCAGAAGATCCTCGGGGAACACCCTGTCAACCTCGAAAGGAGAAAGAAGGGCCTTCGGCCTGCCAATTCCATCTGGCTTTGGGGTCAGGGCGGGTCTCCTCAGATGCCCACCCTCAGAGAGCGCTTCGGGGTGGAGGGCTATGTGATCTCGGCTGTCCACCTGATTCGGGGAATCGGATTGCTGGCAGGCCTGGAGGTCCTGCCCGTGCCGGGCATCACCGGATATTTCGACACCAATTACCGAGGGAAGGGCGAGTATAGCCTGAAGGGTTTGCGAGAGAGGGATTTCGTCTATGTGCATGTAGAGGCTCCGGATGAGGCCGGCCACCAAGGAGACCTCCGTTTGAAGATCGAGGCCATCGAGGCGTTTGACGAAAAGGTGGTGGGGACGATCCTTCAGGGAATGGAAGCCTTCGAGAGGTTGAACCTCTTGGTTCTTCCGGATCATCCCACCCCCCTTTCGGTCCGGACCCACACGCCAGACCCGGTGCCTTTCGTGGTCTACTCCAATCACAGAACGAGGTCTCGTTTTTGGGCGGAGGGTTTCGACGAGGAGAGGGCAGCCCAAACCGGGCTCTTCGTCGAGAAGGGCCATGAGCTCATTGAAAAATTTCTGATGAGGCCTTTGGGAAATTAGCGAGGAAAGGACCCCTAGGGGAGGCCTCTTCAAGAGGAGGACCGTAATTGGCCAATCGGAGAACAAAGTATATCTTTGTCACAGGCGGGGTCGTCTCATCCTTAGGGAAGGGGTTAGCCTCTGCCTCCATCGGTGCCCTTCTCGAGTTGCGGGGATTGAAGGTTTCCTTCCTGAAGTTCGATCCCTACATCAACGTCGACCCCGGGACGATGAATCCCTATCAGCACGGCGAGGTCTACGTGACGGACGATGGCGCGGAGACCGACCTCGATCTGGGCCATTACGAACGATATACGAGCGTCGTGACCTCAAAGAAGAACAACTATACGACCGGCCAGATCTACGATTCGGTCATCTCGAAGGAGAGGAAGGGAGAGTACCTCGGGAGCACGGTCCAGGTGATCCCCCACATCACGAACGAGATCAAGTCCAAGGTCTTCGATCTTTCCGAAGACGTCGACATCGTCATCGTCGAGGTGGGGGGAACGGTCGGGGACATCGAAAGCCTCCCCTTTTTGGAAGCGATCCGGCAGATCCGGGGCGACGTGGGGAGGGAGAACACCCTCTACATCCATCTCACCCTGGTGCCTTATATCGAGACGGCCGGCGAGCTGAAGACGAAGCCGACCCAGCACAGCGTCAAGGAACTCCGGGAGATCGGGATTCAACCCGACATCCTCCTCTGCAGAACCGATCGATACCTCTCCCCGGAGGTCAAATCGAAGATCGCCCTCTTTTGCAACGTGGATCAAGATGCGGTGATCACGGCGAAGAACGTCGATACGATCTACGAATTGCCCATCGTCTTTCACCAGGAGGGGCTGGACGAGAAGATCGCCCAGAAGCTGAACATCTGGATGGCCCGGGCCAACCTCTCCGTCTGGGAACGAGTGGTCAAGAAGATCAAGTCCCCGCGACATCAGACGACGATCGCCATGGTCGGGAAGTACGTGGGCCTGATCGAATCCTACAAGAGTCTCATCGAGGCCCTCACCCATGGGGGATTGGCCAACGAGGCACGGGTCAACCTGAGATACGTGGATTCGGAGCGGATCGAGAAGGAAGGGCCCGAACGCCTCCTCCAGGGGGCGGACGGGATCCTCGTCCCCGGGGGGTTCGGGACGAGGGGCATTCGGGGGAAGATCCGGGCGATTCAATTCGCCCGGGAGAGGAAGATCCCCTTCTTCGGGATCTGCCTCGGGATGCAGTGTGCCGTGATCGAGGTGGCGAGGCATTGCGCGGGCCTGAAGAACGCCGACAGCACGGAGTTCAACCCCAAAACGAACCATCCCGTCATCTGCCTGCTCGAGGAGTGGGTCGATCAGAACCAAACGGTTCAGAAGAGGGATGCCGACAGCCCCTTAGGAGGGACGATGCGCCTCGGGGCTTACCCCTGCAAGGTCGAAGAGGGGACCCTGGCCTTCCTCGCCTACGGAAAGAAGATGATCTATGAAAGGCATCGCCATCGGTACGAGTTCAACAACGACTACCGGGAGGTGTTGAGCCGGGCCGGGATGGTCTTCAGCGGGACTTCTCCCGATCAGAGACTTGTGGAGATGATCGAATTGAAGGACCACCCCTGGTTTTTGGGTTGCCAGTTTCATCCCGAATTCAAATCGAAGCCGATGGCCCCCCATCCCCTCTTTCGAGAATTCATCCGGGCGACGCTCAAGAAGGGGGCCAAGGCGAAGGGAAGGAGATTTCGGGGTGAGTGAGACGATGTCCGTCAACGTGATCGAAGAGGCCAAGAGGGTGTTGAGGATCGAGGCCGAATCGATCCTCGATTTGATCGGCCGGATCGACGAGCGGTTTTCGAAGGCGGTGGAGATCCTCTACCGATGCAAGGGCAAGGTGATCCTCATGGGGATGGGAAAATCGGGGCTGGTGGGAAGGAAGATCGCCTCCACCTTTGCCAGCACCGGGACGCCGGCCTTCTTCATCCACCCGGCCGAGGGCATGAACGGAGACTTCGGCATGCTGGCCAAGGAGGACGTCGTCATCGCCATCTCCAACAGCGGCGAGACCCGGGAGATCCTCGAGGTGCTGCCCCTCATCAAACGCTACGGCAACCCCCTGATCACCCTGACGGGGAACCGTCAATCGACCCTGGCTCGGGTCGGGGATGTCTCGCTCGACATCCAGGTTAAAGAAGAGGCCTGCCCCCTGGGCCTCGCCCCCACGGCCAGCACCACCGCCACGCTTGCCATGGGCGACGCCCTGGCGATCGCCCTGATGGTCAAAAGGGGATTTAAGAAGGAAGACTTCGCCCTGCTCCATCCCGGAGGGGCCCTGGGCAAGAGGCTCCTTTTGAGGGTCGAGATGTTGATGCACACGGGGGAGGCCTTTCCGAAGGTGTATGAAAAGGCCTCGATGAAGGAGGCCATCTTCGAAATCACCTCGAAGCGCTTGGGGGTGACCGCCGTGTGTAACGACGCAGACGAGCTGGTCGGGGTGATCACCGATGGCGACCTCAGGCGGGCCCTCGAGCGGTATTCCGATCTCCTCGATCGGACCGCCTCCGAGGTGATGACGCGCAATCCGAAGTGGATCGAAAAGGATGCCCTCGCCGCTCAAGCCGTCCAAAGGATGGAAGAATTTTCGATCACCTCGCTCTTCGTCTTTGACCGGCCCGGGGATCGAAAACCGATCGGGATCATCCATCTCCACGATCTGCTGAAGGCCGGGGTCGTCTGAGATCGCCCGCTTTAATAGGCCTTCAGGCGAAGCCCTCCGGTCGAGGGAGACGAGGGAGGACCTTCTGGCAGGAGGCGAAAAAGAGATTTCTGAAGGAGAAGATCCGGCCCCAAAGCCCTGACCTCTGGAGATCCCGTTGAACCGGTTTCGATTCGCCCTTTTCTTTTCGATCCTTGTCCTGGCCGGGCTCGTCACGGTCATCCTCTGGATGAACCTCCGGGACCGAAAACATTCGGAGGAGAAGATGGCAGATCGGGTTTCGACCGAAGGGGCTGACCAGCGGATGGAGAAGGTCCATCTGGTCGAGGAAAAGGCGGGCAAGAAGATCTGGGAGCTGGAGGCGAAGGCGATCGCCCAGTACGAGAGCGATCTCCACCTCCAAGAGGTGAGGGCGATCTA
Organism: Thermodesulfobacteriota bacterium; assembly: GCA_026415035.1. Classification (NCBI taxonomy): domain Bacteria; kingdom Pseudomonadati; phylum Thermodesulfobacteriota; species Thermodesulfobacteriota bacterium. Next base: position 258,121 of record JAOAHX010000001.1, on the reverse strand, counting down.
TTATGCCAAGGACGGCCGTTCCTTCACCCTGACGGGAGATCGGGCCAAGGTCCATCAGGAGAGAAAAGACATGGAGATCTCCGGAAACGTCCTCCTCCTCTCCTCCGACGGCTACCGGCTCAAGACCCGGTCGATCTCCTATCGACACGGGGAGAGACGGGCGGAGACCGACGACTTCATCGAATTTGAGGGAGAGGGAGTCCATCTGACCGGGAAGGGGATGCGGATCGACCTGGAGGAGAAGACCTTCAAGGTCTTCAGCCAGGTCAGGACGGTATGGAAGGGGAAAAGGCAGATATGAGACGGTGGATCGCGGGATGGCTCCTCGTCCTGGCCTTTTTGTTCGCCCAACGGGTTCCTCACGGCGAGACCCAGGAGAAGCGATCGGGGTTCGGATTCACCACCTCCCGAGCGCCCATCGAGATCACGTCCGATACCGTTGAGGGCAGCCAGAAGGAGAACCGGATCACCTTCAAGGGGAACGTGGTGGCCAAACAGGAGGAGGCCACCCTTCACGCCCATCAGATGGTCGTCCACTACGATTCGGAGACGAAGAAGATCCGGGAGATCGTGGCCACGGGCAATGTGAGGATCGTCCAGCTAGAGCGCAGGGCCACCTGCCAGAGGGCGACCTTCTATCAGATGGAGAACAAGGTCGTCCTGGAAGGAGAGGTCGTCCTCCGGGAGGGCGACAATGTGGTTCGCGGAGAACGGATGGTCTATCTCCTGAACGAAGACAGGAGTTATATCGAGGGAGGGAAAGGGGGGCGGGTGGTGACGACCATCGTCCCTCCGCCCAAGGAGGAGAAGAAGAGGTAGGGCGGAGAGGTCGGAGGCTCATGTCCCATCTGAGATGTGTTCAATTGACCAAATCGTTTCGCCATCGGAAGGTCGTCCAAGGGGTGAGCCTCGAGATCGATGGCGGGGAGGTGGTCGGCCTCTTGGGCCCTAACGGCGCCGGAAAGACCACCATCTTCTACATGATCATCGGGCTGCTCCGGCCGGACGAGGGAGAGGTGGAGCTCAACGGCGAGATCATCACCCACCTCCCCATGTATCTCCGGGCCCGAAAGGGGATCGGCTACCTTTCCCAGGAACCCTCGGTCTTCCGCAAATTGACCGTCGAGGAGAACCTGATGGCCATCCTCGAAACGCTGCCGCTGACCAAAACGGAAAGACGGGACCGGCTGGAGCGTCTCCTCCACGAGCTGGGATTGGCGCCGCTCCGAAGGCAGAAGGCCTACAGCCTCTCGGGCGGCGAGCGCAGGAGGGTCGAGATCACCCGCGCGCTGGTCCTCTCTCCCTCCTTTATCCTCTTGGACGAACCTTTCGCCGGCATCGATCCCATCGCTGTTTTGGAGCTCCAATCGATGATCCGTCAATTGAAATCACGGGGCATCGGAATTATAATTACGGATCATAATGTCCGGGAAACCTTAGGCGTCTGCGATCGCGCCTATATCCTGAACGAAGGGGTCCTTCTCGAATCGGGAACCCCCGAAGAGATCGCCAAAAGCCCGAAAGCGAGAGCGGTCTATCTGGGCGATGGATTCCGGCTCGAGGAAAGGGATCGGAGGCCCAAGGGAGAGACCCCGTCCTGAGATGAGGTGCCCAAGATTTTCATCCGAGTGAGATGGCCCTGGAACTGAAACAGACTCCGAAACTCGTCCAGCAGATAGTCATCACCCCCCAGCTCCAGCAGGCGATCAAGCTGCTCCAGATGACCCGGTTGGAACTGGTGGAGATGATTCAACAGGAGATGAGAGAAAACCCTTTGCTGGAAGAGGTCGAGGAGGAGAAAGAGGCGGCCAACGACGGAGAGCCCTTCGAAACGGAGAAGGCCGAAGAACCTCCACCGGTGGAGCACACCAGCGAGGTCAGGGGCGAAGGGGAGGGAGCGGAGGAGTTCGATTGGGAAAGCTATCTCGAGAATTACAACCTCCTCCCTCCGGCGCGATTGGCAGAGCCGGACGAGGACGAGAGACCGTCGTTCGAAAATTTCGTCTCCAAGCGGACGACCCTCTTCGACCACCTCCATTGGCAACTCCGCCTCTCCAACTTCACCGAAGAAGAGCAGGAGATCGGGACCTGGATCATCGGCAACCTGGACGACGATGGGTACCTTCATGCCTCTCTCGAAGAGTATAGCCAGCAAACGGGCATCCCCCTGGACAAGATCGAAGGGGTTCTCAAGAGGATTCAGGAGTTCGATCCGGTCGGGGTCGCGGCCAGGGACCTGAAGGAATGTCTCCTGATCCAACTCCGCCAGGTCTCTCCCAGGGACCCGATCGCCGAACGGATCGTCCAGGAGCACCTCTCCCTCCTGAAGAACCGTAACTATCCCGCTTTGGCCAGACGGTTAGGTGTTTCGACCGAGCGGGTGAGCCGGGCGGCCTCCCTCATCCTCCGGCTCGATCCCAAGCCCGGCCGGGCCTACGGAGGAGAGATTGCCCAAGAGATCATTCCGGACGTCTATGTCTATAAGCTGGAGGGGGAGTATGTGGTCTCCCTCAACGATGAAGGGGTTCCCCGGCTCAAAGTCAATCCCTACTACCGGAGGATCCTCACGGAGGGGGGACGGGCTCAGCCGGAGGAGCGAAAATATATTCAGGAAAAGCTCCGCTCCGCCCTCTGGTTGATCAAGAGCATCGATCAACGCCAGAGGACCATCTACAAGGTGGCCAAAAGCATCGTCAAATTCCAGAGGGACTTCCTCGATCACGGAATCCAGTATCTCAAGCCCCTCGTCCTCAGGGATGTGGCCGAAGACATCCAGATGCATGAATCGACCATCAGCCGGGTCACCCACAACAAGTACATGCATACGCCCCAGGGGATCTACGAGTTGAAGTTCTTCTTCAACTCCGGCATCCCATCCCTTCGGGGAGAGGCGCTCGCCTCCGAAAGCGTCAAGAGCCTCTTGAAGGAGATCATCGAGCAAGAGGATCCGCGCAAACCCTATAGCGATGAGAAGTTGGTCCAGCTCCTAAGGGAGAGGAATATCCATATCGCCCGGAGGACGATCTCAAAATATCGGGAGATGATGAAGATCCTCTCTTCGAGCGAAAGGCGAAAATTGGTCTGAAGGCGAAGCCTTCCCGTGAAGAGAGAACTTGGAGCTCCAAGGAGGACTCGGATGCAGATTTCCGTTACCTTTCGACACCTGGAACCGGATGAGGGCGTCAAGAGCTATGTGAAGGAGAAGGTCCGAAAACTGGAGAAGTTCCTCGAAAACCCCCAGGAGGCCCATGTCGTCCTCTCGGCCGAGAAATTCCGCCACTTTGCCGAATTGACCATCCTTCAGGACGGTCTGAGCGTCAACAGCAAAGGGAAGGACCGGGACCTTTATGCGGCGATCGATCAGATGGTCGAGAAGATGGACCGCCAGATCCGAGAGCGACGGGGAAAGACCAAGCGGAAAAAGGGGAATCAGGCCCCCGCCCGGGCCCGAGGGGTCTCTCGGACTCTTTCCCGTCCAGAAAGCGAAGAGGGTTCGGTTCCTCCCACGGTTCAGAAGACACGGGTTCCGGTCAAACCGATGTCCCTGGAAGAGGCCTTGGCCCAGTTGCGGCTGTCGGAGGAGGATGTCCTGTTCTTCATCAACTCCCATACGGGAGAGATGAATGCCCTTCGCCGAAAAGATGGCCAGCACGAATGGCTCGAACCCTACGTCGAGTAGGGAGGGAGGGGGCCCTTGAGGCCCCCCGGGCGATCGGCCCTTGGAAGAGGAGGCGAGGGCGGAGAAGACCCCTCCGCCCAGGGATGATGACCGGATGAAATTGCTGAATTTCTTAAGAGAAGAGTGGATCCTGCCAGAGCTGAGAGGAAAGGACAAGCTCTCGGTCTTGAAAGAGCTCTCCGAGGTGCTGATCGAGCCGAGCGGCGCCACCTCTTCCGATGAACTCGTCCAAATTCTCATGGAGAGGGAACGGTGGGAGTCGACCGGGATCGGCGAGGGCGTGGCGATCCCCCATGGCCGCCTAAAACGGTTGAAACGGTTTTTGGTCTCCTTCGGCCGTTCCCTTCAGGGGGTCGATTTCGACTCGATCGATCATAAACCCTGCCAGCTCTTCTTCATGGTGATGGCGCCTGAAAATTCCGCCGTGGAGAACCTCAATCTGCTCGGTCGGATCGCCAAGCTGACCAAAAACCCCTCCTTCAAGAGGAGGTTGCTCGAGGCCAAGACCCGGAGGGAGATCTTCGAGATCATCTCCGAGGAGGACGAAAAGTACTGAACCGAAAGAGTCGGGCATGAGACACCTTCTCGTTGGAGAGCTGGCCAAGGATCAACAATTCCGCCTCGGTCTGACGCTCCTCGCCGGGCAGAAGGGATTGAGGAAGAAGATCACCCATCCCCAGGTCCAGAAGATGGGCCTGGCCATGACGGGCTTTACGCGGTTCATCAATCCCGAGAGGCTTCAGGTCATCGGCAATTCGGAGGCGGCCTACTTTCGCACCTTGCCTCCGGAACGCCAGGAGGAGGTGATCCACCAGATCTGCCAGCTCGACCTCTCCTGTCTGGTGGTGACCCGAAACCTCGAGATCCCTCCTCCCCTCTTGGAAGGGGCCGAGGAGCGAGGGATCCCCCTGTTTCGGACGAACCTGAGCTCGACGGAGTTCATCGACCGGGTCACGAAATTTTTGGAAGAGAAGCTGGCCCCCTCCACGAGCCTCCACGGCGTGCTCATGGACGTCTACGGCGTGGGCGTGCTCATCCTCGGGAGAAGCGGCATCGGGAAGAGTGAATGCGCCCTCGATCTCATCCTTCGAGGCCACCGATTGGTGGCCGATGACATGGTCTCCATCCGGAGACGTTCTCCGGAGGTGCTCATCGGAAGCGGCTTCGAGGTCATCCGGCACCATATGGAGATCCGGGGCCTGGGGATCATCAACATTCGAAGCCTCTTCGGTCCGGAGGCGATCCGGGACCGCAAGAGGATCGACCTGGTGCTGGAGTTGGTCGAGTGGAATACCCAACAGGACTACGACCGCCTCGGGTTTGAAGAGCAGAAATATACCCTGCTGGATGTTGACCTCCCCATGTTGAAGATCCCCGTCACCCCGGCACGGAATCTGACGACCATCATCGAGGTGGCTGCTCGAAACCATCTGCTGAAAGAGATGGGCTACCATTCGGCGCTGGAATTCGAGAGGAAGCTCCTTCGAAAGATGGAGGAGAGGACAGGGCCCACCTCGGACCCCGGGGGCGAGCCGGAGTGAAACCTCAGCGGATCATCTTGATCACCGGCCTTTCCGGGTCCGGAAAGACCACCGCCATCAAGGCCTTGGAGGATGCCGGTTTTTACTGCGTCGACAACCTTCCTCCTCCCCTTCTGTCCAAGTTCCTCGAGCTCTGCAAAGAATCGGCGGAAAAGATTTCGAAGGTCGCCATCGTCCAGGACATCCGGAGCGCCCTGGGCCATCTCCCTCCCGGACAGACAGAGGAGGATTTCTTCGAGGCCTCCCGACGGATGATCGAGGAGCTCCGAAGGGAAGGCTTTCCGATCGAGGTCCTCTTCTTGGATGCCTCCGACCCGGTCCTGACGAGGCGCTTCAGCGAGACGCGGCGACAGCATCCCCTCGCCCTCGGGGGGTGCATCCTCGACGGGATCCGCCTCGAGCGGGAGCGACTCCGGGGGCTTCGCGATATCGCCAATGAGGTGATCGATACCTCCCAGTTCAACGTCCACGAGCTGAAGGCGAAGGTCCAGCAGTATGCCCAGAAAGACCCCCAGGCGGTCCCCCTGACGCTCACCCTTCTCTCTTTCGGTTACAGCTTTGGCGTCCCCTACGAAGCGGACCTGATGTTCGATGTCCGTTTTTTGCCCAACCCCTACTACGTGGAGGAATTGAAACGGTTCCCGGGGGATCATCCGAAGGTGGAGGCCTATGTGTTACAATGGGAGGAAACCCGGGATTTTCTAAACCGGGCGATGGACTTTCTGAGGTTTCTTCTCCCCTTCTATTTCCGGGAGAGGCGGACCCACCTCACCGTGGCCGTGGGCTGCACGGGCGGAAGGCATCGGTCGATCGTCATCGTCAACCAGCTGGCCGAACGCCTGAAACGGGAGAGGGACGTCAAAGGGATGTTGATCGCGGTGAGACATCGGGATATCGAAAGGGGATGAACATGGTCGGGGTGGTGGTGGTGACGCACTGTCGTTTAGGAGAGGAGATGATCGCGGCGGCCAGGCTGGTCGTGGGAGAGGAGCTGAAGCAGTTCGAGCCGGTCTCGATCGATCCCCAGGAGGGGTCCGAGGAGATCCGGGCGAAGATCATCTCGGCGATCCGAAAGGTCGAGGGCGGCGAGGGCGTTCTGATCCTGACGGACATGTACGGGGGGACGCCCTCCAACATCAGCCTCTCCTTTCTGGAGGAGAAGAAGATCGAGGTGATCACCGGGGTCAATCTCCCCATGTTGTTGAAATTGGCCACTTGCAAGGAGTCGATGGACCTGGAATCCCTGGCCGCCTTCATCACCGACTACGGCCAGAGGAATATCAATCTGGCCAGCGAGGTGCTGAAGAAACGGGTGGACAAGAAGTGAGGAGAGGGGATTTCCCCGAACAAAGGCGATGGAAGTCCGAACGTTCGTGATCCGTAACAAGTTGGGACTCCATGCGAGGGCTGCCGCCCTTTTCGTCAAAACCGCCAATCGGTTCGTCTCGGAGGTGAGCCTCGAAAAGGATGGCCACACCGTCAACGGAAAATCGATCATGGGCATCCTCATGCTGGCCGCGACCAAGGGCAGCCGGATTACCCTGAAGGCCGAGGGGAAAGACGAGGTGGAGGCGATCGAGACCTTAGGGAAGCTCTTCGAGAACAAATTCGGGGAGGAGTGAGGATGGCGGTTCAGCAACAGGTCAACAAGACGATCCACGGGATCGGCGCCTCTCCAGGGATCGTGACCGGCCGCGCCTTCCTGGTTGAACGATACAAGGTGAGGCTCCCTCAGCGGCGAATCCTCCCCTCCCAGGTGGAGGAGGAGGTGGAGCGGTTCCGGCAGGCCATCGAGCTGTCGAAGCAGCAGCTGATGGAGGTGAAGGAGAAGATCCTGGACCCCGAGATGCGGAAACACGCCTTCATCCTCGATGTCCATTTGATGATCTTGAATGATCAGATGCTGATCGAGAATACCACGGAGAACATCCGGAGGCGGAAGGTCAATTCGGAATGGGCCCTGGACCTCACCCTCGAAAAACTGGACGCGGCCTTTCAGGCCATCGAGGATGAATATCTGAGAGAGCGGCGAAACGACCTGCACTACGTGGCCGCCAGGATCTTCCGGAACCTCATGGGGAGGAAGCACGACGACATCACCAAGATCAAAGGGAAGGTGATCGTGGTGGCCCACGACCTCTCACCGGCCGATACCCTTCAGATGCACTTGAAGCGGGTGGCCGGTTTTGTGACCGATGTGGGGGGGAGATATTCCCATACCGCCATCCTCGCCCGCTCCCTGGGCATCCCGGCGGTCGTGGGTCTGGAGGTGGCCACCGCCCTCATCAACGGAGGCGATCTGCTCGCCCTCGATGGGGAGACCGGGGAGGTGGTCATCAATCCGACGGAGGAGATCTTCGAGTCCTATGTCGAGCGGAGGCGCCGGATCAAATTGGTGGAGCGGGAGGTGATGAAATATGCCACCCTGCCCGCCGAGACGAGGGACGGCGTCCGGGTCTCCCTTCAGGCCAATATCGAATTGGTGGAGGAGGTCCCCTCGGCCAAGAGCCACGGCGCGGAAGGCATCGGCCTCTACCGGACCGAGATCCTCTATCTGAACCGGAAAGACCTGCCCGCGGAGGAGGAGCATTACCAGACCTATCGGAGGTTGGTCGAGAACGTCGCCCCGGACCCGGTGACGATCCGGACCCTCGATATCGGGGGGGACAAATTCCTCCTCAGCTATTCCAGCGGGAAAGAGACGAACCCCGCCATGGGGCTTCGGGCGATCCGCTTCAGCATGAAGGAAGTCGAGATCTTCAAGGCCCAGCTGAAAGGGATCCTCCGGGCGAGCGCCCATGGGAATGTCCGGATCCTCTTCCCCATGATCTCCGGGATGGAGGAGATCCGCAGGGCGAAGGCCATCCTCGAAGAGGTGAAGCGGGAATGTTCCAGGGAAAAGGTCCCCTTCGACCGATCCATCAAGGTGGGGGCGATGATCGAGATCCCTTCGGCCTCGGTCACGGCCGATCTGCTGGCCCGGGAGGTCGATTTTTTCAGCATCGGGACGAACGACCTCATTCAGTATGCCCTGGCCGTGGACCGGATCAATGAACACGTCTCCTATCTCTACGAGCCCCTCCACCCCGCCATCCTGAGGATCGTCCGGGGAGTGGTCCAGTCTGCCCGGGAGGCGGGCATCCCCGTCGCCCTATGCGGAGAGATGGCCGCCGAACCCGCCTATGTGTTAGTGTTATTCGGTTTGGGGCTGGAGGAGTTCAGCATGACCCCGGCGGCCATTCCCAAGGTGAAGAAGATGCTCCGGATGGTCAAGGCCGGTGAGGTGAGGGAGATGACGGAGCGTCTCTTCCAGTATTCGACGGCCCGGGAGATCAAACGGGTGGTCCGGACGTGGGTCAACCAGCGCCTTCCCGAGGAGGTCGTCCAGTCGATGTCGGAGGTCCTGAGGGCTTAACCTCTTCCAAGCCCAGGGCCTATGGAAGAAGAGATGAAAGCCCCCTGTTCGGCGGGCCACCGATAAAATTCAGTCCAGGAGGAGACCGACCATGTCCATGACCAACTTCCTATTCACCTCAGAATCCGTCACCGAGGGTCATCCCGACAAGGTGGCGGATCAAATCTCGGATGCGATTCTGGACGCCATCATCGCCCAAGACCCCAACGCCCGGGTGGCCTGCGAGACGATGGTCACCACAGGCATGGCGATCATCGCGGGAGAGATCACGACCACCTGCTATGTCCACATGCCCGCCATCATCCGGGAGACGATCAAGGAGATCGGATATAACGACTCTTCGATGGGCTTTGATTGGGAGACCTGCGCAGTCCTGACCTCGATCGACGAGCAGTCCCCCGATATCCGCATGGGGGTCGATGAGACCGAGGATCACGAACAGGGGGCCGGGGATCAGGGGCTGATGTTCGGATACGCCTGTAACGAGACGCCGGAATTGATGCCCATGCCGATTATCTACGCCCACCGGTTGACCCGAAGGCTGGCCGAAGTGAGGAAGAAGAAGATCCTCGACTTTCTCCGTCCGGATGGGAAGTCCCAGGTGACCATCCAGTATGTCAACAACCGGCCGGTTCGGGTCGACTCCGTCGTTATTGCGGCCCAGCACTCCGAATCGGTCCGCTACGAGACGCTCAAAGAGGGGATCCTCGAAGAGGTGATCTTCAAGGTCATCCCGCCCGAGCTTCGAGACAAAAATACGCAGTATTACATCAACACCACGGGTCGGTTCGTCCACGGAGGCCCCAAGGCCGACTGTGGCCTGACCGGCCGGAAGATCATCGTCGACACTTATGGGGGGGTGGGAAGCCACGGAGGCGGCTGTTTTTCGGGGAAGGACCCCTCGAAGATGGATCGGAGCGCCTCCTACATGGCCCGACATATCGCCAAAAACATCGTGGCCGCGGGCCTTGCGGAGAAATGTGAAGTTCAGATCGCCTACACCATCGGAAAGGCGAAACCGGTCTCCTTCATGGTCGATACGGCCGGGACCTCCAAGATCCCTCCGGATGAGATCGCCAAGATCGCCCTGGAGCATTTCGACCTGAGACCGAAGGCCATCATCCAGTACCTTGACCTCCTGAAACCGATCTACAAACGGACCGCCTGCTATGGCCATTTCGGACGAAACGAACCCGGGTTCACCTGGGAGAGCACCCATCGGGCCGATGAGCTTCGCAAAGCGGCCGGGCTTTAACCCCGTGGAGTTTCGCTATGGAATATGACATCAAGGATCCCTCCCTCGCTGAAAAAGGTCGACTCCGGATGGAGTGGGCGGAGATGGCCATGCCCGTCTTGAAGATGATCCGGAGCCGTTTCGAGAAAGAGAAGCCCCTCCGAGGGCTGAGGGTCTCCGCCTGCCTCCACGTGACCACGGAGACGGCCGTTTTGATGAAGACGTTGGAAGCAGGAGGCGCTCAGGTCTGCCTTTGCGCCTCCAACCCCTTGAGCACGCAGGATGATGTGGCCGCCTACCTGGTCCAGGGGTTGAAGATCCCGGTCTTTGCCATCAAAGGGGAGGACAGCGAGACCTACTATGCCCATATCCAAAAAGCCCTCGCTTTCCAGCCCAACCTCACGATGGACGACGGGGCAGACCTCGTCTCCTCCTTTCATTTCATCGCCCTCGAAAAGTGGGAGGAGCTGGCCCCTCCGGTCAGGGCCTGGGCCAAGGGTTTGACGTCGGCCGAGAGGGAGGCGATGATCCGAGGGGTGATCGGCGGGACCGAGGAGACGACGACCGGGGTCATCCGGCTCCGGAGCATGGAGCGGAACGGGGTTCTGCGGTTTCCCGTGATTGCGGTCAACGATGCCGAGACCAAGCACTTCTTCGACAATCGATACGGGACCGGGCAATCGACGATCGACGGGATCCTCCGGGCCACCAACCGCCTGATGGCCGGTTCGACCTTCGTGGTCTCGGGCTACGGATGGTGCGGAAAGGGGCTGGCGATGAGGGCCAGGGGCATGGGGGCCAACGTGATCGTCACGGAGGTCAATCCCCTGAGGGCCTTGGAGGCGGTCATGGACGGCTACCGGGTCATGGCCATGGCCGAGGCCGCCCGGGAGGGCGATATCTTCTGCACCGTGTCGGGGAATACGAAGGTGATTCGCAAGGAGCATTTCTTGGAGATGAAAGACGGCGCCATCGTCGCCAATTCCGGACATTTCAACGTAGAACTCGACCTGGAGGGGCTCGGGGAGATCGCCGTCTCCCGAAAGGCGATCCGCGATTTCGTCGAGGAGTTCACGCTCAAAAATGGCCGCAGGGTCTATCTCTTGGGGGAGGGAAGGCTCATCAATCTGGCCTCCGCAGAGGGTCATCCGTCGAGCGTGATGGACATGAGCTTCGCCAACCAGGCGCTTTCGACCGAATATCTGGCCGCCTCTCACCGAAGCTTGGAGCGGAGGGTCTATCCGGTTCCTCCGGCCATCGATCGGGAGATCGCCCGGATGAAGCTGCTCTCGATGGGGATCGAGATCGATCGGCTGACGGAGGAACAGGAACGTTACCTCACGGCCTGGGAACACGGGACATGATCCGATCTTTAAAGGGCTGGATAGGGATCCTGATCGGTCTGGCCATCGCCCTTCTCTTGGGCGTGGCCCTTTACCGGGGGTGGAGTCTCAACCAGAAGAGGGCGGTGGCGAGCAAGGTGAAGAGAGGGGAGATCCCTGTCCAGGTGGCCCCGGTTGTCGCCAGGCCGATCACCCATACGATCTCCCTGAGCGGAGATATTCTCCCCCAGATGCAGGTGGAGATCTTTCCGAAGGTCTCGGGGTATCTCGAGCGGATCGACGTGGGATTAGGAGACACCGTCCGCAAAGGGCAGGTGATCGCCCAGATCGACCGGTCCGACTACCTCCAAAAGGTGAGAGAGAGCGAGGCCCGGGTGGCCCTGGCCAGGGCCCAACTGGCCGAGATCGAGGCCGGACCGAGGGCCGAGGAGATCCGGCAGGCCGAGGAGGCCGTCCAAAGCGCCCGCTCCCGATACGAACATGCCAAATTGCACCGGGAGCGGATGGAGGCCCTCTTCAAGCAGCAGGTCATCTCCAAGAAGGAGATGGACCTTACGAGGATGGAATATTCGGTGGCCGAGGCCCAGCTGGCATCCGCTCAGGAGCAGCTCAAACTTTTGAGGGAAGGGCCCAGGCAGGAGGTCAGGGAGGCGAGCCGGGCGAGATTGAAGGAGATGGAGGCGTTGCTGGCCCAGGACCGGATCCGACTTCAGCATACCGAGATCACGGCCCCCTTCTCGGGCGAGATCAACCGGAAATATGTTGAGATCGGCTCTCTGGTCACCCCGTCCTCGCCCATTGTGAGCCTGGTCCACACCGAGACCGTGAAGGTCGTGGCCCATATCCTCGAAAGGGACATCCCTTATCTGAAATTGGGGATGAAGGCCAAGATCCAGACCGAATCTTTTCCCGGAAAGGTCTTCGAAGGGAAGGTGGCCCGGATCAGCAGCGGCCTCGACCCCGTGACCCGAACCTTGCAGGCGGAGATCGACATCCCCAATCCCGGCCGGCTACTGAAGCCGAGCATGTTCGCCCGCATCGAGATCGTCCTCTTCGAAAAGCCCCGAACGCTGGTCGTCCCAAGGGAGGCGATCGTCTACTCCAGCGGATCGAAGGCCATCTTCCTCCACAGAGGGAACCAGGCGATCCGGAGCCAGGTCCTCACTGGATTCGAGCAGGAGGGCTATGTGGAGATCCTCGAGGGAGCGGCCGAGGGGGACCAGGTGATCGTCAAAGGCCAGGAGCTTCTCAAAGACCGCTCTCCCGTTCGGGTGGTCGGAGGAGGTTGAGCTCCCGTGGACCTCATCCGTGGATCTCTCAAGAACCCGGTAGGCCGGTTCATGGTCGCCATCGGGATCCTCCTGCTCGGGATGATCGCCTTTTCGAACCTCGCCATCGATCTCTTCCCGGAGATCTCCTATCCTGTGGTCACCATCGTGACCGATTACCCGGGGGCAAGCCCCGAGGATATCGAAATGATGGTCTCCCGGCCGATCGAGAAGCGGGTGAGCCGGATCCAGAACGTCCGGCACGTCTCCTCCAGATCGAGGGAGGGGACCTCGGTGGTGACGGTCGAGTTCTACTGGGGGACGGACCTCGACCTTGCCTCCACGGACATCCAGCGCCATCTGAACGAGATCCTCGACCTGCTGCCTGACGAGGCCAAATCGCCCGTCATCATCAAATTCGACCCCTCCCAGATATCGGTGATCGTCCTTGCCCTGACCGGGCCGCTCGAGGACTATGAGCTCAGGGAGTTAGGGGAGGATTTCATCGCCCCTCGGCTCGAGGGGTTGAAGGGAGTGGCCTCGGCCAACGTCTTTGGCGGATTGGTTCGGGAGGTCCAGGTCGATCTGGATCGGTCGAAACTGGAGAGCCTCAATCTCTCCATCGCCCAAGTGGCCCAGGCGGTCAGGGCGAATTTCATCGATCTTCCAGGCGGAAGCCTCAACACCGGAAAGAGAGAGTACAACGTCCGCACGGTGGGCCGGGCCGCGAACCCGGGCGACCTGAAGGAGATCGTCGTCTCCAACCTCAACGGATTTCCCATCCGATTGGGCGATATCGGGACGGTGAAGGAGGGTTACGAGGACATCCAGACCGAGGTCCATGTCAACGGGGTGAGGGGCGTGGTCATCGGCGTTCAGAAACAGGTCGGCGGGAATACCGTCGCCGTGGTCGACCAGGTGCTCAAGGCCCTCCCCCAAATCCAGAAAGAGCTGCCCAAAGGGGTGACCCTGGAGGTGGTGTCGGACCAATCCACCTTCATCCGGAAGTCGATCCAGAACCTCCAGAAGGAGGCGATGATGGGGGCCTTGCTTGCGGTCCTCGTCATCCTTGTCTTTCTCAGGAACGTGACGAGCACGGTGATCATCGCCCACTCCATCCCGCTTTCCATCATCGCCACCTTCGTCATGCTCCATTTCGGGAAGTTCACCCTCAACATCATGACCTTAGGGGGCCTGGCCCTCGGCGTCGGCCGATTGGTGGACGACGCGATCGTCGTCCTCGAGAATATCAACCGGCACCTCGAGCGGGGGGAACCCCCGGAGGAGGCCTCCTATCGAGGGGCTTCCGAGGTGAGCAAACCCGTCATCGCGGCCACGCTGACCAGCATCATCGTCTTCCTCCCCCTCGCTTTCGTCAAAGGGATCGCAGCCCTCCTCTTCGTCCAGATGGCCTATACCGTCGCCTTCTCCCTTTTGGCCTCCCTCTTCGACTCCCTCACCCTCATCCCCCTGCTGACGGCAAAATTCCTCAAACCGAAGAGGGTGGACCAGGCGCCTTCCTTTGCCGATCGAATCCTGCTCAAGACCCAACCGCTCTTCCTCTGGCTGGACGGACACTATCAAAGGACCCTCCGGTATGCCCTTTCCCATCGAAGGCTGGTCGTCTCGGGCATGGTCCTGGCCTTCGGAGGATCCCTCCTTCTCATCCCCCTCCTCGGAACCGAATTTTTTCCGCCTTCGGATGAAGGACAGGTGCGGATGTCGGTGCGACTTCCCGTGGGGGCATCGCTCGAGGAGACGAAGAAGGTGATAAAGGAGGTCGAAACGGTGATCTTCTCAGAGGTTCCCGAATTGAAGTCTCTCTGGGCCAGGGCCGGGACCGGAAGGGGGCGGTCCATCATTTTCGGGGGCCGATTTGCCGGACCCCATACCGGGAACGCCTCCCTGATGCTCGTGGACCAGTCGGAGAGAGAACGCTCCTCGGAGGCAATCGCCCGATCCCTGAGGGAGAAGGTGAGGCGGATCCCGGGCGCTCTGATCCATGTCTTTCCCGGTGGGATCATTTCGAGGGTGATCAGCTTCGGGGCAGATGACCCGATCAGCGTGGAGATCATCGGATACGACATCGCCACGGGGAGCCGCCTGGCCCGAGAGGTGGAGGCCATGCTCCGGGAGGTTCGGGGCGTCACCGATATCCAGGTCAGCCGGGAGGAGGGCCTTCCGGAATACCAGATCAGGTTCAAACCGGATCGATTGGCAAGCCTCGGGCTTTCGACGGCGAAGGTCGCCGAGAACGTCAGGGGGGCCATCGAGGGCCTCGAGGCTTCCCTCTACATCGACCCGAAGACGGGCCGCGAACGTAAGGTGAGGGTGAGGCTGCGGGAGGAGGATCGGAACACGCCCGAAGATCTCTATCAAATCCCTGTGCCCGTCTCCGGAGGGAAGGTCGTGCCTTTAAGACAGGTGGCCGACGTCGTCCGCCAGACCTCTCCTTCCCAGATCGAAAGGAAGTATCAACAGCGGGTCGTCTTCGTCACGGCCAACATCTCCGGACGAGATCTGGGATCGGTCGCCAGCGAGATCGAGGAGAGGATCTCGAGAATGGAGGTCCCCAAGGGATTCTCCATCCTCCTGAAGGGGGCCCGGGAGGAGCAGAAGGAGGCCTTCGAAACGCTCCTCTTTGCCTTGGGGTTGGCGATCGTCCTGGTCTATATGGTCCTGGCCTCCCAGTTCGGCTCTCTCCTCCATCCCTTCCTCATCATGTTCTCCGTTCCCCTCGGGATCATCGGCGTGATCTGGGCCCTCTTCCTCACGGGACACACCTTGAGCGTCATCTCCTTCATCGGGATCATCATGATGGTGGGGATCGTCGTCAGCAATGCGATCATCCTGATTGACTACATGAACCGGCTCCGGAAGGAGGAGCATCTCGATCTGGAAGAGGCCGTGGTGGAGGGAGGTCGGGTGAGGCTCCGGCCCATCTTGATGACCTCCTTGACAACGGTCTTCGGTCTCCTCCCGATGGCCCTCGGCCTGGGGGAAGGCGCAGAGGCCAATGCCTCCATGGCCGTTGCGGTGATCGGAGGGCTCCTCGTCTCCATGTTCCTCACCCTGGTCTTCATCCCGACCCTCTACTTCATCGTGGAGAAGAGAAGGCTCCGGTGATCCTTAGGAGAAAGACCCGTCAGGTTTCGATCGGTTCGGTCAAGGTGGGGGGGGAGGCTCCCATCTCGGTCCAGTCGATGACCAAGACCGATACCCGGGATGTGCACAAGACGGTGGCGCAGATCCGACGGCTCGAAGCCGCGGGATGTGAGATCGTACGGGTGGCGGTCCCGGACGAGGAGGCGGCCCTGGCCCTCTCCGAGATCAAGAAGCGAATCGACATCCCCTTGATTGCCGATATCCATTTCAACTACCGTTTGGCCCTTCTTTCCATGAGATCGGGGGCCGACGGGGTGAGGATCAACCCGGGCAACATCGGAGGTCGAGAGCGGTTGAAGGCCATCGTCCTGGAGGCGAAGCAGCGCGCGATCCCCATTCGCATCGGGATCAATGCCGGTTCCCTCGAGAAGGACCTCCTGAAGCGTTTCGGCGGGCCAACGGCTGAGGCCATGGTGACGAGCGCCCTGAGGACGATCGAAACCTTGGAGAGCCTCGACTTTCACCTGATCAAGGTATCCCTCAAGGCCTCCGATGTCCTGAGGACGATCGAGGCCTACCGCCTCTTCTCCGAGCGATCGGATTATCCCCTCCACCTCGGGATCACGGAGGCGGGAAGGGGATACGGGGCGATCGTAAAATCGGCCATCGGCATCGGTCTTCTCCTCCACGAGGGGATCGGAGATACGATCCGGGTCTCCCTTACGGGCGACCCCGTGGAAGAGGTCCGCGTCGGTTACGAAATCTTGAGGGCCCTCAAGATCCGGGAGAGGGGCGTGGAGATCGTCTCCTGCCCCACCTGCGGCCGCTGCGAGATCGACCTTCCCCGCTTGGTGAGGAGGGTGGAGAAGGAGGTCGAAAAGATCTCCACGCCCATGACCGTGGCCATCATGGGTTGTGTGGTCAACGGTCCGGGAGAGGCCCGCGAGGCGGACCTCGGGATCGCCGGCGGCAGGGGATCCGGCGTCTTGTTCCGGCAGGGAAAGATCGTCAGGAAGGTGAGGGAGGAGGAGTTTTTGGCGGCCCTCCTGGAAGAGATCCACCGGAGGGCGGAGCGGAGGAAATGACGGGTCCGGCCATGTGCTAAGACCCCTTCGCCTTTCGAAAGGCCTTCCACACATGGAAGATCCGGTGCATCACCGTGAGGTGGGTGAGGAAGGCCAGGACCCAAAGGATCGTCTCCATCCAGTTGAAGAGCGTTCCCACCGAGAGGAGGATGATCCTCTCGGCCCGTTCCATCCAACCCACATGACAGGAGACGTGGAGGGATTCGGCCTTGGCCCGGACATAAGGGATGAGGGCCACGCCGATGGCCACCGCGAAGGTGAGGACCACCAGTCCCTCCTCTCCCTTTCTTCCGTAATGGGCGGTGAGGCCGAGGAGGAGGATCAGGTCCGAATATCGGTCCATCACGGAATCGAGGAAGGCTCCGAGGGGGGTCACTTTCCCTAAGTTTCGGGCAACCGCCCCATCGAGGAGATCGAAGAGGCCGGAGAGGACGATCAGGATCCCGGCCAACGTCCAGTCGCCCAGATAGAGGAGCCACGAGGCGACCAGCATGGAGACGAAGCCGAGGAAGGTGAGGAGGTGAGGGTTGCCGCGCCTCCCAAAGAGTTTTCGAAAGGGAGGATAGAGATAGGCGTCGAGGCGATGGCCGAGTTTGTCGCTGAGCATGGTGTGGCAATGAAATTAACATCTTTTATGGAAATGTCAAATGAAGTGTTATATACTTTTTGGAAAGGCCACGGTCGATACCGAAAAGGACACTCATGCCATCTTCGGTCCTCTATGAAACCGTTTTGCCCTCCCTTCCCCTGGTGGGGAGGGGAAAGGTGAGGGACCTTTACGACCTCGGCGAATGCCTCTTGATCGTCGCCACCGATCGCATCTCGGCCTTCGATGTGGTCATGCCCAACCCGATTCCGGACAAGGGGAAGGTCCTCACGCAACTCTCCGCCTTCTGGTTCGAGCTTACCCGGGACATCGTTCCCAACCACCTCCTTTCGACCCGGGTCGAGGAGTTTCCCGAAACCTGCCGTCCTTACCAGGAGCTCTTGAGAGGCCGCTCCATGCTGGTGAAAAAGGCCGATCCGCTTCCGGTCGAGTGCGTGGTGAGGGGCTATCTCACCGGATCGGGCTGGGAGGAATATAGGCGAACCGGAAAGGTCTGCGATCTTTCGTTGCCCGAGGGGTTGGTCGAATCGGCCCGTCTCGAAACGCCGATCTTCACGCCCGCCACGAAAGCGGAGCGAGGGCTGCATGACGAGAACATCCCCTTTGAAAGGGTGGAGACGATCGTCGGAAAGCAGTGGGCCAGGCAGCTCCGTTCCCTCTCCATCGCCATCTACGAGAAGGCGAGGGACTTCGCGGAGAGAAGGGGCATCCTGATCGCCGATACGAAGATGGAATTCGGGGTCTTGGAGGGAAAGCTGCTCCTCATCGATGAACTGCTCACCCCTGATTCGTCCCGGTTCTGGCCCAAAGAGGCCTATCAGCCCGGAGGGCCCCAAAAGAGCTTCGATAAACAGTATCTGAGAGATTACCTCCTTTCGATCCGGTGGAACAAGACCCCTCCGGCGCCGGAGCTGCCCGAGGAGGTGATCCAAAAGACGAGGGAGAAGTACCTCGAAGCCTACCAAAGGCTCACGGGGAGGCCTTTCAAGGGGGACGGGGAATGATGGAAAAGGTCCTCTATCACGAATTTCCACAACTTCGGAGACCCCTGCTGATCGCCGGGTTCGAAGGATGGCCGAATGCGGCGGAGGTCTCCTCCTTTTCCCTTCAATACCTAATCGATCAGCTCAAGGCGAAACCCTTGGCCTCCATCCCGTTGGGCCATTTTTACGATCTGTCCGCCCGGCGTCCCATCGGGATCATCGTCGAGGGGAGGTTGAGGGAGCTCGTCCTCCCGAGAAACGACTTTTATTATGCCCATCTTGCGCCCGACCGGGATCTCCTCCTTTTTTCTGGGGTCGAACCCCACTTTCAATGGGAGGCCTTCTCGCAGCTCTTTCTCGAGGTGGCCCAACGGTTCGAGGCCCAACCGATCATTACCTTGGGAGGGACCTACGATTCCATTCCCCACACCTTTCCCACGGTGGTGAGCGCGGTCTTCAATTCCGAGGCCCTGGAGGAGGAACTCCTTGAGGCGGGTCTTCAATTCACCGAGTATACCGGCCCCATCAGCATTCACACCTTCCTGCTCGAGATGGCTCGAAAGCGGGGGATCAAGGCCCTGAGCCTCTGGGGGCACGCTCCTCAGTATCTTCAGGCAAGAAACGTGAAGGTCGTCCATGGCCTGCTCCAGAAATTGAACCGATTGATCCGGGCGGAGATCGACCTTTCGAAGCTCGCAAACGCAAGCCACTACTTCGACCAGCAGGTCCAGCATCTCGTCAGTCAGGATCCCAAGCTCGCGGAGATGATCCAGAGGCTCGAGGAGGCCCATGTGAAGACGGGCAGGGCTTCTGTCCCACCGAAGAAGGAAGAGCCGAAAGAGGATAACGTCATCTACATCCAGGCCTTTTTGAAACGGCAGGAGGAAGGGGAGAAGAACGAGAATTGACAAATCCCCCTGCCTCCCTCTTTACCTGCCCCTCACGCCTTGCCCACCGAAGGTCAACTCGCCCCTGAACGCCCATGAGACAGGTGGGGTTGGGTCGAAGGCATCTCTCTGCACCCCATCGGGAGGGGAGCCGTTCCCGTGCCGTGGGGCCCTGAAGAGGAGGCCATGGCCATGAACCCCTTCTCAGGCGGAGCCCCCTTAAATCATAAGGGCCGATCGACGAGCTCGATTAACTCCCTCAGATGCCTCAAGATCCGTTTGGGCCTCCTGCGGGAGAGCTCCTGCTTCGTGTGAAAGCCTGTGGGGAGGGCATAGACGTCAATCCCTGCCGCCTTTCCCGCTTCGATATCGGTCAGGGTGTCCCCAACGAAGATCCCCTCTTCGGGTTTTAACTCCAGCTCCCTCAAGACCGCATGAATCATATCTGGGAAGGGTTTGTTTCTCGGGACATCGCCCGCCCCGAGGACCGATCGAAAGCATTGGGAGACCCCGAGATGTTGGAGGGCCGCCCTCGAGAAACGGCCGAACTTGTTGGAGGCCACCCCGAGCCTCAGTCCTCTCTCATAAAGGGAGGAGACCGTCTCTTCGGCCCCGTCCAGGAAATGGGTGTGTTCGAGGTAGACCTCTTCGTACTTTTTCCGCATCACGGGAATCCATCGTTGGGTCTCTTCGGGGGAGAAGAACTGGTGGAGCGTCGATTCGAGATCGGCCTTTAAATATCGGCCCAGCTCCTCGTAGGGGAAGATCCTTCGGCCCGCCTGTTGGAAGACCTCCTGGAGCCCGAGGTAGATTGCGCCGTAGGCCTCGATCAGGGTCCCATCCAGGTCGAAGAGGACCCCCCGGATCTTCTTGGTCAGGTCGTTGTGGATGTCGCGGAACCTATCGAAGGCATGGCAGGGGAGATCCGCCTCAATGCAGAAGAAATAGAGGTCGTCCTTTGCAAAAACCAGGTCCGACTCCCGGGCCCCGCAACGATCGGAAAGCCCGTTTCCCACATAATAGATCCTGTCGTATTCTCCCCGGTGGGCCTGGACGATTTTTCGCTTGCAGAGGCCGCAGCGACCGCAGGCATCGTTCCCGTGAGGAAAGGAGAGCTCGATCGTTCCATCCCTTCCAAACTTGGCCTCGTTGGCATAAAAAGGGATGTCCGAAAGTCCATGGATTTCGAGGACGGTCCGGATGTAAATGTCGAGACCGTCGCTCACGATCTTGAGGTCGATCCCGCTTTCCTTGCAATAGCGGGCAAAGGGTTCGAAAGAGGGATCGATTTGCGAATGGGATCGAACAAAAGGGAGGACCTCGGATTCCTCCGCTTTCAAGAGGAGGGCGATTTGGCTGTAGGCCTCCCTCGACCCGATCTTCCCCTCGCCATAATCCCGATCGATGGCCTCCCAGTTTCCGAGGCTGAACCGGCTTAGGAGGAGGTACCCGAGGTCATGGAGGCTCACCGTTCCGTCAAAATCGCAGAGGATCAACCTCCTCATCTCCCTTGGCCTCTCGCGGTGTGTCCCGTCGTCTCAGTCATCCCATCCGAGCAACCGTTTCTTGGCGACGGGCAACTTGAACTTCTCCTTCAACCGTCGGGCCACTAAATCCGGAACGAGCCCCTCTACGGTTCCGCCGAGTTTGGCCACCTGTTTGATGGTGCGGGAGGAGACGAAGAAGTAATCTTTGCTGGTCATCATGAAGAGGGTATCGAGATGGCTGCTCAGGCTTCGATTCATCGAGGCCATATGGAATTCATATTCGAAGTCCGAGGTCGCCCGAAGCCCTCTCAACAAGACCTTCGCATTGGTCTTTTCCACATAGTTGACCAGAAGCCCCTTGAAGCTGTCGACGATGACATTGGGGTTGTCTTTGAAGATCGCTTTCGCCATCTCCACCCGCTCCTCCACCGTGAAGAGGGGTCTTTTCTCCGCATCGTGGGCGATGGCGAGGATCACCTTGTCGAAGATCTCCAGGGCCCTCTCGACGATGTCGATATGACCGTAGGTCAGAGGGTCGAAGGATCCGGGGTAGATGGCCACTTTGCCCATAACCACCTTATCTCCTTTCTTCTTCCGTGCCATCGGAGGGACCTCCCTGCTTCCGTAGGATCGAGATGACCGTATCCCCCACTTCCCGCTGTTTCAGAAGCCCCCATCCTCCTGTCTCTTCGGGGAGCGGTTCCCGGCGACTGTGTTCGATCACCAGAAGCGCGCCGGAACGATGGATGGGATGGCGTTTCAACTTCTCGAAGGTGTGCCGAATCCATCCCTCTTCATAAGGAGGGTCCATCAGGATGAGGTCGAAGGTCTCGCCCCTTCGGCCCAGAAGGCCGATGGCCCGGCCCACCTCCTTCGGAAGGATCTCGGCCCGATCCTCCATCCCGCACTGGGACAGATTCTGTTTCATCCGCCTGAGGGCCTCCCTGGCCCTTTCCACGAAGACGGCCCGCTTGGCCCCTCGGCTCAAGGCCTCGATGCCGAGGCTTCCTGTCCCTGCAAAGAGATCGAGGACGACCCTTCCCTCCACCTCTCCGATGAGGTTGAAGAGGCACTCCTTCACCCGATCCGAGGTGGGACGAAGCCCCTGTCCTCTCGGGGCGACGAGCCTTCTGCCCTTGGAGGAGCCGCTGATGACGCGCATCGATGGGATCTTCTCCGTGGTCGGGGTCAAAAAGCTTATAAAGGATTATCCGAAGACTTGTCAATCGAGGGGTAACGGTTTAGGAGCTCGAGCGCCTCCTGGCGACTTTTGATCTCCCCTTCGATCTGTTTTTGACGGATGAAATTGAGGACCTTCCCCACCTGGGGTCCCGGCGGGACCCCTTTTTCGAGGACGTCGTGGCCGGTGATGAGGGGCGGGGGGTGGAGGATCTCCTTTCTCCCGAAAAGTTTGAGGATTCGGAGGCAGTGGCCTTCCACCCTCTCGTCGTTCTTGACGGAGAGGATCCCTCGGCTGGCCTCTTTGTCTGCGAGGGTGTGAAGGACCAGCAGGGGGGTGGCCTCTCCCATTTGATTGACCAGACGTTTGAGGGCCGATTCGCCCGTCTCCTGCGAGAGGTTGAGGATCCTCATATGGCGCTGAATGAGGCGGAGGACGAGGTCTTTCGATTCGTTGGAGAACTTCAACCGCTCCAGGATCGCCTCGGCCCTCTTGGAAGAGAAGGACTCGTGGTGGTAGAAATGGACCTTGCCGTCTTCGTCCCTAAAGAGGGTATCCTGTTTTCCGAGGTCGTGGAAGAGGGCGGCATAATAGAGACAGAGCCTCTTCTCAGGGGTGAGGACGAGGGGTTCCCCTTTTCGGGCCAACCAATCTTCTGCCCAGGCGATCTTATCGATCATCAACAGGACGTGGGAGAGGACCGGCAGGTGGTGGTGGCCGTTCTGGCCCAGTCCTTCGAGCCCTTTCAGTTCGGGGAAGAGGATGAAGAGGAGGCCGAGTTCATGAAGGGCCCGGATGCCCAGGCCGGGTTGAGGGGAGAGGAGGATTCGGTCCAGTTCCATCTTGATCCGCTCACTCGGCATCCTCAGGAGCTCCGCCCTGTTCCGAACGATCTCTTCCTCCAGTTCGAGATCGAGGGTGAACCCCTCAAGGGTGCAGAAGTAGCGAATCGCCCGGAGGATCCGCAAGGGGTCCTGTTCGATGGACCGAGGGGTGACCGCCCGGAGGACCCTTCTCTCGATGTCTTCGAAAGCCTTCTCGACCGCATGGCAGGTTTCATCCCGGAGGGAGACGGCAATGGCGTTGATCGTGAAATCCCGTCTGAGAAGGTCCTCTTCGACCGTCTCGCCTTGGAGGAGGGTGACGTCGATCGAGACGCCCTTCCGGATCATCCGGAAGGTGAGGGTGCCTGCTTCCTCCTTTCCGACCTTGAAGAAGTGGAATTGGAGGGCCTGTTCCAGGACGGAGAGGAAGCCCGTGTAGGGTTTGGGGAGGGTGAAGTCATAGTCAAATCCGGACGGTCCGGTTCGGGGCGGTGGGCGTTGGAGGAGGAGATCTCGCAGATAGCCCCCGACCAAGTAGAAGGGGACATCCTTCTGCTTGGCAAGGGTGGAGAGTTTTCGCAAGATGGGGTCATCCATGACCCTTTGGATGAGCTTCTTCTCGATCACGGTTCACCTTGGCCCTTGGGAGGCCCCGTTTGATAAACCTTCTTTTTTATGATAACTTTCTTTCCAAAGGATAGTCGATGGCCGGGAGGCTTGTCAATTGAATCTCGGGGATCGGAGGACCATAAGGGAGCAGCTGGAGGAGCTTGAGCGAAGGACCCTTTCGCCCTTTGCCACCCTGAGCTCGATGAGCAAGGGCAGGCTCGTTCCCGAAGAGGAATGTCCTCTGAGGCCGGCCTTTCAGCACGACCGGGATCGGATCATCCACTCGAAGTCCTTCCGAAGGTTGAAACATAAGACCCAGGTCTTTCTCGCTCCCACCGGAGACCATTACCGGACCCGGCTGACCCACACCCTCGAGGTCTCCCAAATTGCCCGGACGATCTCCAAGGCCCTTCGGCTCAACGAGGATCTGACCGAGGCGATCGCCCTCGGCCACGACTTAGGCCATACGCCCTTCGGCCATGCGGGGGAGGAGACCCTGAACGAAATCCTCCAGGGTGGGTTCAGCCATGCGGAGCAGAGCCTCCGGATCGTGGACCTTCTCGAGAAGGATGGAAAGGGGTTAAACCTCACCTTTGAGGTCCGGGACGGGATCTTGAAACATTCCAAAGGGAAGGGTGAAATCCTTTGCGAAGACCAAGCCTCCATGGCCTCGACCCTGGAGGGTCAGGTGGTCCGTCTGGCCGATATGATCGCCTATATCAACCACGACATCGATGATGCGATCCGGGGCGGGGTGATCTCTTTGGAGGACCTTCCCGAGCCCTGTCTCAGACGGTTGGGGAGGACCCATTCGGAGAGGATCAACACGATGGTCCAGGACATCGTCCGGGAGTCGTTACGGGTCGGAGGGGGAAGGCTCTCCATTTCCGAGGAAGTCCACTCGGCCATGTGGGACCTCCGGGAGTTTCTCTGGGAGCGGGTCTACGAGAACGAGACGGTCCATGCCGATTTTCACAAGGCGGCCAAGATCCTGAGAGAACTTTACTATTTCTTCATGGACCATCCCGACCGTTTTTTGACCCTGATCGAGAGACAGACCCTCTATGATTCCTTGCAGCGGTGCGTCATAGACTTCCTGGCCGGCATGACCGACCGGTATGCGTTCAACCTTTACGAGAAGATCTTCCTTCCCCTTCCCTGGATGGCGGGATAAGGATTGGAGTCGGGACGATGAGGAAAGAGGTCGTGGACGTGATCATCATGGGAGCCGGAGGTAGGGACTTCCACAATTTCAACACCTTCTTCAGGCATCGGCCCGACTATCGAGTGGTCGCCTTCACCGCCTCGCAGATCCCCTTCATCGCCCACCGGACCTATCCGCCGACGTTGAGCGGACCCCTCTATCCCGAAGGGATCCCGATCTATCCGGAAGAGGACCTTCCTCGCCTGCTTGCCGAAGGAAGGGCCCAACTGGTCGCCTTCTCCTACAGCGACATCTCCCACGAGGAGCTCATGTCGAAAGCCTCCTTGGTCTTGTCCCTGGGCAAGAATTTTATCCTCCTCGGGCCGGACGAGACGATGCTGAGAAGTCGCCTTCCGGTGATCTCCGTCTGCGCGGTGCGGACCGGTTGTGGGAAGTCGGTGATCACCCGGAAGCTGGCCTCCCTGCTCTTTAAGAAGGGGGTGAAGGTTTCCGTGATTCGGCATCCCATGGCCTACTGCACCTTCAAACCGGTCCTCCGATTTTCAACCCTCGAGGAGGTCGACCGAGAGGCCTGCACGATCGAAGAAAGGGAAGAGTTCGAGCCGTTGGTGGAGAAGGGGATCACGGTCTATGCGGGCGTCGACTACGAGGAGGTCCTGAAGGCCGCGGAGGGGTCTTCTGAGATCCTCCTCTGGGACGGGGGCAATAACGACTTTCCCTTCCTCCGCTCTGACCTCGAAATCGTCCTGATCGATGCCCTCCGCCCCGGCCACGAGAGAAGCTATTACCCCGGAGAGGTGAACCTCCGGAGGGCCGACCTCATCCTAATCACCAAGGTGAATGAGGGAGGGAAGGAGGCCCTGGAACGGATCCACGAAAACATCTTTAGGATCAATCCTTCGGCAAGGGTGATGGAGACGGCCTCGGTGATCGAGGCGGAGCGACCGGATTGGGTGGAGGGCCGAAGGGTGATGGTCATCGAGGACGGCCCCACCCTCACCCACGGGGGCATGTCCGAAGGGGCTGGGGCGGCCCTTTCGAGGAGGTTGGGGGCTGAGCTGGTCGATCCCAGGCCCTTCGCCGTCGGCACCTTGAAGGAGGTTTTCGAACAGTATCCTCACATTCAAACGGTCCTACCCGCCATGGGCTATTCGGAAGAGCAGATCCGGGACCTCGAGGCGACCCTCCGGAATTCGGATTGTGAGACCGTGGTCCTGGCCACGCCGGCTGACCTTAGGCGAAAGATCAGGATCGATCAGCCGACGGTTCGGGTGCGTTACGATTTCGATATCGACCTCGCGCCCGTCGTCGATCCTTTTCTGAAACGATAAAAAGGAGGATCGAATCTCTTCGATTGACAATTGATTTTGAGTTAGGTTAATAATTTTTCCAACCGAGAGAGGCCCACCAATGAGGGACGAGAAGGAGGAGGAGGAATGGATTTCACCTTAACCACCGAACAGCAGATGATCCGCGATCTCTGTAGGAATTTCGTTAAAAACGAGGTGGCCCCCATCGCGGAGGAGATGGATGCGACGGGCCAGTTTCCGTACGAGGTGTGGAAGAAGATGGGAGAGCTGGGGATCGTAGGAATCCCGATCCCCGAAGAGTATGGCGGGGGGGCGATGGATTGGGTTTCGACGATGATCGCCATCGAGGAGATCAGCCGGGGTGATGCCTCCCTCGGGGTCTCTCTCCTCGATTCGGTCACCCTTCCGATGAACCTCATCCTCACCTTCGGGACGGAACAACAGAAGGAGAAATGGCTGACCCCCCTGGCCACCGGAGAGCATATCGGGGCCTTCGGCCTGACCGAGGCCCAGGCAGGCTCCGACGCCAATGCGATTCAAACGAAGGCGGTCTTGGACGGGGACGAATGGGTGATCAACGGGACCAAACAGTTCATCACAAATGCAGGCCTGAAGCACAATAGCCTGGTGGTGATCGCCGCGGTGACCGGAGAGGGGTCTGGGTCGAGGAAACGGATATCCAATATCATCGTCCCCACCGGCACACCGGGCTACACGTTCGGAGAGAAATATAAAAAGATGGGCTGGAAGGCCTCGGAGACCCGGGAGCTGATCTTCGACGATTGCCGCGTTCCCAAGGAGAATATCCTGGGGAATCCGGAGAGAGGCTATAATCAATTCATGAT
Organism: Thermodesulfobacteriota bacterium; assembly: GCA_026415035.1. Lineage (NCBI taxonomy): Bacteria > Pseudomonadati > Thermodesulfobacteriota > Thermodesulfobacteriota bacterium. Next base: position 231,554 of record JAOAHX010000001.1, on the reverse strand, counting down.
GGCCCTTCAGACCAGCCGGATCGGTTTCGGGGCCCATTCGGTGGGATTGGCCCAGGCCATCTTCGATGTCTCCCTCGCCTATGCCAAGGAAAGGGAGCAGTTCGGCAGGCCGATTTCGAAATTCCAGGCCATCCAGTTCAAGCTGGCCGATATGATCATGGAGATCGAATTGGCCAGGTTGATGGTTTACAAGGCGGCCTGGCAGAAAGACAATAAAGAGAACTATTTCGCCACCTCCACCTATGCCAAGGTCTTCGCCTCGGAAGTGGCCAAACGGTGCGCGGACAAAGGGGTGCAGATCCATGGGGGATACGGCCTGATGGATGAGTATCCCATTTCGAGGTACTGGCGGGAGGTGAAATTTGAGGAGATCCTGGACGGGACGTCCGAGATTCAGAGGCTCAACATCGCGCGGAAGGTCCTGAAGCTCTGATCAGGGATTGGAATTTCTCTCCACGAAGGCATAGGCGCTGTGGTTGTGGATCGATTCGAAGTTTTCCGATTCGACGGTGAACCAGGTGATGTTCTTATCCTTCTTTAACTTCCTGGCCACCTCCCTCACCACATCCTCCACGAACATCGGGTTTCCATAGGCCTTCTCGGTGACGTACTTTTCGTCGGGGCGTTTCAAGATCGAGTAGAGGTCGCAGGAGGCGCTTTCCTCAACCAGGCGGATGATGTCTTCGATCCAGATGAACTTCTTGAACCGGAGGTTGACCGTGACGATCGACCGCTGATTGTGGGCCCCGGCCTCGCTGATGGCCTTCGAGCAGGGGCAGACGGTGGTGATCGGCACCACGATGCCCACGGTGAAATCCTCCTTCTCGTTGCTCGAGCCGGTAAACCGGCAGATATACTCCATCAAGCTTTTGGCGCGCGTCACCGGCGCCTCCTTTTCGATGAAGTAAGGAAACTCGACCTCCAGGTGGGCCGATTTGGCCCTCAGTTTGGTCTTCATCTCCCTGAGGATCTTTGAAAAATTTTTGATGGCGATATCCCCTTTATATTTATTGAGGATCTCCACGAACCGGCTCATATGGGTCCCCTTGAAGCGATGGGGGAGGTCGACGTACATGTTGACGCTGGCCACGGTATGTTGGACCCCCTTGGCCTTGTCGAGGACGGTGATGGGGTAACGGATGTTCTTCACCCCGACCTTGTTGATCTCGATCTTTCGGTGATCCTTCTTGTTCTGGACGTCGTCCATCCTATCTCCCGTAATAGGTGGCCCCTGCGTCCTCCGATTCCCAGGCGGTCACCCTTTTGAGGGTGACGGAGGTCCCTTTCAACTCTTTCTTCAGATGGTCGAAGATATACTTGGCAATATGTTCGGAGGAGGGTTCCACGCCTGAAAAATAGGGGAGGTCGTTGAGGAAGGTATGGTCCAAGGTCTTCAACACCTTCTCCACCTTCTGCTTCAGAATCTTAAAGTCGATGGCCACCCCCTCCCGGTTTAATTTGGTGGCCGAGACCGAAACCTCCACCTTCCAGTTGTGGCCGTGCAGTTCCTCGCATTTTCCATGGAGGTAACGGAGCCGGTGGGCTCCGGAGAATCGCGATGAAACGGTCAGCTCGTAGCTCATCGGTTCCTCTTTCCGTATCGTCCAGCAGGAGGTCTCCTGGCTTTCGGGGGGTTTTAGGATAGGCCCCCGTGCCGTCCTGCGGGGGGGAGTTCAATCGATTAAAAGGATGTGAATGTCCATCACGTTGGTCCGCGTCGGACCTGTGACCAGAAGGTCGCCCAAGCGTTCAAAAAAACGGTAGGAGTCGTTATTCTGGAGGAACTTCAAGGGATCCAGGCCCATCTCTCGGGCTCTCGCAATCGTCCGATGGTCGGCGAGGGCGCCCGCGGCATCGGTCGGGCCATCGGTCCCATCGGTCCCCCCGCTCAGAAGGACGGTCTTTTCAAGGCCATCGATTTCGATGGCGCCGGCCAGCACGAACTCCTGGTTTCTTCCGCCGAGGCCGGTCCCGCGGATCGTCACCGTCGTTTCCCCACCCGAGAGAAGGCAGGCCGGCCTTGGCACCGGTCTTCCGGTGGCGAAGACCTCTCTGACGAGAGCGCCGTGGAACCTGGCTGCCTCCCTCGTCTCTCCCACAACGGAGGAGGAGAGGGTGAGGGTGTTGAAACCTGCCCGGGAGATCTCTTTCTCTGCAGCCATCAGGGCAAGGATATTTGATCCGATGATCAGGTGACGGACCTTTTCGAAGGCCCGATCCCCCACCTTGGGGGTTTCTTCAAGTTTCCCTTCGACCCCGGCACGAAGATGTTCCAGAATCGATGGGGCGACCTCGTGGATCAGGTCGTATTTCTTGAGGATTTCCCAGGCCTCATTGAAGGTGGAGGGATCCGGAACGGTCGGGCCGGAGCCGATCACGTCGAGGGGATCTCCCACCACGTCCGAAAGGATGAAGGTGATGACGGTGGAGGGGTAAGCCCATCGAGCCAACCATCCCCCTTTGATCTGGGAGAGGTGTTTTCGAATCGTGTTGATCTCTTTGATGTCAGCCCCGCAGTCGAGCAGAAGCTGGGTCAACTCCTGCTTCTCCTCGAGCGTGATCCCCTCGGCAGGAAGGGGAAGAAGGGCTGAACCCCCTCCCGAAAGGAGGAAGAAGACGAGGTCCTTCGGACCGGTTTCCTGCAGGAGCGCCTTGATCCTCTGGGCCCCTTCGAGCCCCTTCTGATCGGGGATCGGGTGGCCGGCTTCGATCACCTCGGTATACTTCAAGGGAAGGCCATGGCCGTATTTGGTGGTGATCAGCCCCTTGAAGATTCTATCTCCCATGACCTCTTCGATGGCCTTGGCCATAGGGGACGAGGCTTTACCCGTGCCCACGAGGAAGATCCTGTCAAATTGATCGAGAGGGAAGACCTCTTCCTTCCGGTCTGGGGGGTCGATGATCAAGCGACTCTTGTCGAGGTGCAGGATCGATTTCAGTTTGTCGTAAGGATCGACCGCAGAAACCGCCTTTAGAAAGGCGGCCCTTGCAATCTCGCGCATCTCTGACAGCGTAAAAGGGGCCAAAAAATCCTCCCTGACAACGGGAAGTTTATAACTAAATTGAAAACGGGTGTCAATTCACCCTCGCCGAAGAGAGGTTCAGAGTATGAAGATGCGAAAAGAGACAGGTTGCATTTCTATCTCCGTTTATATTATGCCAATAGCCAAGGGGAGCCCCACTGGGATGATCCAAAAATTTTTGGCAAGTCGAGAAGAAAGGCCGCTTCCGATGGCGCCGGCCTTCACCGGGTGATCAGAGGGGACCTTCCGTTTTATCTCGCCGGATGGCAAATCCGAAGGATTTCTGAAGTCTCCATGGGAGATTTGGCCCAAGAGGCCCATGTTTCAGAACGGGTTGAAGCACATCGGATCGAGGAGCTTTAGACCGTAGCCTCCACAAGTTTTTTGGGTCTGAGGGGGAGAGGCCCTTTTCTTCGATCGGGAATCCTTTTTACCCTCGGATCGGGCAGGCCTGTTTCGGTTCCATCCCTTACTCAGGAGTGGAAGCGGGGGCAACGGAGTCCTCATGAGCTAAGGCATGCAGCTACCTTTCCGATACATCCTTACCGTTACGGAGCTGACCCAACAGATCAAAGAGATGCTCGAGGAAAGGTTTCCCGACCTCTGGGTCGAGGGGGAGATATCCAACCTGAGGATTCCGCCTTCGGGGCATCTCTACTTCACCCTGAAAGACGACCTCAGCCAGATCCGGGCGGTCCTCTTCAGGACCCAGGCCAGGACCTTGAAATTCCTTCCCGAGGATGGTCTCCATGTGATCTGCAGGGGCCGGATAGGCCTCTATGAAAAGAGGGGGGAGTATCAACTGATCCTGGAGGCGATGGAGCCCAAAGGGTTGGGCGCCCTCCAGCTGGCCTTTCTGCAATTGAAGGAGCGGCTGGAGAAGGAGGGTCTCTTCGACCCCTCCCATAAGAAACCGCTCCCCTTCCTGCCGCAGACGATCGGGATCATCACCTCCCCCACGGGCGCCGTCATCCAGGACATGATCCGGATCATCCATCGCCGTTTTGAAAATGTCCGCCTTTTGCTCTATCCGGTCCGGGTTCAGGGCGAGGGGGCCCCTCAGGAGATCGTGGAGGCCATCGGATACTTCAACCGCTGCAAAAACGTGGATGTGATCATCGTGGGAAGGGGAGGAGGGGCTTTGGAGGACTTATGGGCGTTCAACGATGAGGCGGTGGCACGGGCCATCTACCGATCGAAGATCCCGATCATCTCGGCCGTTGGGCACGAGACCGACTACACCATCGCGGACTTTGTGGCAGACTTGAGGGCACCGACTCCCTCTGCCGCAGCCGAGATGGTCGTAAGAGATAAAAGGGAGGTCCAGCGTCAGATCGAATATCTCCGATACCGGCTCGAGACCACCATGGGTCGAGGGATCGGCCGCTACCGGTCCGAGCTGGCCTACCTTCTCAAGGCCCTCGTCGACCCCAAGAGGCGAATCGAGGAGGCTTATTTGAGGCTGGACGATCTGGGCCTCCGGTTCAGGCGGTCCCTCTTCTCCGAGCTCGGAAGAAGGAAGGAGGCCGTGGACTTTTTCACCCAACGGCTTCATCTCCAGAATCCCGCTCAAAAGATCAAGAGGCACAGGTCTGCCCTTGCCGATTGGGGCCATCGATTGAATCAGAGGATCGGTCACCTCATCGAGGTCCGAAGAGAGGCTTGGAGAGGGATCGTTGGAAAGCTGGAATCCTTGAACCCCTTGGCGGTGCTCGAACGGGGCTACAGCTTGACGAGGAAGATGCCCTCCCTCGATATCGTTCGGGATTACAGGGAGGTGACCTGCGGGGAAGAGGTGGAGGTCACCCTGAGCCGGGGGAGGTTGCACTGCAGGGTGGAGGACCGCTTTGAATCTTGACGATCAAGGGAAGAAAAAATTATTATTAAACATTTGATAACCAACAGGAGCGAAATCCCAGGCCGAGGCCGGTTTTCCCTCTCTTAAGGAAGAGGTCGAGAAGCGATTATGGCGAAAGAGAGATTCGAAGATGCCTTGAATAAACTGGAAAAGATCGTGAACCGCCTCGAAGAGGGAAATATATCCCTCGAGGAGTCGTTGAAATTGTTTGAAGAAGGGATTCGGCTCTCCCGGGTCTGCTCGAAGAAACTGGAGGAGGCCGAAAGACGGGTGGAGATCCTTCTGAAAGGGAAGGAGGGGGAGATGAGAGCAGAACCCTTCGATCCCTCGAGTCTCTCCGAATCTCCGGCCGGCGAGGAGGAATGAGAGAGGGAAAGGTGGACAAAGGGGCTTTCGCGATCCGATGGACATCCAGGTTTATTTGAGAGAGAAACGGGAGATTGTGGACCGGGCCTTGGAGGAGCTCTTTCCCCCTTTGGAGGGTCTGGATCTGGGGCAAGGCTATCCCGTTTCCCTTCGTCGGGCGATCCGCCATAGCCTCTTCAGCGGCGGAAAGAGAATTCGACCCATCCTCTCCATGGCCGCCTTCGAGGCCGTGGGAGGCCAAGGCGATCAGATCCTCCCCTTTGCCTGTGGGTTGGAGATGATCCATACCTACTCGTTGATCCATGACGATCTTCCCGCCCTCGACAACGATGAATACCGGAGAGGGAAGTTGACCTGCCACAGGGTCTTCGGAGAGGCCATCGCCATCTTGGCGGGTGATGCCTTGTTGACCGAGGCCTTCTGCCTGATGACCCGGGACCCCACCCAAAATCCCGGGATCGTCCTCAGCGTGGTCCATGAGGTGGCCAAGGCTTCAGGGGTCTATGGGATGGTCGGAGGCCAGGTGGCGGATATCGAATCGGAAGGCAAAGAGGTCGACTTCGCCAGGGTGGAGTACATCCACACCCATAAAACGGGTGCCCTCATCCTCGCCTCCGTTCGTGCAGGGGCCCTGCTCGGCCAAGGGTCTGAGCAGGCCCTGAAGGCCATCTCCCGGTACGGGAAGATGGTCGGCCTGGCCTTTCAGATCGTTGACGATATTCTGAACATAGAGGGCAAATCGGAGATCATGGGAAAGAGCACCGGAAGCGATGTGAAGAAGCAGAAGGCCACCTATCCGGCCGTCATGGGAATCCAAGCCTCTAAAAGAAGGGCGGAGGAGCTGGTGGAATCTGCGGTCAGTGCCCTCCAGCCCTTCGGGTCCGAGGCGGATCCGCTCCGGGAGATCGCAAGATATATCGTCCGGAGGGATTTGTGAACGATGGGCAAGGTCTTAGATCAGATCCAACACCCCCACGACCTGAAATCGCTCGATCTTGAAGAACTTCGAAGGCTCTGCCAAGAGGTCCGCGAGGAGATCCTGGAGACGGTCTCAAAAAACGGCGGACACCTCTCTTCCAATCTGGGTGCGGTGGAGCTGACCATCGCCCTTCACTATGTCTTTGACCCGCCGAGGGACAAGCTGCTTTGGGACGTGGGCCATCAGACCTACGCCCACAAACTGCTCACGGGGAGACGGAGCCGTTTTCATACGCTCAGACAGTACGAGGGGATCAGCGGTTTTCCGAAGAGGGACGAAAGCCCTTATGACACCTTCGACTCCGGCCATAGCGGGACCTCCATCTCCGCCGCCCTGGGCATGGCCGAGGCCTTGAGGCTCAAAGGAGAGGGAGGGAGGGCCATTGCCATCATCGGAGACGGCTCCATGACCGCGGGCCTTGCCTTCGAGGGCCTAAACCAGGCCGGCCACCTCGAGCGCGACCTCATCGTGGTCCTGAACGACAATGAGATGTCAATTTCGAGGAACGTGGGGGCCTTCTCCTCTTACCTGAATCGATTGATGACCGGCCAATTTGTCAATCGTTTTCGGGACGAGATGAAAGGATTTTTAGAGACCCTTCCGGGCATCGGCAAGTCGGCCCTCCGATTTGTTAAGAAGGCCGAGGAGTCCCTGAAGGGCCTTTTCATGCCCGGCCTCCTCTTCGAGGAGCTCGGTCTGAAATACATCGGGCCGATCGATGGCCATCGCCTCGAACACCTGATTGAGAATTTCCAGAACATCAAGAAATTGAAGGGTCCCTTTCTCGTCCACGTCATCACGAAAAAGGGGAAGGGATATCCCCCTTCGGAGGAGAACCCCTCCTTTTACCACAGCGTCCCGCCTTTCGACCTCAAGACCGGAAGGATGAATCCCATCCCTCCCTCCTCCCCTCCCACCTATACCGAGGTCTTCGGAGAGACGTTGTGCGAGCTGGCCATGGAAGACCCCAGGCTCGTTGCGATCACCGCAGCCATGCAGAGCGGAACGGGGCTGGAGGAGTTTTCGAAGAGGTTTCCAGATCGGTTCTATGACATTGGGATTGCGGAACAGCACGCGGTCACCTTTGCCGCAGGGCTGGCCTTGGGGGGCCTGAAACCGGTCGTGGCGATTTATTCCACCTTTCTCCAGAGGGCCTATGACCAGATCCACCAGGACGTCTGCCTCCAAAACCTCCCGGTCGTTTTCGCCCTCGACCGGGCGGGTATCGTGGGAGAGGATGGCCCGACCCATCACGGGCTCTTCGATCTCTCTTACCTCAGATCCATTCCCAATCTGATCGTCATGGTCCCCAAGGACGAGGAAGAGTTTCGACACATGATAAAAACGGCCATCAGCTGTCCCTCTCCGGTCGCCCTTCGTTATCCCCGGTCAAGGGGGCTTGGGGTCCAAAGGAGGGAACCCCTTCGATCTCTCGAGATCGGGCGAGGGGAGATACTCCGTGAGGGGAAGGACATCCTCCTCGTGGCCATCGGCTCGACGGTCCATCCCTCCCTGGAGGCGGCAAAACGGCTCGAAGAGGTGGGCATCGAGGCGGCCGTCTTGAACAGCCGCTTTCTCAAGCCCCTCGATGCCGATCTCCTCTGCCACTGGGCTAAAAAGGTCAAGCGGATCCTCACCATCGAAGAGAACGTATTGATGGGAGGGTTCGGAAGCGCGGTCCTCGAACTTTTACAAGAACAGGGGCTTCTCTCCATCCCGGTGAAGCGGTTGGGGCTTCCAGACCGTTTCATCGAGCACGGCCCTCAATCGCTCCTTAGAGAAAAGTATGGACTCGATGAGAAGGGGATCTTCCGCGAGGCCAAGGCGATGGTCGAGGGGTGACGGGAAGGGAAAGGCTCGACAAACTCCTCCTCGAGCGCGGCCTGGCCTCGACCCGTGAAAAGGCCAGGGCCCTGATCATGGAAGGGAGAGTGCTCGTCGGGGAAACCGTCGTCGATAAGCCTGGGGCCTGGGTTCGGCGCGAGGCGGAGATCAGGCTTCTCGGGGAGGAGGGGCCTTATGTGAGCCGGGGGGGGAGGAAGTTGAAAGGGGCGGTCGAGGCCTTCCAGATCGATCCCACCGGATGGGTCGTCATGGATGTCGGGGCCTCCACCGGAGGGTTTACCGATTGCATTCTGAAGGAAGGGGCCAAAAAGGTCTATGCCGTCGATGTGGGATATGGGCAGCTCGCCTGGACCCTTCGACAAGATCCGAGGGTGGTGAATTTAGAAAGGCGAAACGTCCGCTACCTCAAGAGGGAGGAGATCCCCGAGCCGATCGATCTGATCCTGATCGACACCTCCTTTATCTCTGTGGAGAAGTTTCTTTCTCACCTCCTCCAGTTCCTTCAACCCCGGGGACGGATTCTCTGCCTCATCAAACCCCAATTTGAGGTGGGAAAGGGGGAGGTCGGGAAGGGAGGGGTGGTTCGCGACCCTCGCCTCCATCAGAAGGTGATCGAGCGGATCGCCGGGCACTGTCGAGACCTCGGGCTGGAGGTCCTCGGCGTGGTCGAATCCCCCCTTCTGGGACCCAAGGGGAATAAGGAATTTTTCATCTACCTGAAGAAGGGGTGAACCTTGGGAGAGCCGAGAACGCCCCTGCCGGTGACCCTATTTATGAGCGTGATTTTCAACGCAGAATCCATTTTGGGTAAGGCCTTGGAGGACTTGCAACAGGAGTACGGAGCGATCGATTGGATGAGCGAGAGACTGCCTTTCGATTTCACCGACTACTATGCCAGGGAAATGGGAACCGGCCTGTTTCGCCATTTCGTCACCTTCGCCTCCCTCATTCCCAGGGAGTCCTTGCCCGAGATCAAATTGAATACGAATCGGATAGAGGCGAGATGGTCCACGGTCGAGGGACGTAGGCAGGTCAATATCGATCCCGGATACCTCTGCCTCGAGCACATCGTTCTGGCGACGACGAAGGGGTATGCCCATCGGCCCTATCTTTCCAAGGGAATCTACGCCGACTTGACGCTCATCTACAGGAAGGGGTCGTTCCAACCCCTGGAATGGACCTATCCGGATTACCGGCAGGAACAGACCCTCCAAATGTTCAACCAGATCCGTAAACGTTATCTTCTGAAACTCAGGGAGACTCAAGGGCGAAGATGCTGAGGTCGATGACCGGCTATGGAAAAGGGGAAGGGGAGACGACGCTGGGGAGGCTGACGGTGGAGGTCCGTTCCGTCAACCACCGTTACAGCGACATCAACCTCAAACTTCCGAAACGGCTGAGCGTCTTTGAACCAAGGATCCGAGAGCTCATCCGGTCCCGGGCCTCTCGAGGGAGGATCGATCTCTCGGTAAAATTGGAGGCCACGGCAGATGAGAAGATCCGACTCCAAATCGACACGGAGCTCGCCGATCAGTATGTCCGGGCCCTCCTCGAATTAAAGGAGAGATTCCATCTTCAAGGGGAGATTACGCTGGAGTTGTTGGCGGGGGCCAAAGACGTGATCGTGGCCAAGGAAGAATCCGGAGAGGTGGAGCCTTACTGGAGGGAGATGCTCCCGATCCTCCAGAGATCTCTCGACGGCCTGGACGAGATGAGACGGGCAGAAGGAGAGGCTCTTGCAAGAGATCTCCGGATACGATTGTCCCAGATTCAACATCACCTCGAGGCGATCGAAACCCGCCTCCCTTCCCATCTCGAAGCCTACCAGGAGAGGTTTCGGGAGAGGCTGAAGGGGCTTCTCCAAGGGGTGGAGGTCGACCCGCTCCGGTTCCAGCAGGAGATCGCCCTGTTGACGGAGCGGCTCGATGTCACCGAGGAGATCGTCAGGACCAAGAGCCATCTTCAACAGCTCGCCAGCCTCTTCGAGGAGCGGGAGGCCGTGGGAAGGAAGATGGACTTTTTGCTCCAGGAGATCCATCGGGAGGTCAACACGATCAGCTCCAAAGCAAGCGACGCCTATATGTCTCAACGGGTGGTCGAGATCAAAAGCGAGCTGGAAAAGATCCGGGAGCAGGTTCAGAATGTCGAGTAGGCGAATCCGCCAAGCCTGAAAGAGGGAGAAGATGGGACAGGAGCCAGAGGGTCTCGATCAAGGGAAAGGAAGGGGGTTGGTCTTCATCCTCTCGGCCCCCTCCGGGGCCGGCAAGACGACCCTGATCCGAAGGGTCCTGGAGGAGCTTCCGGGCCTCCGGTTTTCTGTTTCTTACACGACGAGACCTCCGAGGGCCAATGAGCGAGAGGGGGTCGATTATCACTTCGTCACCCCAGAGGTCTTTCGGAAGATGATCGAGGGGGATCAATTTTTAGAATGGGCGGAAGTGCTGGGCCACTATTACGGAACCGCGCGGATCCAGGAAGAGGCCCTGAGGGAGGAAGGGATCGATCTGATCCTCGACATCGATCCGCAGGGGGCCAGGCAGGCGAAAGCCAAACTGCGAAACGCGGTCCTGATCTTCGTCCTCCCCCCGTCCCTTGAGGTCCTCCGGGAGAGATTGGTGGGCAGGGGACTGGACTCCCATGAGACCATCCAATTTCGCCTCGCCCATGCGAAGGAGGATCTCAAGGAGGCCCACTGGTATGATCATCTCCTCGTCAACGACCGGATCGAGGATGCGGTAAAACGTCTGAAGTCGATCATGGTTGAAGAGAGACGAAAAAAGGAGGATCCTTATGGCGAGAGTCACGGTGGAAGACTGCTTGAAAGAGGTGGAGAGCCGGTTTGATCTGGTCATCCTCACTGCCAAACGAGCCAAGATGCTGATGAAGGGGGCGAAACCGCTCATCGAGACAGAGAACCGGCCGATCGTCACCGCCCTCCGGGAGATCGCGGCCGGAAAGGTCAAATTTAAACAGGCCAGAGAGAGGCAGCCCCGGCCTGCTCAAGAAACCCAATGAGGGACGATAAAAATAGGAGGGGGAAGGCTCCCGAAGGTCAGTGGACCAGCCTGATCGCTGATCCCATCTATCATTATATCGTGATGACCGACCGGGTTCCGGGCGAAAAGACGGAAAGGGACCTCATCGACTCTCCCCCTGTCCAGCGGCTGCGGCGCATCTTTCAGCTTCAGAGCGCTCGTTGGGTCTTTCCTTCCGCAGAACATACCCGTTTTCAACACTCCCTTGGGACGATGCACCTGGCAGGGCTTTTTGCCCAGCATCTCTACCCTTCCCTCTTCGAAGTGTTTCGGTCCGAACTTCCTTCTTTCCCCTATCTGGAATGCCTTCTGAGGGTGGCGGGCCTCCTTCACGACGTCGGCCATGGCCCTTTCTGCCATTTTTTCGACGAACAGTACCTCGTTCGGTTTCAAACGAACCATGAGGAGATCGGACAACACCTGATTCGGGAGAAGGTCGGCCCTCTTATTAAAAAGATCCGGAGGAGCCTGAGCGGCCCCTTCCGATCGACCGAGACCCTCGACCCTGAACAGGTGGCCTTTCTCATCAAAAGACCTTCTCCACCCGGGGGACGAAACCAACCCAAATGGCTCCAATTCCTCCAACACCTTTTCAGGGGGATCTACACCTGCGACAACATCGATTACGTCCTTCGGGATGCCTATATGACCGGGGTCTCCATCGGTCCGATCGACTGGAGGCGCCTGCTCTACTACACCTCCTTCAAGAAAGAGGGATTGGTCCTGGACCAGAAAGGGATGGATGCCCTGGCCATGTTCCTCAATGCCCGACTCTATCTCTATTCCAATGTCTACTATCATCGGACGACGCGTTCGATCGACCTTCAGCTCCAGGAGATCTTCCGGGAGTCGATGGAGATCCTCTGCCCCTTCCACCCCTTAGAGGAGATCGACCAATATCTCACCCTCACGGACTGGTTCCTCATGGAACGGGTGGCGGAGTGGAAGCGGTCGACCTCTCAAAAGGAGAGGAGATTGGGAGAGAAGTGGGCGGAGATCCTTTCGAGGAAGCTGAAATGGAGGAGCGTTTTCGAAGAGAGGTTGACCCTTCAGGAGATGGAGGTCGGTCATGCTACCTTCCTGACGCCGGAAGAGGTGAAGAGGAGGATCGAACGGTTTCTGCCCGGTTCCCTGAGAAAGGTGGAGTTTCATGTCGACATGGCCTACCATGATCCCCGACCCCTCAACCCCTGGCACGACACGGCCGGAACCACCCTGTTGATCTACGACCCAGCCAGCCGAAGGGTCTCAAAAGAACCCCTCCGGACCCTCTTCCAGTATATCCCAGCCAAGGTGGCCATCTGCCGGGTCTATGCCCTCGACCATCGACACGACCGCCCACTGAGCCAGGCGGCCAGGAGGGCCCTCACCTCCGGCGCCTGGTTCACCTCCTACGAGACCAATCTCTGATCTCCGATTTGTCTTTCGACGAGCGACCGTGTTATGATATTTTTAGGTGTTTTAACTTGAGGGAAAAAGAGGGTTCGAACGTGGAAAAGAATGGCTATCAACAACAGGTCAAGACCATTTATGAATTTATCAGCGACCATCTCTATTTCAACCGCCCCGATGTGGAAATCAAAGGGGAGTGGTATAACTCCACCATCCTTTTGAGCCTTTTGACCGGTCTCGTCAGGGGGAAGGAGTTGATCATCGGAGAGCCAGGGTTGGGCAAAACGACCTCGGCCGAGTTTGTTTGCTCCTTGATCTACCAGTATCCCCTCGGGGTGATCTGGGGAAGCGAGGTCTCGGGCCATCCCGAACAGACCGAAGAGAAGATCATCGGAAGACCCGACCTCGGGAAACTGAACCGGGGGGAGGAGGATGTGGTCTGGTCCAATTTCTCCCAGGTGCCGGTCAAGATCGTGGACGAGATCAACCGCCTTCCCGAGACCAAACAGAGCATGATCCTCGATGGCGTCGACCGTGGAAACTGGGAATATCTGAACGAGATGATCATCAACGAAGAGTATTGCCTCTTTGCCACGGCCAACTATCAGGACGGGGGCACGAATACGATCATCGCCCCCCTCGTGGATCGGTTCGACGTGATCGTGGAATCTCGATATCCCGGTCCCAACCTCTCCTTTTCCATCGGCAAATTGAAGGAGAAGGATCAGATCCTCCGGCATCCCAAATTTGAGAAGGAGTTCCATCGCATCCTGAAGTCGAAGGTCGCCTATGAGAAGAAACTCCCAAAGCTGGAGGAGGCCTGCAACATGTTCGGGGATTACCTCCGAGAGGCCCTGGGGATCGCGCCGCTACGGCGGGAGGACCGCGACCGGATCCGGGCCGAGATGAGCCGTCTGGAGTGGGATTTGGATGCAAGTGCCTTCACCCGGATGCTGCTGGCCGAGCTCTCCTTCTGTGATCGCTACGGACAGAAGAGGATCGTCGAACATTGTGAGGAAGGATGCCACTATACGGGCTATCTCTGCCACCAAATCAAAAATTGCGCCTCCAACCGTCTCCCCGCCTCGATCAAGCTCTATTCCCAGGGGTTGGCTTGGTTTTTGGGCGATTCGGAAATCGACCTCGAACATGTCAAAGCCATCACCCCCTTTGCCCTCTCCCATCGGATTCAATGGAAAGAGGAGGTGCTCTCCCAGAAGGAGAAGACCAAGCGGGATGATCCCTTCCAGATCTTCCTCGCCAAGGAAGCGGTGAGGATCGTTTCTCAGCGCTACAGGGAGCAGAGCGAGCACTTGAAGGATGCCCTGGCCTTGGGGTCCAAGATTTTTCAGGGGGAGTCTTTGGAGCCGCTGGAAGGGGACCACCCCATCTATGCTGAAATCAAGAAGGATCTCCGCCACCGGAAGATCCAGCCCTGATCGGGGGCCTTATGGACCGTGACGATTCCGTGAATCTCTCTCTCGGACAGGGACTACGGCGACTCCTCAATCCTTTTGAGGAATTTACGACCTATACTTATCAACCGAAAGAGATCCCTCTGGACCGGATCGTTCAGACGACCGAGGCGACCATGAATCAGATCCGCCAGGGCTACGAAAAGCTTCTCGAAGAAGAGGCGAAGGAACTGGTCTGGATGGTCCAGTACAATACAATCATTCGAGCCTATGAGGTGGCAGAGAAATATGTGAAGGAGATCGATTATACGGCCGAGGACATCGAAGACTTCTGTTTCGCCCTCGAGAGCCCCCAGAAGGGCCCCTACCTGATTCCGGGACCGGCCGGGATCTACATCTCCGCCCTCTGCAATTATGCGAAGGAGGAGGAGATCGTATTGAAACTTTCGGAGCTCAAGACGGAGATCAACCTCATCGGATTCCGTCTTCCCAAAGGGAAGCGATTGATCATCGAGGGCGATACCGGCGATTTTACCGGGATCGGCCTCGAGGGGGGCGAGTTGATCATCGAAGGAAATACAAAGAATTGGACCGGGGCGGGGATGCGCTCCGGAAAGATTCTTGTCCGAAAGAATATCGGTCTTCATACCGGCGAATGGATGATGGGTGGCGAGATCTATGCGGAAGGGAGAGTGAGGGGGCTCGGGAATATCGTCGAGGGGAAAATATACGAGAGGGATCGGCTCGTCTACCCAGGAAAGGCCCGATTCCCCAACCAATATTACTAAAGGGTGAGAGGAAGGATGGAAGAGGAAAGGATCCAAGCCCTCATTGAAGAAATGTGGCCCAGGCTCCGGAGAAAGCACCTCTATCCCGAGATCCCCATGCCGAAGGTGGGGAAGATCGAGGACAAAGGTGGCGAAGGCAACGAGGGGAACGATAGGGTCGGCTTGGAGATGAAAGAGAAGCAGCTGACCATCAATCCCGCCTTCGTCACGACCATGAAGGGGAAGATGGATGAGGAGGTGCTGATCGAGGCCCTCCTGGACCACGGGATCACTCACTATACCTTCTGCCCATGGGATTTTCAAACTCACCTCTCCCTTTACGCAGAGGCCAAGAAAGTGATGGGCGACAAGGAGATTGCTAAACGGGCCGCCGCCCATTTTATCGATATGATCGCCGACACCCATTGTGTCAAGAAACGTCCGACCGACATCCCCGAACTGTATCGAAACTTAAAAAAAGGCCCGGTGGAGGAGGTGATCGCCTCGGTCTACCAAAAAATCTGGGGGGTCGATCTGGGCATCTCCACCTCCAAGAAAGCCCACGAGGAGGTCATCCGGAGGCTTGCGAGAATCCCCTATCTGGACCGGTCCCGATGGATGGAAAGCATCCGGAAGTTTGCCCGGTCGATCAAACCCCTTCTCGTCATGGAGCAGCAAAGGAAGGAGTCCGGCGGAGGGAAGGGGGATTCCAACCCCCTGGGAGAGCATGACTTGAACCACTATACCTATGAGGAGATCGATCAGGGGTTGAGGGATTACGCTCAAAAAACCATGGTCCTCTCGGAATTCAGAGAGGTGGTCGAAGATTTCTCCTCAGAGCTGAAAGAAGTAGGATACGGAATGGAAGGGGGCATGGGGCGTGGCAAGGGAACGGCCATCGATGCCGATATTCTTTTTTACATGAAACTGGCCGAGAATTATTCCATCCCCCTTAAAAAACTTCCTCTCGAATCATCGGGTGTTCTCCACCCCCATTCCCATGCCCCTTGGGAGGTGGGGGCCCCGTTCCAGGATATCGACATCTGGACCAGCTTCGGGAAAATTATGCCCGGGATCACCCAGACCTGGAAGAAGAAAGAGGGGGTGGGTCGAGGGAGGATGGAGGGCACACCAGACTGCCTCATCATCATCGATTCGTCTGGAAGCATGATCAACCCTCGAAAAAACCTCTCCTATGCCGTTCTGGGAGCGGCTTGTGTCACCAATGCCTATCTCAAGAACAATTCGAAGGTGGCCGTGTACAATTTCAGCGATGCACCCATGGGAGGGCGGGAGATCCTCGATTATACAACCAATCGTCAGGAGATTTACCGGGCCTTGTGTAAATATTTCGGCGGGGGGACGGCGCTTGACCTGGAGGACATCCTTCCGTTGATCAAAAGGAAAAAGGAACCCGATCTCTTTATCATCACGGACATGAAGATCACCAATCTGGAATCGTTGATCAGTTTTTTTGGAAAGATCCAAAACCGGGTGACCGCTGTGCATATCGGTGAAAATCCCTACGCCTCACGCTTTGGGAAGGCCGTCGAAAAGAAAAAGAACATCAGCCTCTTCCTCGTAAAAAAGAAGGAGGACATCCCCCATATCGTGCTGGGCAGGATTCGGGAGTATTTCAACCCCCTCGAGAAAAACCGGTAGAAGGGCCATCGCCCCAATCCCCATCCAAGAATTTTCCAACAAAGCAAAAATCAAAGGATTTTTGATGCCCAAAAAATAGGCGAAATGATAAATCCTAAGGCCAAAAGGCATCTGCCGGGGGGAAGAGCTCCGGTTTTCAACAGGGTATGAACAAAAATTGTGAAAACCGATTGAAACAGATCGATATCAATCCACTTTTAAATTTTTTGGGGTTGATTTATGGTTGGGATTGTTTTATAGAAACGGAAATTTTTCGTGAAAAATAAAAAGGGATCAGTTAGAGGAGGGCCATAACTGATCCCCGCCAGTACACCAAATGGGGGTGAAATAGGAGGTGATATGGTTTGATGTACCGGCAGATATATTATAAAAGATATCCTCGAAAATATCAATGGAAAAATAAAAAAGTGGCATAAAATTTGCTGAAATGAGGCCGATGAAAAAATTACTCCTTTTTCTCCTCATAATCGGCATAACCAAAGTGAGTTATGGCCAGATCTATAAATGGGTAGACGAGAAAGGGGTGGTCCATTTTACCGACGACCCAACCAATGTCCCCGAAAAATACCGGTCAAAGGCAGATGAAGTCGGGGTGAAGGAAGAAAGGCCCGCGCTCAGATCAGGGGAGGCCTCCCCGAGAGAGAGCAAGGGCGAGCCTTATAAGGACCGGTTGGGAAGGGGTGAAGAATACTGGAGAAACCGAGTCGAAGAATGGAGGAAGCGGTTGAAATCGGCCCAAGAAAAATTGGAGGAATTGAGAGTCAAATATAACGAGCTTACCGAAAAATTCAACGATGCGAAGACTACCATCGCGAGGCAACAGATCCGGCAAGAAAGGGACAGGATCAAACAAGAGATGGATCATTACAGGAGCTTGACCGAAGAGGCCAAAATGATGTTGGAGAAAAAGATCCCGGAGGAGGCAGAATTCTATAAAGCCAAGGCCGAATGGGTCAAGTGAAAAAATTTTTTCATAGGCATTGGATAGGTAATTTAATAACCAATTGAATTTACAGACATTTTTTTAATGTTCACAAAAATAAAAAATTTTATATATTTGGTATTTTTTTTGCAAATTCTTATTTTTACAAAAAACCGCAAATAAAGATACCGCCTTGGCAAAAAAATGACCAAATTAGACTCTAAATCTCATTTGCAAACCCCATTTCCTGTAGATGGCATTGAATATGCACAATTTATGGTCATGAACAACAGAACAAACCCAGAAAAAAGAATGGGGGTCTTTGCCGTTGAGAAGAGGAAACACCCCCGGTATGCCGCGGAGTTCCCCCTCGATTACTCGCGGATCGAAGAAAAGGAAACCTACGGAGGAATGGTCGCCAATGTGAGCGAGGGTGGACTTCTGGTGTATTTACCCCAGCGGTTGGCGATCGGTGAGCTCCTTAAAATAGAGATTCTTTACGTCCAGGGCTTGGAGTTCAACACGATCAAGGCGGTGGCCAAAATCGTGTGGTCTGATTTTGCTGCCAGGGAGAGCTATGGAGAATATCGTTATGGCCTCCAGTTCGTCCACATCGAAGAGGCGGATTACAATCGCTTGATCCAATTGCTCAAGGAGATCGGGAAATAGCCCAGTCCCGAAACCGCGCCTCCCTTCCTAAAGGTCTTCAAGTTTTCCCCCCGGTCTTCGTGGATCCCAAAAATTGACTTGACTTTTTTTAAAAATTAATAGAATTAAGGATTGTCTTCTCCATCCCGAAGATCGCGTAGCTTTTAGGGACGGTTTGTCCAAGAGGCCATCAGATGAAGTGAGAGAACCGAAAAAATGGAAGAGAAGCTCTATCGGGTGATTCTTGAGGGGATCGGGCAGAACTCAGAAGAGGAGAGACTCTCTTTCTGCAGTCGATTTTCGGAAAAATACGGACTCCCTCTTCAACAGTTAATCAACATCGCGCAACGTAGCCCGATCGTTATTAAAAAAGACATCCCTTTTAAAAAGGCTGAGCGACTGGCCAAGGCTCTCGAGCAATTCGGGGCTTCCGTTTCTATCGAGAGGCGGCGGTCCCTATGCCCTATCGCTCTTGAGCCCCACCCCGAAGGGAATGGCGCCTTGGCGCTCGAATCGGCGATGGTCCGAAGGACCTCCGAGGGCTACTGGCAAGTCCTCGGGAAGGTCAAGAACATTTCTCCCAAAGAACTGAACGAGGTTTGGGCGCTGATCCAAGCCCTGGATGAACATCACGAGCTGCTCGCATTCGAAGAGATCCCGCTTCCCTTTGACCCCCTACCTTTGAACGCCTCGGCGCCGTTTAAAGCCCTTTTCGAAAGAGATCTTCCGGTCAAGACATTTGGTCTGGCCTTCAAGACCGCTTCGGGAAGCCTTCTCTCCGTGAAGGATTCTCGAAAGAGGAGGGACTGGGTCGAGGTGCCATTCACGATCCCTAAACCGATGGCCGCCCAAGAGGATCGAGAGAAAGGGGTTGAGGAGGCGAAGGAGGTCTCGGAAATGGGGCCGGACATCTTCCAGGCCGAATGGAGCGAAGAGGAAAAGAAGGAAGACCTCTATTCCGCTCCAAGCCAAGATCGACGGGAGGAGGAGATCCTCGTCGAATCCCCTGGGGAGGGACCGATTCCCAGGGAGGATTCCGGTCGGTTGGAAGGGCATCAAAAAGAAGAGCTTCGCCTGGATGTGACCGAAGAAGAGATGGAGGGACCTTTCCAGACCCCGGTCAGGATCGATGGAAAGGGGAGCGCCGAAAGCCTCTCTGACCTTAAGCTTCTCGAACCCGGAGAATCATCGACCTATCCCTGGCTCGAGGCCTTTCGTCGGACCGTTGAGGAGATGGATCCACGTTCCAAAGATCCGTTCCTTTCGTGGTACCGAACTCTTCCAAGAGAGAAGGATCGGGGCCAGATCCGAGGGTTTCTCTTGGCCGCCTTGATCTACGCACGCTTCAACCAATCCCATCTCACCTCGGTGGCTCTCGATAATACTCAAAAGGTCTTCCCACCGACCCTTCAAGAGGAGATTTCAGAAAAAGACATCCCTGTTCTGCAGGGAGACCTCTTCTTTCCACCGGAGGTGTGGAGAGAACTCTATATTCGAGCCATCCCCAGGCTTAAGGAGGTGGCCAATCGGATCTTGGAAAGGGAAGGATGGAAGACCACGGACCTGGATCGTCTGATCCGCACCATTCCCCATATGACGGGTTCGAACAGCCGTTGGGTCATCCGGCTCCTCCATGACGAAGCTCCCGAAATCGTCCCGGATATTTCGGATCTGGAGGTTGATGTTCAAGAGGGGCTCTTTCGCGTGGCCGCCCGATTAGGCGTGGTCCATCCACTCTTTGACCTATACCAAGGGAAGGGTTCGATGGGAGACAAGAAGATCCAGGCCTTCGCCCGGATTGTTTTTCCAGAAGACCCTTTGAAGATCGAGGACCCGTTGAAACGAATCGGTGCCCCAGAAGGTTTCTGTTTGCCCACCCAGCCGTTGTGTTCCCCTTGTCCCATGGTCCATTTTTGTCCGAAACATTTTACCGATATCGACCCTGCAGAGAAGGGCATGGTATGGAAACCCCTTTAGATGATCGGAGGCATTCCGTGGAAGGATTGAAAGGTGTGAGGGATCGCCGGAAAGCGAAACGAAGGCCTCTCCATTTACCCCTCGAATACCAGATGACCCAGGGCCCCTCCCTTTACGGAGGGCTAACCCTCAATGCGAGCGAATTGGGCCTGCTCATTCAATCGGTGAAAAACCTATCGATTGGCACGAAATTGAACGTCGCCGTCCTTTTTCCCAAAGGGTTTGAACTGGCCAATTTCGAGGTCTTGGCCGAGATCGTCTGGAAGGACCTCCATTGGGAGGAAGATTGGAAGGGTTACAAATACGGGTTGAAGTTTCTTCGGATGCAAAACAGCGACTACCAAAAATTGAGAGAACTTTTAGAGAACCATCATGCCCTTGAGGAGGCATGACAAAAAGAAGGGGTTAGGGATGGAGGCGGGGGCAGGTGAGAAACAGGAAGGGAAGGGGCGGATTGGGATTGCGAATCTTGAGAGGAGGAAGTATCCCCGGTTTTCCATCGATCTTCCGATCGAATATCAAACCCTCAATTCCTCATCGACCCGGACGGGACGGGCCCTCAATGCGAGCGAGGGAGGATTGTTGGTCTACCTCCCCGAGAAGATGAAGATCGGGCAACAACTCGCCTTAAAGCTCTTTTTTCATTACGGGGCCCACATGAATGTGGTGGAGATAATCGGGGAGGTTGTGTGGATCGATCTTCATCTCGAGAAGGACTGGGGCGATTACCGAACCGGGTTAAAGTTTGTGGACATCTCTCCTGACCATTTGCAACGCTTGAAAGACTTTCTCTATACCCTGACCCAGTAGTCCTTCCCTCTTCATCCTATGGCAGATCCAGAATGATGGGACGGTTTGTGCTGGGAGCGGTTTAAGCCCCAAGAGGCCTGGCCAGGGCCACTCCGAGTTTGTTCCATAGGTTATAATAAGATGAGAGGGTTTCAAAAAGGGTGAAATCGATTTCAGGAAGCGTTGAACTCCGACATAAAAAGGGGGGTCCTTTCAGGGTTAATCGGGTGAACCAGGACCCCCAGGGCCATCGGAGGCCGTCCAAGAAAAGAGGTCCCACGACGCCTGGAAGGGAGGATCGCCATGGGTGGTAAAAGCAGTTTTCCTTATCGGAAATATGACAGGAAACCCCATCCTCACATCGTCAAACAGATTTTAGAGGATCATGAGCTGATTGAGATGATGAAAGAAATCCTCATCAAAGAAGGGAAACCCTGCCCTTTCTGCCATCGAAAGCTGAAAGAAGAAGAAAAGGTCCGCGAAATCTGGTGAGGGCGGAACTTACATGTTTTCGTCGGGAAATTCCCGAGTGAAGGAGAATTTCAACGGTTCGAGGATAAACATCGTCGCCGCATCCTTGATGGCCGAGGAGGGCTGATGTTGGATTTTAGAGAACACATCCACGGAGATGGTGAAGGGAAGGCTCGTGATGAAGAGCCCCACCCCAACCAACGAGCCCAACACGCCCATGGGCCTGGCCACCAGGAGGTCAAGCATGCTCCATTGGTGTGTGGACGGATCGTCACTTTTCCACTGATCCCCCGCCGAGAGCGCAGGGCTTGTGGCGAAGGTTAAGAAAGTGACGAGGAGGATGAGGAACCAAAGAGTTCGGTTTTTGGGTGTCATATCCCCTCCTGAATTTTTTTAAACCTTAGCAGATACGGATCGCCTTGTCAATTTCATTTTTGATCGATTAAGATTGGAAGAGGCCGTTGCGATTTCTCCTCATGGAACGGACCGGTGGGATTGGCAAGAACGAGGGGAGAGGAGACGGAGATGGATTCCTTTACGTACAAAGATTCGGGCGTGGATATCGAGAGGGGGGAAGCCTTTGTCAGGGCCATTCAAGGCATGGTCGAATCGACTTTCCGGCCTGGGGTCCTGACGAAGGTCGGGGGTTTTGCCGGGTGCGTCTCCCTCGACCTTTCCTCCTTTAAACGGCCCGTCTTGGTCTCTTCCACCGATGGCGTCGGAACGAAGTTAAAGATTGCCTTTCTGATGGACCGACATGATACCGTGGGCATCGATTTGGTGGCCATGTGTGTCAATGACATCGTCGTCTGTGGCGCCAAGCCCCTCTTCCTTCTCGACTACCTGGCCACCTCGAAGCTCGATCCGGAGAAGGCGGTCCAGGTGGTCGGCGGCATCGTGCGGGGATGCCGGGAAGCGGAATGCTCCCTTATCGGTGGCGAGACCGCAGAGATGCCTGGATTTTATCAGGAGGGAGAATATGACCTGGCGGGGTTTACCGTAGGTATCGCCGAAGCCGACCGTCTGATCGATGGATCGAGAGTGACCGCAGAAGACCAGTTGATCGGCATCGCCTCGAGCGGTCTCCATAGCAACGGCTACTCTCTGGTGAGGAAAATCCTTCTGGAACATCACCGTATGGATCTCCGCCAAAGAGTGGACGAAATCGGAGAGGTATTGGGGGTGGAACTGCTCCGGCCCACCCGGATCTATGTCAAGACGATTCTAAATCTCGTTGACACCTTTGAGGTGTCGGGGATAGCCCACATCACCGGGGGAGGGATCACGGGAAATCTGCCGAGGATCCTCCCCCCTGGATATAAGGCGATCGTGCGAAAGGGGGCATGGGAAGTTCCGCCCATCTTCCCCTTTCTGAAGGCGATGGGAAAAATCGAAGAGGAGGAGATGTTTCGGACCTTCAACAACGGAATCGGGATGGTTCTCGTCGTCCCCCGGGATGAGGCCGATAAGATTCTGGGAAGACTTCGCGCCTTAGGGGAAAAGGCCTTTCTGATCGGAGAGATCGTGAAAGCGGATCCAGGAGAACCTCCCATTGAATATGTCTAATCCTTGCCTTTGGGGTGTTCATGATTTCACCCGGGACCGACTTCGATGTCATCTTCTTGGGCGACGGGTTGAGCGGTCTGATTGCCGCAAGCCTCCTCGCCAAGGAGGGAAGGAAGATTGTCTTGCTCAAAGAGAGACGATACCGTCCCTACTACGAGAGGGAGGGATACCGGTTCGTTTTTTTTTCTACCCCCTTGGACGAAACCATTCCCATAGACCTGTTAAGGAAAATCCCCTTCCCCGAGCAAGGACCCGGGTATCGAGAGGCAGGGGCGGGGCTGAAGAGATCCGTCGCGTTTCAGGTCCTTTTACCCGAGGCCCGAATCGACCTATATCGGGATCGTACCCTTTTGCGAAAGGAATGGCAGAGAGAATTCCCCAAGGAGCTCGGTCCAATCGAGGCTTTCTATGAAGCCTTAGAGCGGAGAAGGCAGGATCCGTTCCCCTTTGCCCCTCCTTCCTTTTTCAACAGGGCCTTCCCATTGGATCGATTCCTCAGGGCAAGGAGGGTCGACGATTGCCTCCCTCCTCTTTCGAAGGAATTTGAAACCGTCCTTCAACTCCAGGCCCTCTCGCGGAGCTATCTGTATTTGGATTCTTATCCGCTCCCCCTCCTTGCCCGCCTGATCGAATATGGAGAGACGGGACCAAGGGTCCAGGTGGATCTCGGCCGAGTGGAGCGAGGTCTCCTTCACACCCTTCTCCACAACGGAGGCCTCATCCAGGAGACCGATGAGGTCGAAAGGGTGGAGGTGAGGTGGCGAGGGGAGGTAAGGGTCTACCTGAAAGAAGGAAGGGGTCCCCTCCAGTGCCAACGTTTCGTCATCAATACTCCTCCCCATTCCTTCTCAAACCTATTTGGGAAGAAGAGAGACTTCCTTTTCAAGTGGAGGGGAAGGATTCGGCCCCGCTACAAAGTCATTCCCTTTTGCGCGGGCATTCGTAAAAGGGTGGTTCCCGTTGGCATGGGAGGCCAGCTCGTCTCCCTACTTGACCCGGAAAAACCTCTCGAGGGAGGAAACCTCCTCTTCCTCCGCTTGGGCCGGCTGGGAGAGGAGGCCTCAGCCCCTGAAGGGAAAATTGGCCTCACCGCCGAAGCCCTGATGCCTTTCGATGAGAGCGGGAGGAGGCCGATTTCCGAACTCGAGACAGGGGTGATCGCTCATTTGAACCGTCTCTTTCCCTTCCTTGAGGATTCTTTGGAGTTTATCGACCGTCGGTGGATCGAAGAGCAGGGCGATTGCTGGTCCTATCCTCATTATATCTACGGAAAGCCCTCCCATTTCCGATGGTGGGAAGGGATCGTGCCGATCAAGATCTCAAGGAGCGTCTATGTTTCAGGGAGGGTGAACTATCCCCAATTAGGGATGGAAGGGGAATTCCTCAGTGGGATTCATGTGGCCGAGGAGCTCTCAAAAAGCTTTCGTTGACCGAGAGGAGGTCTTCTGATCGGCCTGGGCGAAGGTGGACTCGTCCTCTTCAAAATCATCGCCAAACATCTCAAAGAGTTTAGCAAGGGATCGGGGTTTATCTTCCTCATAGACGTAGATGTCCCTGGCCATCATTTCCGACCACCTTTCAAAACTGATATGGTTGTCAAAATCCTTCATCGAGGCCAACTCCTTTCTCCTTACCGCGGGAAGGGGGTTCCCTCCTTATTCTTTTCTCTCTATCTTCTTCAACCGGTCTTGGGGTGACAAAAATTGAAAGACATTTCGCCTTTCTATCGGTAAGACGATGGAGATGATCGTCATCCTTTTTTCCGGGTCCCATTGGGACTCCATCGTCCCCCGGTTCTTCTCGAGGGTCCTTTTCACCAGTTGGAGGAAGATATCCATTCGCTTTTCTTGGTCCTCTGGGGATAGTGGAGGAAGAAGGTCAATGCTCTCTCTGGTCACGTTCAGTTGGGTAAAAACGATGAGCACCTCAATATATTTTTGATTTTTCTGTAAAAGCGCCTTCTGCTGACCGGTCCAATCCTCGGGATCGATCGATCGGGTCATGATGCCGATCCTTCCTCTCTCGGTGATGGAGAAGAGAAGGTACTGAAAGATCGAGTTGAAGATGAACCTCAGCTGCTCATCGGTCAGGGTGGTCTCGGGCAATTCAGGGTCGAACTGCTTCCGAATGATCTTAATCTGTTTGCCCTCCAGTTCTTGCTGGTTTTCCGACAGAATTTCTTCGATCAATTTCCGAATCGTATCCGATTTTTTGACCGGCGTGTTCACGTTGACGTAGTCACAGAAACAGTCGAGGAGGGAGATCGTCTTTTCGATGTCATCCGAGACGACCCGATAGAAGTATTCGCCCAGTTCAGGGTTCTTGAAATTCTCCCGGGAGTAGAAGGCCAGGGTTTTCATGGCAGCAAGGCTTCCCCGGACGCGATCGATCAATTCGAGCATTAGGGGAAAGAGGTGATTGTTTTGAACTTCCAGGGTGGGGCCTCTCTCTTGGGATGGGGGTGTTTTGGGATCCGGCGGGACAGGGAACGGCTCAGGTTTCGGCTTAATCCTGGGAAGTTCATGGGATTCATGGACTTCGGCCAGGTCTTTGACCATTTCTTCCATATTTTTTGGCGTAATCCTCATTTTCGAAACACCTAAGTGGGCCCTAATAAGAAATGCAAATTTTATACCATCAATGAATGATTCTTAAACTTCTTAAAACTATTGGTATTTTAAAAAAATAAGCCATCCAAGAGGGAATAAATTTGTCATGGAAGATGCCAAATGTTCATTCTTTTGGCAGGCGATTAACCCTCGGTCAGGGCTTCCAATATCCCTTTGAGGTATCCAAGGCTTCGGCTGGCAATGGTCTGGGGATCGTGGTCGAAGTTGAAGACCTCGACCGAGAGGTATCCTTTGTATCCCTTCTGGAGGAGGAGTCTCAATAGGGGCAGAAATCGGATGGCTCCGAAACCAGGACCCAGGCCATTGGCATCATTGACATGGATGTGGCGGAGGTATCCCGATTCGATACTCCTTCGGAGGGCCTCGGTCAGGGAACGTTCGGTCGAGGCCGCGCTCCGGCAGTCGAAGACGATCTTGAAATTGGGGTGCCGGAGCTCCCTCACGAACCGGAGGGCGTCCTCGATGGTATTGATGAAGTTGGTCTGCTGCGGGGAGAGGGGTTCAAGACAGTAGAAGACGTTCCGCTGTCGGGCGGTTTTGAGAACGACGCGAAAGGTTTCGGCCGCATAATCCCAGGAATCCTTTATATTCCACCCTGGTTGGATCGTCCTCTGGTGGGGGGATCCGTGGACCAGGACCTTGCCGCCGATGTCGGCGCAGAAGTGGATGAGGGCCTCCATGTACTCCTGGGTTCGAATCCGGATGAACTCATCCGGATGGTTGATGTAAAGGCCTTCGGGCTTGACCAACAGCCAATGAAGGCCGACGATCTCGACGCCATTCTCTTCGGCCGCACGCCGGATGGCATTCCTTCGCTTGGGAGAGATCTCGGTGACCGAATCGGCAAGGGTGAAGGGAGAGATCTCCACGCCGTCGTACCCCGTCTTTGAGGCGTATTCGAAGACCTTTTCGATGGGCCATCCCTGAAAGAGTTCGTTGCAGATGGCAATCTTGAACGGAACCTTTCGACTCATCGTTTTCCTTTCCTCTTGCATCGACCACCTTCCCGGCCCGCCCCTTTGACGAGGCAGGAGACCTCCTCTTTAAATGTATCATAGGCCTTTTTGAATTCAAAGAGGGTTTTGACGACCGGTCCAAAGGTCGGCCATTCCGAAGGGTCGAGCCCGCCGAGGCCGAAGTCTCCGCAGAGGCCAGCCTCTTCGAAGACCTTCGCCAGTTCCCGGTTAAGTTCGAAGGCCTTTCTGAAGTCTTCGATCCGACTGAGCTCATCGAGGATGCCGGCCGGCATGTTGTCCGCGATAGACTCCCGGTATTCCATCAGGTCGACATGGGGGTCTTCGGCCATCCTTCTCACGTTCTCCTGATGGTCCGGAAATTCCGTATGGACGAGATTCCGGGAGGAGAGGGTCCAGAGGGTGTCGAAGGGTTTCCTTTTCGAAGCAGGGAGATAATAAATCCGATCCATGATCTGCCGGGCCTGGTTTTGGGTGAGGCCTTTCTTCTTGGACAGATAGGCGATCCAGCGTTCCCGATTCTGTTCCGAAAAGAAGATGAACCAGACCCTTCTGGCCACCAGCGTGCCTGCCGTTGCGATGGCCTCCTCGAGGGATCGGAGGGTCTCTTTGGTTGCGATCGGTGCGAGGGCCTCATAGATGGGATCGTCGATCGTCCTCTGTCCGTTTGCATACCGGGTGGCGGCGATCACCTTCTCTTCGTAGGTCCTCCCTTGAGCCACTTTTTCCTTCGTCCCATTGGCCTCGGAGAGTTTCAGGACCCTCCGAAGGGCCTCCTCTTCGCCCACGGCCTCTTTTAAATCGCGGAAGAGCTCCTCCAGTTTGATCTCTCTCAGGTGGCTCTCGAGCCGTCCGCCCATATTGGTCACATAGACCTGGGTGGGTTGGATCCCCTTTTTAAGGGCCTCGGCCATCCCCTCCATCTCCTCGAGGAGGAGGGTGGCCTCCTGGCTTACGCTGAAATCGACCGTAATGTTGGATCCAAAGCCAAAGGCGTTGATCATGCGAGTGATCGCCCGGGCGGCCCCGGTGGTGGCAGCCACCTTGATGACCAGATTGGGCCTCCCTTTCCAGCCGTCTATCCGGTACCCCGCCAGAAGGTATTGATCGTAGAGGGCCAATCTTTCGGAGGCGAGGGAGAATGCCTTGAAGACATCCCTCAAGCTCTCCTCGACCTGGTGGGCAACGTTGGGATTGAGCTGGAAACTGACCACCCCGCCTCCGGAGGTCTCGCGAAGATTGAAGAAGAGGGGACGGAAGACGTAGAGGTTTTCCCAGAGGCAGAGGAGGGTGGCGTAGAGAGCGATGTCCTCTCCGTAACGGCGAGGTTGGGACAACCAGCGCCTTCCCTCCGGACAACCTCTCACCTCCGCCAACAGGAGGTCGGTCAGGCCCGGTTCGTCTTGATAGGCCCTGGCGGCGAGCACAGGATTGGTGGAGACCTGCTCAAATCCCAAATGCCTAAGCCATCTCAGACCGAGGGCGTAGTCATTGCCGAACCTGCAGAGCCCGTTGTTGACCATCTGGTAATAAGGGTTTTGCTGGATTTCCCTCTGCGCCAGGGTCAAGAGTTGACGGAAGAGGGGACCGTTCCAGTCGATCTTCTCTTCCATTCGGGAGGCGGTTTTCGCCACCATGCTACCGCCCCTCTGAACCCTCTTCATTTTAAGAAGCCATTGGTGGATCACCGCCTTGGCGACCGAGACCGAACCCTCCTCCCTCTCCAAGTCTTCCCAGGCTCCCAACGTGTTGAGAATGAATCCGACCGATTCCGTTTTTTCCCTTTCGTCGAGCCAGCGACTTTCCAGGCCGAAGAAGTTCAAGGCCATCTCAAGGAGGACTTCATAGGCATGCTGCCTGAAATGGACCTTTTGTTTTAGGGTCTTTTGGGTCTCCCGGGGAGAGAGTTTTGACTGGTAGAAGAGAAGGTTCAGTTTTTGGATGAGGCCTCCTACGGTTTCGGACAACCTTCCGTTGATCTCCGGGAAGAGGAGGTGATCCGCGGCCAGGGCCGTTTGTCCCCTCTGGATGAGGGCAAGGAGATGAGCGACGTGGTCGTCCGGAATGGGCGGGCTTTCACGGAACGAGAGATTTTGGGGTCGATCCGATTGAAGGATTTCTTGGAGATTCTCCTGGGTCAATGCCTTCATCCCGTTTCTCTCCTTTCGGCCCCGAGGTGGAAGAGATGATTTCCGATGTGCTCCTCGAGGAGCGAGGCATAGGCTTCCTCATCTTGAAAGGTTCTCTGATAGATGCGGTCCCGTAGTTGACTCTTTAACAGGAGGCCGTAGGTGATGTGGAAAAGTTGTCTCAAGGGAGGATGATCGAGGAGAAAAGGGAGGTCCGAATCGGCCAGGCTATCCGGATGCGGAAGGTCCGGTAGCTCGGGAGTCGAGGGATATTGGCTTGAGGCCCCTGGGAAGCCGGATAGGGCGTTCAGGTACATCTCCCTGAAGAGGGAGGGATCCCTCTGGCTGATGAGCCGAACCGCCTCGAGCCAGCTCGTCCCTGAGGTCTTGAGATGGAACCTTCCCTGGGTGGTTTGACCGAGGATGGGCAAGATCGAAAACTTATCGCTTCCGGAGTGGAGAGAGAGTTTATAGGTCCCATAATGCTGACTGATGAGATGGTGTTGGTAGAGGAGATCTCTGAAAGCGGAGAGGTCTCCAAGATAATCGATCCCTTTTTGGAAGTCCCCGACAAGGCGGGGGGCGAAGGAGCTTATCCGAACCCCCCGATGGTGGAGGGCGACGACCAGGAAGAGGTGGGCAGCCGGAGAGGTTGTCAGGGGCGATTCATCGATGGACCATTCGAGGTCGATGAGAGGTCTTTTCCCGGTGTGTCGCTCAATCAGTTGGTAGGCCTCTTCGGTGAAATGGAGGGCTGGATGAAAATAGAGGGCATAACGTTTCACCTCTTCTTCTGAGAACCGGATGGAGAGATCGCCGCGCTCTCCGCTGAATCGAAACTCTTTGTCGAGGAAGAGGTGGAAGAGCACGTCTGCATCGCCAGGGTCGATCACCTCCTTGAACCTTCGCTCGATGATCCTCGTGGGAAGCGAGAGGGTCTCGATGGCCAGCAAGTCTGTGGGATCGAGGGTGATCATGGTGATGCCCGACCTCAAGGCCTGTTTCACCTCGTCAAGCGATTTCAGATGGTCGGCATCCGCGCCATAGCCCTCTTCATAACCCTCCTGAAAGACCGACCAGGCCGCATCGGCGATCACCGCTTCGAATGTCCTTCCGGTTTGGCCATTTTCGCGACTCGATTGCTGGGCCAAAACGGGCCGGACGTTAAATTTTCGGATCGCCCGGATATGGCCTGGCGTGGCCAAACCGAGACGGTCTCCCGTTCCGATGGTGGCCTTCGCCCCAAGAACAGGGACAGGCCGGGTAAAAGGGAAGAGCTCCATCAGGACGGGGACATTTTCGAGGGATTGCTCGCAGATCTTCACCGAGGGGGAGTCTTCGAAGACCTCTCCCACGAAGGGGTCCTTTCGGAGGTCCTCCTTCTTTCCAAAGACGAGGAGTTTCTTCCCGCGCCCTGTTCGGATCATTCCGTAAAGGAGGCCTTTTCGAGCCCGAAACGAGTCGGGATAGATTCTTTGGACCTCGAGGGGTAAGGTCTGAAGAATCCTGGGGAGGGTCTCGATGGTGGGGGGGCCGTGGAGATCAAGGAAGCCCATCTTTCATGACCTCGGGTCCATCTGGTCGTTTAAAGGTTCTTGCGAAGGGTTTCGGTCGTTTGCGATCCAATCGATTATATCTTTCTGTTTCTCGGTCTGTCAATTTTTGAGGCGGTTTAAGGCCCGGTTCCTGCTTGACTTTTTCATCGATCCTTCACCATAATTGGTCAACGCGATGGAGGGGTCAGAGGATGATCAAAGAGGAGGTTGGAGAGATCCTTAAGAGGGTGACCGGCTTGAGAGAGGTTCCCCTCAATGTTCCGCCCCAGAAGGAGATGGGAGACTACTCGAGTGCCATCTGCCTTCTCCTCGCTAAAGAAAGGCGACGCCCTCCGATGGAGATCGCCAAAGAACTGGCCGAGGCCCTCAAGCCCCACCTCCCCCCTTATCTCCGTGAGGTGAGCATCACCCCACCGGGTTATATCAATTTCAAGGTCGATTGGTCCGCGGTTGCCGGTCATCTTCTCCCACAAATCTTTGAGAAGGCCGATCGGTACGGTCGGCCTTCCCCGGTCGAATCCGCAAAGGTCTTCATCGAACACACGAGCGTCAATCCCAACAAGGCGATGCATATCGGCCACCTCCGGAATGCGGTTCTGGGCGACACCGTAGCCCGAGTTTTAAGGTGGCTCGGTTTCGAGACCGAGGTCTGTAATTATATCGACGATACCGGGGTACAGGTGGTCGATGTGGTCACAGCCCTGCTCTATCTCGACCCCCCTTGGTTCAAGCCTGAGGATCCCGATTTCACCCCGATATGGGAAAAGGTCCCGAAGGATCAGCCCCTCGACTATTTCTGCTGGGACCTCTATGCTCGGTTTCAGGGGGAGATGGAGAGGAACCCCCTGTTGAGGGAAAGACGGCAAGAGGTGCTCCATCAGATCGAGGGAGGGAGACCCCCCGTTTCCGTCTTTGCCAAGGATCTTGCCACACGGATTGTCCAGTCCCATCTTGAAACCGTCGGGAAACTCTCCATCTTTTATGATCTTCTCAACTGGGAATCGGACATCCTCCGCCAGGGGTTCTGGGAGGCGACCTTCGGGCTTCTCAAGGAGAAAGGGGCCCTTCGTTATGAAACCGAAGGACCTAATCAGGGATGCTGGGTCGTTCCTTTCGGCGGGATCGTCGAGACGAACGATGGTCCTAAGAGCCTCGACAAGATCCTGGTGCGCTCCAACGGGAGCGTCACCTACACGGGAAAGGACATCGCCTATCAGCTCTGGAAGTTCGGTCTGCTCGAAAAAGATTTCCTGTACAAAAAATGGGCAATCCAGGCCAATGGAGAGGAGCTCTGGACGACGGCGCCCGATGGGGTCCCGGGGGATCGGCTCCCGAAACGGTTTGGACGGGCCGAGCGGGTCATCAACGTGA
Source organism: Thermodesulfobacteriota bacterium (assembly GCA_026415035.1). Classification (NCBI taxonomy): domain Bacteria; kingdom Pseudomonadati; phylum Thermodesulfobacteriota; species Thermodesulfobacteriota bacterium. The sequence continues at coordinate 200,179 of JAOAHX010000001.1, read as the reverse complement.
TCGACGTACGGCAGAGTTATCCCCAGGAGGTGGTCATCGAGTGCCTTCGCCAGATGGGCTTCCATCGAGAGGCGGAACGGTCGGTCCATCTGGCCTACGAGGTGGTCAACCTCTCCGCCCAAGCCGCAAGGCTCTTGGGAGTTGAAGAGGTGGAGGAGAAGAAGTCCGTTGCCATGTCGGGTCGCTCCGGGATGGGCGTGAAGGCCAAGGATTTCATCGAGATGGTGAAGAAGAAGGTGTGGGAGAAGGCGGATCATCCCCTCGAGCCGACGGTTGCCGAAGCCCTCGCCTCCGCCGCCATCCGGTACTACCTGATTAAATTCACCCTCGAGAGCCAGATCGTCTTCGATTTTGAGGAGGCTCTGAAGACGACAGGCGACACCGGGATCTATCTCGAGTATGCCCACGCCAGGGCCTGCAGCATCCTGAGGAAGGCCGAGGAGAGGGGCATCGATGTCGATGGGAAGGAAAGGCCAATCCCTCCTTCTCTGACCGAGACGGAGAGAAATCTGGTGGAGGTGTTATCGATCTTTCCTTCGGTCGTCCATCGAACGGGCCGGACCCTCAGGGTCTCGAATCTGGCGGAATATGCCTTCGACCTCGCCACCGCCTTTACGAATTTTTATGAACATCCCGATCCAGGGGCTGAAATCCAGACCCCTTTCATCCATCTTCAGGACCAAAATCTCCGGGCCTTCCGTCTCTCCTTGGTGAAGGCCTTCCAGATTGTGATGGCCAATACCCTCCGGCTCCTGGGTATGCCAACATTGGAGAGGATTTAGGGACCCAATCCGAGGGATAAGTCACAAGACGTTCTTTTCAAACGGTTCGGGGGACCGTGCCTAAAGCAAGGGGGTTTCGATGAACATCCGGAGGAGAAATTTACCGAGGGGTTGGTATCCGGTTGAAAAGAGGGAATGCCAGAGGGAGATCGAATCGTTTTTGGAAGGATGGTCGCCTCCTTCTGGATTGAAAGGTCTGAAGGGAGGGATGGTCCCCCACGCCGGCTGGTATTTTTCAGGGAAGTTGGCCGCGAGGGTCTTCCATCTCCTCAAACAGTCCGCGGGGAAGGTCGATCTCATCGTCCTCTACGGAGGTCATCTCGGCCCGGATGACCTTCCAAGGATGGTGATGGAGAACCAGTGGGAGACGCCCTTCGGTCCGATGGAGATCGACACGGAGGTATCGAAGGAGCTTGGCCGGAGGATCGATCTGAAGCCGGAGAGCCCTGCAAGCGGCGACAACACCCTCGAGATTCATCTTCCGATGCTCCGGTACTTCTTCCCCAACTCAAAACTTCTGACCATCCGGTCGCCCTCCTCCCTCCAAGCGATCGCCCTGGGGGAGGAGGTTGGGAGGATATCGAAGCAAAAGGGGTTAAGCCTCCTGGCCGTCGGCTCGACAGACCTTACCCATTATGGCCCCAATTATGGGTTTGTGAGCCGGGGAACCGGTCCTTCAGCCCTTCGGTGGGTGAGGGAGGAGAACGATCGGAAGTTCATCGATTTCGCCTTGAAGATGGACGCCGAAGGACTGATCGCACATGCCAACGAGCAGGACAGCGCCTGCAGCGCAGGCGCAGCGGCCTCTGCCATCGCCACGTGCAAATATCTGGGTTCCGTTAAGGGACGGCTGATCGATTATTACACCAGTTATGACATCCTGCCAGACGAGAGCTTCGTCGGGTACGCAGGAATTGTCTATGAGGGAGGGTAAGAAATTGTTGGGGGATCTCAGGAAAGGGGGGTGACCATGGAAATCAAAAAGATATGCGTGTTGGGTGCGGGGCTGATGGGATCGGGGATCGCCCAGGTCTGTGCAGAGGCCGGTTTTGAGGTCTCGATGAGGGATATCGAGGCCCGGTTTGTTCAAAAGGGCCTCGAGCAGATCAGGAAGAACCTCGAAAGGGCCCAAAGCAAAGGCAAGATGACCACCGGGCAAGCCGAGGCCCTCCTGTCCAGGATCAACGGGACCCTCGACCTCGTGGAGGCGGTCAAGAGGGCAGAGGTGGTGATCGAGGCGGTGGTCGAAAATATGGATCTCAAGAAGGAGGTCTACAAGGAACTCGATCAGCTTTGTGCCCAAGAGACGATCCTGGCCTCCAACACCTCGGGACTTTCCATCACCGAGATCGCCTCAGTGACCCGTAGGCCCGAGAAGGTGATTGGAATGCACTTCTTCAATCCTGTCCCGGCCATGAAGCTGGTGGAGATCATTAAAGGACAGGCCACCTCCGAGGAGACCTATCAGGTGATAAAAAGCCTGGCCGAGAGGTTGGGGAAGACCCCCATCTTGGTCAACGAGGCGCCGGGGTTTGTCGTAAACCGGATCTTCGTCCCCATGATCAACGAAGCGATCTTCGTTCTTCAAGAGGGGATTGCCTCTGCAGAGGACATCGACCGGGCCATGGTACTCGGCGTGAATCACCCCATGGGACCCCTGGCCTTGGCGGACTTGATCGGACTCGACACCCTTCTGATGGTTCAGGAGAATCTCTACCAGGAGCTGGGCGATTCGAAGTATCGGCCCTGTCCCCTTCTTCGAAAGATGGTCCGGGCAGGCCTTCTCGGCCGAAAGACCGGGAGAGGATTTTACAACTACACCTGATATTGACAAGTCCTTCTTAAATTGGTAAAAGATGCTCCACCGTCCACGAGAAGGTGGGAGGGGGTTAAAGGGGATCTCGGATCCCCAATCGAACCAATCATTTCAAAGGAGGTGGGAGGAGATGAAAAATGTGCTTTTTCGAAAGGGTTTTTGTGCTTTTGCGCTCGGCCTTCTTTCCATTCTGTTTTTCTATTCAACGGCCCTCGGACAGGGAAAGCCGATCGTCCTCGGGATGCCATCGTCCTTTTTCCAGCCGCTCGTCAAGTCCGCCAAACTTGCGGTCGAGATGGCCATTGATGAGATCAACAGTGCAGGGGGCATTCCCATCAAGGATGAAAAGGTGAAGCGGCCACTGAAGTTGGTGACCGCGGATACGAGATGTGGCGAGCCGGGCACCCCTGTCCATTCCGCCCTGATGGCCGTGGACAAGCTGATCACCGACGAGAAACCCGATGCCTTAATCGTGGCCCCCTTCCGGTCCGAGGCGATGGTGGCCACTATGGACCTCATCGCCAAGTACAAGATGATCACGTTACAGACGATCGCCCAGACCCCCCGGTTGATCGAGATCTATAAGGGAGACCCGGAGAAATATAAATACTGGTTCCGGGCCACGACCAACTCGATCTATGTGGGGACGACCGCGGCTATGACGATCGACGCCCTTCGAAAACAGTTCGGCCACGACAAGATCTTTGCCATCGTCCAGGACACCCTCTGGGCGAAGGCCACGGCCGAGACCCTGAAGACCCGACTGGAGGGGATGGGATGGAAGATGACCGGGATGGAGCTCGTCCCCGTGGGCACCAATGATTTTTCACCCATCCTGGGCAAGGCGAGGGGGTCAGGGGCCCAGATGCTCTATGTGGTGGGGGATATGCCCACCCTTCCGGTCTGCTTCAAGCAGTGGAAGTCGATGAGGATCCCCACCATGCTCTTCCTCGATTTCGCCGTGGTCACCTCGCCGAAAGCCTGGGCAACCTATGGAGAAGACCTCGATTACGTCATCGTCCTGCCCTTCCCAGGTGGCACTGCCGCACCGGTGAAGGCCTTGCCCCAGTCAGCCTATTTTCATAAGAAATGGGCAGATCGAAAGTATCCTGCCATGGACGATCCTCGAGTCGTCTCCTCCGCCTATGACGCGGTCTACATCCTGAAGGAGGCCATCGAACGGGCAGGGTTTGTCCCCTCGAAGGATCCGGATAAATTTGTCGCGGCGGTGGAGGCAACCGACATGATGGGCATTTCAGGCAGGATCCGATTCGACAAGGCCACCCACAATCAGATCTTCGATGGAAATCCGAAGGAGGCTTCCATCATCGTGGCCTACCAGTGGAGGGCGGGCAAGATGGTTCCGGTCTTTCCGGAGCTCGTCGCCGAGGCCAAGATCGAGCTGGCTCCTTGGATGAAGTGACGATCCGAGAAGATGGAAATTTTCATCTACGGCATCACCAACAGCGTCACCCTGGCCCTGATGGCCATCGGGTTCAGCCTCACCTTTGGCATCAGCGGCGTGCCCAACTTTGCCCACGGCGCCTTCTATCTCTTAGGGGGGATTCTCACCTGGGTCTTTCTCAACCAGGTGGGACTCCCCTATCTCCTTTCCGCCCTCCTCTCCATCCTCCTCGTGGGGTTTCTCGGCTTTCTCCTCTACTGGGGGTTGTTGCTCCGTCTGAGAGGGTTGGCCATCAACGAGGTGATCGCGACCCTGGCCGCGGCCATCGTCATCATCGAGGTGATGAGGTATTTGGGATTTTCAGGGTTCACCTACGTCCTACCGGAGTTTGTGAAAGGGAGCGTCCAGATCGGCCGGGTCTGGCTCGATTACCAGAGGATCTTCCTCGTGGGCATCGGCATCGCCCTCCTCCTCTTCCTCTATCTCTTCACCCACCGGACCCGGATCGGCCTCTCCTTCAGGGCGATCGCCCAGAACGAGCGGACGGCCATCTCCCTCGGGATCGATTCGGACTGGACCGGAGCCCTCAGCCTCGCCTTCGGCTCGGCCCTGGCCGTGGTGGCCGGGCTCGCCATCCTCCCCCTGGGTTCGATCGACACAGAGGTGGGATACGACATCCTCATCTATGCCCTGGCCGTGGGGATTGTAGGCGGGCTGGAGAGCGTCCCTGGGATCGTGGTTGCCAGTTTCATCCTCGGCTTCTGTCAGATTTTGGTGGCGACCTTCTTCAAGGCCCAATGGCTGACGGTCGTCACCTTGGGGGCCATCGTCATCATCCTCGCGGTGAAGCCTTCCGGTCTCTTCGGAAAGTATAAAGAATTAGAGGAGAGGGTCTGAGATGGCGGAAGCGGTCCGATATCGGAGGGAGCGAATCGATCGGGGGATCAAGGCGAGGACGGATACGATCTATGTCCTCGCCTCGCTCCGGGATATGACCTATCTGTTTCTCCCCCGCCTCCTGCCGGTCCTCCTTCTGCTCGTCCTTCCTCTTCTGGTGAAGGGAGGGTACTGGGAGAAGGTCTTCTTCTACTCTTGCATGTTTGCCCTTCTGGCTTTGAGCTGGGATTTGATGGCCTCCGTGGGACTGGTCTCATTGGGCCAGGCGCTCTTCTTTGGGGTGGGGGCCTATATTAGCGGAGGGTTGAACCATTATTTCAAGATGAGCCTCCTTTTGACCATCCCAGTGGCCACCCTCGGAGGGGCCCTCCTTTGCACCCTCCTGCTCGTCTCGGTCCTGAGGTTGAGGGGCGTCTACTTCTCCATGGTGACCCTGATTCTGCCCCTCCTCTTTGCCCACCTCATCGAGACCCTCGATATCTTGGGGGGGACCCATGGACTGCTCTCCCTGACCCCTTTTCCGGGAAGCCTCTTCGCCATGTATTTAGGGGCCATTGGTGTCATCTTGTGCCTCTTCGGGTTCCGCAAACTGATCAACGAAGATTACGGGATGGTCCTGAGGGGCATCCGGGAGGATGACCGGGTGGTGATGGCCGGGGGGATCAACATCTACTGGTACAAGGCATCGGCCATCTTCATTGCCGGACTGGTGGGTTGTTTTGCGGGGGCCCTGATGACCCACTACTACCAGTTTGTCGGTCGGTCGGTCTTCGCCCTCGATTATACGGTCCTTCCCTTGGCGAGTGCGGTCTTGGGAGGACCGGGGAGCTTTGCCGGGGCCACCCTGGGGACATTCATCTTGGTCCCCCTTTCAGAGGCCCTCCGAGCCTTGGGAGGGTTGAGGATGGCCCTTTATGGGGCCATCTTGATCGCCGCACTCGTTCTCATCCCCGAGGGGCTCTTCCACTATATCGAGAGGAAGTATCACCAGTTTGAGAGGGATGTGAGGGTATAGATGCAGGACGATCTCCTCTTGAAGGTTGAAAACCTGACCAAGAACTTCGGCGGCGTGGTGGCCGTTGAGGACGTCAGTTTCACCTTGAAGAGGGGCGAATTCTTGGGGATCATCGGCCCCAACGGATCGGGGAAGACCACCTTGATCAACCTCATCACCGGATTCGTAAAGCCGACCTCCGGTCGGGTAATCTTCAAAGGGGTCGATATCACGGGGAAGGCCCCCTACCGGATCGCCAATCTCGGGATCTCGAGGAGCTTCCAGATGGTTCGGGCCTTTCATAAACTTGCGGCCTTCAAGAACCTCATCGTCCCCCTTTACTCCCCGAGGGTGAAGAGGCTGGGAGGCGGGAGGTACGGAGAAAGGGACGATGTGGCGATCGACCTCCTCGATGACCTCGGCTTCGAACGGGACTCCGCCGTTCCTTACAAGACCGCTGGAAGCCTTCCCCACGGCTATCTGAAACGGCTCGACCTTGCCCGATGCCTGGCCCTTCGTCCGGAGCTGTTGATCCTCGATGAACTCTTCTCAGGGATGGCCATGTCCGAGGTGGCGGCCACCCTTCCCTTGATCGAAAAATTCAACAGGGAAGGACTGACCATTGTGATGGTCGAGCATCGACTCAAAGAACTTTTCAGGGTGGCCAACCGGGTGATCGTTCTCAACTTCGGCCGGAAGATCGCGGACGGCCCTCCGGCAGAGGCCATGGAGTGTGAGGAGGTCCAAAAGGCCTATCTCGGCACTGAAGTGGAAGGGTGAGGGGAGAGAGAAGATCCTTTTCGGGTGACCATGGAGAGGATGCTCGAAGTCAAAAACCTGATGGTCTTTTTTGAAAATGCCCTGGCCTTGAACGACCTGAGCCTCGAGGTCTTCCGGGGCGAGATCGTCAGCGCCTTGGGATCGAACAGCGCGGGCAAGACGACCCTCATGAATACGATCTCCGGCCTGATCATCGACATGAAGGTGAAGGAGGAACGAAAGGGCGGGGAGAGGATCACCCTCATGGGCGAGGTCTGGTTCGAAGGGGAGGAGATCCTCTCGACCAAACCGAGCCTGCGAATCCGCAAGGGGATCGCCCTGAGCCGGGAGCGTCACCCGATCTTTCCGGACAGCGATGTCGAGGAGAATCTGAGGATCAGCACCTACCTGAGGAAGGACAAGGAGATTCAGAAGACCTATGATTTCGTCTATCAGATCTTTCCGCCCCTGAAGGCCCTCAGGAAGAGGAAGGCGGGATTCTGCAGCGGAGGCGAACAGCAGATGCTGGCCATCGGCATGGCCCTGATGACCCGGCCCAAACTGTTGCTCCTCGACGAACCCCTGTTGGGCCTCAGCCCGGCCATGCAGAAGAGTCTGATCCAGGCGATCAAGCAGATCCGGCAGGAGGGGATCACCGTGCTCGTGGCCGAACAGTTCGCCAGGCCCCTGCTTCCCATCGTGGACCGCGGTTACATCATCGAAAACGGGATGCTCACCCTCCAAGGGACAGGTCAGGAATTGCGGGAAAACCCCGAGGTGAGATCCTCCTTCATGGGGGCATGAGGAGCGATGCCGATGGAGGACGGGATGGCCCATACTACTTATGGGGCTTTCGAAGAGGTGGTCAGACGATCCCCCGACCGGACCGCCCTCATTTTCCTTGGAGAGCGATACACCTTCTCCAAACTTCAGGACATGGTCGCCCATCTGGCGGCTGGCCTATACGAGCTGGGCGTGAAGAGGGAGGAGAAGGTCATCGTCTATCTTTACAACCTCCCCCAGACGATCCTCGCATGGCTCGCCCTTCAGCGGTTGGAGGCCATCCCTGTCATGGTCGCGCCCGTCTATACCGCTTATGACATTCGATATATGGCCAACGATGTGGGGGCCGAGATCATCTTCTGCATGGATACGAACCTGAGCTACGTCATCGATGTCCTGGACGAGACCCCCATCCGAAAGGTCATCTACACCAATATGGTCGAACTTCTGCCCGCCTGGAAGCGGTTTTTCGGACGAGGGTTCGGCAGGGTTCCGAAAGGGAAGATCCCGAAGGGCGAGGCCTTCATTTCTTTTCGTGATTTGATGAAAAGGGGACTGCTCGCTTCTCTTCCGGCTTACGAAGGGAGGCCGGAACAGACCGCGGTGATGCTCTATACAGGAGGGACCACCGGGTTTCCAAAAGGGGTCCCCCTCTCTGCCGGGCTCTTTCTTTATCGAATCCGTGAATGGGCCAGGGCCGCGGAGGCGGTGGTGCCCTTGGGACAGGGAGTCTCCCTTCTGGCCGCGCCCCTCTACCATGTCATCGGCCAGATGGACGGGTTCACTCCCCTCCTGGTCACCGGTGAGCCGCTCATCGTCATGCCGAGGGTGGTCCTCGATGCCCTCTTCGACCATATCGAACGATACCGGGCGACACGGATGTTTGCCGTCCCTGCCCTGTACCGGATGATCTTAGAGCACGATCGGCTGGACTATTACGACCTGAGTTCCCTGAAGTACTGCGGCACGGGAGGGGATGTGCTTCCGACCGAGGTGGCCAACCGTTGGTACAAGCGGTTCGGGATCCCCCTCTATCAGGGTTACGGAGCCACCGAACTCTGTGGGGCCATCTCCCTCAGCTATGCCAGCGACGGGGTGCCACCTGAAGGGGCGGCAGGGAAGATTTCGCCGGGAAGCAAGTATCGTTTGGTCGATCCCGACACCCTGGAGCCTGTCCCTCCTGGCGAGCCCGGAGAATTGCTGGCCACCTCGCCCTATGCGGTCCGCTCCTACTGGAACAAACCCCAGGAGACCGCTCAGTGCTTCATCGAAATCGAGGGGGAGGTCTGGTATCGAACGAAAGACATCGTGGAGGTCGACCCGGACCGTTGGCTCTATTTTAGGGATCGGTCGGTCGATCTCATCAAACACAAGGGCTATCGGATCGCGGCGGCCGAGGTCGAACGGGTCCTTCAGGAACATCCCGCCGTGATCGCCGCCAGCGTGGTGGGGGTCCCCGACGAGAAGGTGGGCGAACGGATCAAGGCCTTTGTCGTCCTCAAAGAGGATATCAAAGGGGTGAGCGGATACGAGCTGATCAAGTGGTGCAAGGAGAAACTGGCTCCTTACAAGGTTCCTCAATATATCGAATTCCGGGACATGCTCCCGAAGTCGAAGGTGGGCAAGTTCTTGAGAAGGGAACTGAGAGAGGAAGAGCGAAGAAAAATCGTTTAGGAGGGGGGCAAGGAGATGATGCTTCGAAGTTTCACCGTCTACAATATTTTTAAGAGGAATGCGAAGCTCTTTAAGAACCAGGTGGCCCTTCAGTCCGGCGCCGAGAAGGTGACCTATGGGGCGCTCTTCGACCAGGCCAATGCGGTGGCAGGAGGGCTGAAGGCCAGGGGCATCAAGAAAGGCGACCGGATCGGGATCTTGGCCAAAAATCATGCCCACTTCTTTCCGCTGATGGGAGCGGCAGCCTCCGCAGGAGCGATCCTGGTCCCGATCAACTTCCGGCTTTCGGCCGAAGAGGTCAAGTATAACCTGACGAACACGGAACCCGTGATGATCGTCGTCGATTCCGATTTTCAAAAGATGATCGACGAACTTCGACCCTCCTGCCCCTTTTTGAGAGAGTTCGTGACCTTCGAAAGCGGGGCAGAGGGGTACACCCCCTTCCAGAGCCTCCTCCAAGCCGAACCTGCGGAACCTGCGGAAGTGGGAGGGGACGATCCCTTCCTCATCATCCATACCGCCGCGGTCTTGGGGAAACCCAGGGGCGCGGTCTTGAGCCACCACAATCTGATCGCCCTGACGATGCAGAATATCGCCATCATGGGCCTCACCCGGGAGGATTCCTACCTCCATATCCTCCCCCTCTTTCACATCGCAGGCCTTTTCGGAGCCCTGGTCATCCTGCATGTGGGCGGAAGGAATGTGATGATGTCGAAGTTCGATGCGAAGGTGGCCGGCCAGATGATCGATCAGGAGAAGATCACGATGATCGGAGATTTTCCGCCCATCCTCCTCCAGCTCCTCGATGAACAAGCCAAAGGAGAATGCTCCCTCTCCACGTTGAAGCACGTCTTCGGGATCGACCTTCAGGAGACGATCAAACGATTCGAAAAGCTCGGCCATGGCCAGTTCTGGCTGGTCTATGGGCAGACCGAGACGATGGGCTTGACGAGCGTCTGTTCCAATCTCGAAAAGGCCGGCTGTGCGGGCAAGCCCGGTCCCCTGGCCGACATCAAGATCGTGGACGAATTTGACAAAGAGGTGGAGACGGGGAAGGTGGGCGAGATCGTGGTTCGGGGTCCCCTGGTCTTCCTCGGATACTGGGGCGAAGAGGAGTTGAACCGGCACACCTTCCGGGAGGGATGGCACCATACGGGAGATGCGGGCCGGTTCGATGAGGATGGATACCTCTGGTTTGCAGGGAGGAAGGCCGAGAAGGAGCTGATCAAGCCCGGGGGGGAAAATGTCTATCCCGTGGAGGTCGAAAAGACGATCCTCGAACATCCGGCCGTGGCGGAGGTTTCGGTCATCGGCGTCCCCGATCCGAAGTTCGGCGAGGGGATCAAGGCGGTCTGCGTTTTGAAACCCGGGGCCAGCCTGACCGCCCAGGAGTTGATCGATTTTGTAGGTGGGAGAATTGCCCGCTATAAAAAACCGGGATACGTTCAGTTCGTGGAGGCCCTGCCCAAAAGGGAGGACGGGTCGATCGATCGGCCGAAGGTGAAGGAGTTATACGGGAAGCCTTAGACGTGACGCCATTAATAAAAAGGGGAACGGAAAGGATGGGGATGCGATGAGAAAGGTGGCGGTGGTCGGGATCGGACACGGAAAGTTCGGGGTGAGGTCGGATGCCTCTCTCCGGGAGATGGTCTTCGAGGCGGTCAAGGCCTGCCTCGAGGATGCGAAACTCTCTCTGAAAGACGTGGACAGCATGGTGACCGGGGTGGCCTGCGATGAATTCTCTTTCGGGATTCAACCCTCCGCTCAAGTCCACGACTATATCGGTTTTCATCACAAACCCAATTATCGGGTCGAGGCCGCCTGTGCGACCGGCAGTGCCGCCCTGAGAACCGGGTGGTTGCACATTGCCTCGGGGCTTGCCGACATCGTCCTTGTGGTGGGAGTCGAGAAGATGACCGAGGTGCCGACGAGCATGGCCACGGAGATCATGGGCCGCGCGGGAGATGCCATCTGGGAGTATCCCTTCGGGACGACCTTCCCGGGCTATTATGCCATGATCGCCAACGCCCATATGGCAGAGTATGGAACGACCGAGGAACAGCTGGCGGCCGTGGCGGTCAAGAACCATTATTACGGAAGCCTCAACCCCTATGCCCACATGCAGAAGGAGATCACCCTCGAAAAGGCCCTCACCTCTTTCACCGTGGCCTATCCCCTCAAGCTCTATGACTGTAGCTTGATCACCGACGGGGCAGCGGCCCTGATCCTTGCGTCGGAGGAGAAGGCAAAGTCGATCTCTGAGAAGCCAGTTTGGGTGGTTGGCCTCGGATGCGGCACTGACACCATGAGGATAGGGGATCGGAAGAGCCTGACCTCCCTCCAGGCAACGCGGGAGGCTGCAAGGGTCGCCTACAAGATGGCGGGCGTGGGGCCTTCGGAGATCGACGTCGCCACGGTCCATGACTGCTTCACGATCGCCGAAATCGTCGCTTACGAGGACCTGGGCTTCTGCGAGAAGGGCGAGGGAGGGAAGCTGATCGAGGCCAAAGAGACCTACCTCGGCGGCCGCATCCCGGTTAACGTCGATGGGGGCTTGAAGGCCAAAGGCCATCCGCTCGGCGCCACGGGGGTCTCGATGGCGATCGAGATCACGAAGCAGTTGAGGGGGGAGGCCGGGCCGAGGCAGGTGAAGGATGCGGAGATCGGCCTCACCCACAACGTGGGCGGATCCGGACAGGTCTCGTTCGTCCACATCTTCAGGAGGCAGTGAGATGGAGTTCAAGGACTTCTCCCTTTTTATCAACCAGACCAAGGTGGGCCGGTTCGCCAGCGATCTTGCCGCAGGAAGGATCATGTCCACCTTGTGCAAGCGATGCGGAAGGCGGTTCTATCCTCCCCAGGCCGATTGTCCCTCCTGCATGGAGAGCGAGATGGAGTGGAGGGAGATCGGGGCCGAGGGGAGATTGCTTACGTTCACGAGGATCCATGTCCCGCCGGAGCACTTCGCTGTCCGACAGCCCCTCATGCCCTTTTCGAGTGTCCAGTTCGAACCCTGTCCGATCGGCCTCCTTCAGGTGGAGAACGGCTTGACCTTGATGGGCTGGATCCCGAAGGTGGATGTGAAGAAGCTCAGGGTGGGGATGAAGATGAAGGCCTCCCCCTTCACCCTGCCCGACGGAAAGGTGACGATCGTCCTCGAACCCCTCGAGGCCTGAACCTCTCAGGGGATCATTTCCGGGCTGAGGACCCAGCGGATCGCCCATCCCTGATCCTCCTTCTGTTCGAGACAGACGATCGCCCCGTAACGGAAGAGGATGACCCTGGCCTTTTCGTTCCCACAGATGAGGAAGGAGGCGAGGTGATCGAGGAAGGGGAGGTGGCCAACGATCATAAGATCCCTCCTCTCCCTCGAGATCCTTTCGACCCAGGGCTGGATGGGATCGTTGGGATTGAGGCCTTCTTCCTGCTTGAGGGGGAGATTCAAGGCCTCACCCAAGATTTCCGCCGTCTGCCTGGCCCGTCGTTTTCCACTGTGATAGACCACCGCTGGGAGGACCCCCATAAGTTTGGCCACCCTTGAGACGCGCTGGATTTCGTCTCTTCCGAAGTCCGTAAGGGATCGCTCCGGATCCTCCCTTTCAGGCCTCGCCTCTCCGTGTTGAACGAGGTAGAGTTTCATCCCATCACCTCCCCTGTTCGATTATCATAGAAATCCCGTTCTTGTTGTCAACCCCTTCCTGATCCTATCCGGAGGATATTCCTTGTCAGCCTTCCCCGCTTCCATTATAATGTCCCAGGGCGTGAAAAGATGGATCTCGACCGGACGATCCTGATAGAATTTAAAGAGACCCTGAAAAAGCGATACGGCGATCAAATCCTCAAGGTCATCCTCTTCGGTTCGCAGGCGAGGGGCGATTTCGAGGAGGAGTCGGATATCGATTTAGCCGTAATCGTCCGTCAATGGTCTCCAGAATTGAGGGACGAAATTTACGATGTGGCTGCGGCCTGGGAGTTAAAACATGAAAGGGTGCTATCGGTCCTTCTAATGTCGGAGGGGGACTTCGTCCGTCTGAAGGAAAGGGAACGGAGGATCGCCCTCGACATCGAGAGAGAGGGAGTCCCTCTGTGATCGAGAGGAATAAGAAAGTTAACATCGAAGAAGATATGGGCCAAGCCAGGGAGGCTCAGAGAGCCGCAGATCTTCTCTTCGCCAACGGCTTCATTAAGGATGCGATTTCAAAACTCTATTATGTTCTCCTCTATCATGTCCGGGGACTGCTTCTGACAAAAGGGCTCGAACCCAGGAGCCATGAAGGGGCGCTTCGCCTATTCAGCCTCCATTTTGTTAAGACTGGGGTTTTTGGGGCAGAGGATGCCCACACTTATTCGAAGCTTATGAAATATCGAGAGGAGGCCGACTACAATCTTTCGTATCTTTTCACGAAAGAGGACTTCCTTCGTCTTAAAAACGAAGCCGAAACATTGGTTCTCAAAATAACGGCTCACCTAAGGGATAAAGGATACCTATAGGTTTTTATAACCCCTTTGAGGGAATTTCCCGGACCCCATGGGGCCACGGTTTCCTAAACAGGTCAAAGGGGTAGCCAAAAATTTTCCCCTGAGGATGAAACCCAGGCCCTGTCTTCGACCAAAACCCCGATAGGGTGCGGATCAGAACGAAGACCTCTCGGAGGATTGACAGGCCCTTCGGAAATTGTTAAAGAATATTTCAGGTGGGCGATTAGCTCAGCTGGATAGAGCGTTGGTCTCCGGAACCAAAGGCCGTGGGTTCGACTCCCGCATCGCCCACCATCATTTTTGAGCCCGCTCGAAGAAGGGAAGGGGTTCTAATGAGAAAACGGATCGTCCGCCCCTCGCTTCTCTTTCCTCTCGTCCTCCTTTGGGTGACCTCGTCCCTTATTTCCGCCTTTCAAACCGCACCGAGGGCCTTCCCCCTTGGAATCGCCTGGGCGCAGGAGGAAGAAAAAGAGCCTCAGGATTCCCATTATGTCCAGCTGATGAAGCAGCTGAAGATCAAAGTCGACGGCTGGCTCAAGGAGATCAACGAACGGATCGAGAGCGAAGAGGTCACCCGCTTCGAGGTCCGATTTCTGGAGATTCTGAGATCCCTTCTCGAGTGGATCGGGGAGAAGATCGAAGGCCAGATCGAATCGGGAAAGAAGAAGGCTCCAAAGAAGATGAAGGGGGAGGATGTTTAACGGATCGATGGTCAGAGAAGAAAGAGTCACGATCCCTTGCCGCGGAATCCGCCTGGAGGGCCTCCTCAGTTTGGGGGAGGCCCTTTCGGTGAAAGGTGGCATGGTCCTCTGCCATCCCCATCCCCTTTACGGAGGGGATATGCACAACCGGGTCATCGCCGTCTCTTGCGAAGCGGCTCGAGAAGAGGGATATGCGACCCTTCGCTTCAACTTCAGGGGTGTGGGAGGGAGCGAGGGGAACTATGACGAGGGCATAGGGGAAAAGGAGGATGTGGCCTCGGCCATCGAATTCCTCCATTCGGCCCTCAATCGCCGAGACGTCCCCTTGTCCTTTTTGGGCTACTCCTTCGGGGCCTGGGTCGGCCTACCCGTGGCGATGAATGACCCGCGGGTGAGAAAGGTGGTCGCCATCTCCCCTCCTCTGGAGATTTACGATTTCAGCTATTTCAAAGGGTTTAAGGGAGAGAAGCTCATCCTTGCAGGGGATCGGGATGAATGGTGCCCCCTTTCCCGTTTGAAGCAGTGGTATGAAACCCTCGATGAGCCCAAATCCCTGACCATCCTCGAAGGAGCCGACCACTTCTACTCTTTCCAGTCCAACCTGATCACCCAACCCCTCAGGGATTTTCTCCGCATGGGGACCTCCCGTTACTGACCCCTATCCTCCTCTTTAGAAGCCAGCCTGTTCGATGGAGCGCGAGGTGGAGGCGATAGGCCCGGAGGGCCCGTTTCATCGCACTCCGGAGTCGCGGATCGTCACCCCCGTAGGCCAAAAAGAAACGCCATCGATCCGTTCGGGTCACCGGCAGGCCAAAACTTTTCCCCTTATCGATGGAGCGGTTGAGGCGGAGGAGGTTCTTGATTCGGGTCCGAAGGGAGAGGTCTTTTTTCCGGCCGGAGCGGTCGAGATCGATGATCAGGACCTGATCGCCTGCCACGAGGAGGTTTCTCAGCTGGAGGTCCCTGTGGTAGAAGCCCTCGTTGTGGAACTTTTGGAGGAGCAGGCCAGCGGATCGGATGATCCACCTCTTACGGCGCAGGGCCTCTGGCGAGGCGGATCCCCTCATCGCCAAAAGGAAGTCGAATAAGTCCCTGGCACCCTCGACTTCCATGGATAGGAGAAAGGCCCGGTAAAAAGGCCAGAGGATCACACGATGGATGGCGCCGACGGCTTGGATCGTCGGAATGGAGGTGGCCCGGACTTCTTCGGTCAGGACGAGTTCCCTGAAAGACCTCGCCCCGAAGAGAAAGATCTCTCCCGTGAGCAACCTTAGGAGCCCTCCGTGGGAGTATTTCCTCAGGACGATCCGGAGGCCCTCCCCGAGGTCAATGACCGGGTGGGGGGTTCTTCCGCCGAGAAAGGTCAACGGTCGAAGGGAATTCTTACAAAAGGTTTCGGGATCCTCAACCCCTTTATTGAGGAGGAGCTCTCTGAATCGGTCGTGGAGGAGGAGGAAGCTTTTTCCCCTTCGGACCAGGGAGAAGGAGGGAGGAACGGGACTCCTTTTTAACATCGCCTTTAGGGTAAAGGAATCCCTTACCATTGTCAAATCGACCGATTGACAAGGGAAGGGCCATATTATAAGTTTAGGGGCAGTCCGAGGAGGTAACGAAGTGGAATACGAGCCCGTCATCGGCCTTGAGGTCCATGCCCAGCTTCTTACACGATCGAAGATGTTCTGCGGCTGTTCCACGGCCTTCGGGGAGGAGCCCAACAGCCAGGCCTGTCCGGTCTGCACGGGGCAGCCTGGCTCGCTTCCCGTGATCAACCGGAAGGCCGTCGAGTTTGCCATCCGACTGGGTCTGGCCACCCACTGCCGGATCGCCCCTTACAGCCTTTTCGCCCGGAAGAACTACTTCTATCCCGACCTTCCCAAAGGGTATCAGATCTCGATGTACGAGCATCCCCTGGCGTTGGATGGCTACATCGAGATCGACGTCCAGGGTGCGAAGAAGAGGATCCGGATCCAGCGGATCCACATGGAGGAGGATGCGGGCAAGCTGAAGCACGGGGAGACGGCCGAGACCGCCCGTTTCAGCTACGTCGACTTCAACCGCACCGGCGTCCCTCTGGTCGAGATCGTAAGCGGTCCGGACATCCGTTCACCCCAGGAGGCAGGTGAGTATCTGAGGAGGCTGAGGGCCATTCTCCAGTATCTTGAGGTCTGCACGGGTGACATGGAGAAGGGGACCTTTCGCTGCGATGCCAATGTCTCGGTCCGGCCGAAGGGAAGGGCGGCCTTCGGAACGCGAACGGAGTTGAAGAACATGAACTCCTTCCGCCACGTGGAGAAGGCCCTCGAATACGAGATCGCCCGGCAGATCCGGTTGCTCGAAGAGGGGGAGGAGATCGTCCAGGAGACGAGGCTCTGGGATGCCAACCAGAACATCACCGTCTCCATGAGGGGGAAGGAGGAGGCCCACGACTACCGGTATTTCCCCGATCCCGACCTCGTCCCCCTCAAGATCGACGAGCGATGGATCGAAGAGATCCGCCGGAGCCTTCCGGAACTTCCGGATCAGCGAAGAGAACGCTTTGTCCGGGACTACGGGCTCCCCGATTATGACGCCGAGATCCTGACCTCCACGAAGGCCCTGGCCAACTATTTTGAGGAGGCGGTCCGGCTCTTTCCGGATCCGAAGACGGTGAGCAACTGGATGATGGGAGATCTGCTCAGGGCCCTGAAGCAGGACGATCGCGACGTCGATCAGTGTCCCGTCACCCCGGTTCACCTTTCCGCCATGCTCGCCATGATCAAGGACGGAACGATCAGCGGCAAGATCGCCAAGGAGGTCTTTGTCGAGATGTACCGGACCGGCGAGCTTCCCGAAAAGATCGTCAAGGAGAGGGGCTGGGTCCAGATCATCGACCCGGAGGCGATCGAGAGGGCGATCGGAAGGGTCCTCGAAGCCAACCCGAAACTGGTCGAAGATTTCAAGAAAGGAAAGGAGAAGGTCTTCGGGTTCCTCGTGGGAGAGGTGATGAGGGAGACCCAGGGCAAGGCCAACCCGAAGCTGGTCAACGAGCTCCTCCGGAAGAGATTGAAGGATTGAGGAAGGTTCTTCCAGGGATGGGCCTCTCTTCCGGGAGGTGAGGGGTCATGGGCTTTCAAACGATCCAATGGAAGGGCGACGCCGTGAAGATCCTCGACCAGAGGAGGCTTCCGGCCCAAGTCCGCTATCTTTCCTGTAAAGAGCCGGCCTCCGTGGCCATGGCCATCAAAGAGATGGCCATCCGAGGGGCTCCGGCCATCGGAGTGGCGGCGGCCATGGGTATCGCCCTTGCCGCGAGAAAGAGCCAGGCGGTTCGTTTGGAGGATTTGAGGAGGGAGGTTGAAGAGGCCTGCGGGATGATGTCTCGGACCCGGCCCACTGCCGTCAACCTCTTCTGGGCCATCGAGCGGATGAGGAAGGTCCTCGAACGACCCGGCCCCTTCGAATTAGACGATTTGAAATCGCAGCTTGTGGAGGAGGCGCTGCGGATTTACCAGGAAGACCTCAATGTGAACCGGAAGATCGGGGAAAATGGAAAGGGACTCGTCCGAGACGGACAGGGCGTTCTCACCCACTGCAACGCGGGCGCGCTGGCCACCGCCGGTTACGGAACGGCCCTCGGGGTGATCAGGGCGGCCTGGGCCGGGGGAAAGAGATTCCATGTCTACGTCAACGAGACCCGTCCCCTCTTTCAGGGGGCGCGGCTGACGGCCTGGGAGCTCTCCCAGGAGGGGATTCCCTGCACCGTGATCACCGACAGCGCGGCAGGCGTCCTCATGAAGGAGAAGAGGGTCCATCTCGTTTTGGTCGGGGCCGACCGGATCGCCCTCAATGGGGATGCGGCCAACAAGATCGGAACCTACGGCCTGGCCATCCTCGCCTCTTGGCACCGGATTCCCTTTTACGTGGCTGCGCCGAGCTCCACCCTGGATCACCGTCTCCGGTCAGGAAGGGAGATCCCCATCGAGGAGAGGTCCGAGGAAGAGGTGACCCGAATCGACGGGAAAAGGATCGCTCCGTCAAAGGTCCCGGCCTATAACCCTGCCTTCGACGTCACCCCCCATCCCCTCATCAAGGCCATCATTACCGAGAAAGGGTTGATCAAGCCACCCTTCTTCAGAAACCTGAAGAGGCTCGCTTGGAGATGAAGGCCTTTCGGCACCCGATCGTCACCCTGCTTACCGATTTTGGAACGAAGGACCCTTACGTGGCCTCCATGAAGGGGGTGATCCTCGGGATCAATCCGCGGTGCCAGGTGGTCGACATCACCCACCAGATCGCTCCGCAGGATGTGGTGGAGGGGGCCTTCGTCCTCTCCAACGCCTTCTCCTACTTTCCAGAGGGCACGGTTCACGTAGCCGTGGTGGATCCGGAGGTGGGAGGCAAGAGGCATCCCGTCCTCATCGTCACCGAACGCTACTTCTTCGTGGGGCCTGACAACGGCCTTTTCGGCTTCGTCCTTCGAAAAGAGAGGATGAAGGAGGCTTATATCCTCACGGAAAAACGGTTCTTCCTCCCACGGGTGAGCAGCACCTTTCACGGCAGGGATATCTTCTCCCCAGTCGCCGGCCACCTGACCCTCGGCGTCCCTCCCAAGGCCTTCGGGAGGGAGGCCCATTCCCTGAAGGACCTCGGCTTTCCCGTTCCACAACAGAGGGGAAGGACCCTCACCGGAGAGGTGATCCATGTCGACCGTTTCGGAAACCTCATCACCAACATCGACCGCGCCACCCTGCTCGACTTCTCCGGTGGAGGCCCCATCCGGCTGAGCGTTTCGAAGAGAAAGATCGAGGGGATTCGGACGTCCTACTGGGAAGGAAAAAAGGGGGAGTTGATGGCCCTCTTCGGAAGCAGCGATCTCCTTGAGATCGCCGTTAGGGAGGGAAGCGCCCAGGAGAGGTTAAAAGGAAGGAGAGGGGACCCGGTCAGGATCGTCCCTGTTGGCCAAAGATAACCTCTCGAGGAGTGAAGAATGGTTTCGAGAAAGGCCCAAGAGATCCCGCCCTTCATCGTCATGGACGTCCTGGAGAAGGCCCAGGAGATGGAGAGGAGAGGGGAGCACATCATCCATCTCGAGGTCGGAGAGCCCGATTTTGATACACCGCAGTGCATCAGCGAGGCCGGCTATCGGGCCATCTGCGAGGGAAAGACCCATTACACCCACAGCCTTGGCCTCCTCGAGTTGAGGGAGGCGATCGCCGAGGACTACTGGAAGAAGTATCGCGTGAAGGTCTCTCCCGGGCAGATCCTGGTGACCTCGGGGACCTCTCCGGCCATGGTCCTTCTCTTTTCCGCTTTGCTTGATCCGGGAGACGAGGTCATCCTCCCCAACCCTTACTACCCCTGCTATCCCAACATCATCCGCTTCGTGGACGGAAGGCCTCTCTTCGTGGACGTCCGAGAGGAAGAGGGATTCCAGTACCTACCGGAGATGATCGAGGAGAAACTGGGCCCGAGGGTGAAAGGCATTTTGATCAACTCTCCCTCCAATCCCACCGGCAACGTCATGTCACCGGAGCGGATGGAGAGGATCGCCCGATTCTCTCCCTACATCATCTCCGACGAGATTTACCATGGCCTCGTCTACGAGGGCGAGGCCCACACCATCCTTGAATTCACCGATCGGGCCTTCGTCATCAATGGATTTTCGAAGCTCTATGCGATGACGGGATGGAGGCTGGGGTACCTGATCGCGCCCCCGGAGTTCATCCGGCCCATGCAGAAGATCCAGCAGAACCTCTTCATCTCGGCCAGCGCCTTCGCCCAGTGGGCGGCCTTGACAGGATTGAAGCAGGCGGGGAGGGATGTCGAGAGGATGCGGAAGACCTATGACCAGCGGAGACGTTTCCTCATTCCACGTTTGAAGGAGCTTGGCTTCGGCATCACGGTCGAGCCCACGGGCGCTTTCTATGTGCTGGCCAATGCCAAAAGATTTTCACAGGACTCCTACCGATTCGCCTTCGACATCCTCGAGAAGGCCAAGGTGGCGGTGACGCCCGGGATCGACTTCGGGTCGAATGCGGAGGGCTACCTCCGCTTCTGCTATGCCAATTCCATGGAAAACCTCGTCGAGGGGATGAACCGGCTGGAGAGGTATCTCAAGGGTTGAACGATCCTCCCCCTCGTGAGACCTGGTGGGCTTTTCTCAGGGGCTCCGGGATTCGATATTTGGGGGAGACTCCAAGGACGATCTGGACGGAGGTCTCGAGATCGACCCGGTGGCCAGGAGAGACGAAGATCGGTTTGGTTCCCTCCCTCGTCCTGAGGACGGCACCCACCCTCTTTCCCCGCAAGTAGACCCAAGAAAAATCCCCCTTTGAGGGACCAGGGGGCTCGTAATCCTCGAGCAGGGAGTTCCGGCTGCAACCGATGGTGGGAAGGTCGAGCCAGAGCCCCAGATGGGAGGCCAATCCGAACTGCCTCGGATGGGCGATGCCGTGGCCCTCGAAGAGGAGGAGGTCTGGCCTCACCCTAAGGGTTTTGAAGGCCTCGAGGAGGATCGGTCCCTCCCGAAAGCTGAAGAGGCCAGGGAGATATGGGAAGGTGATGTGGCCCTCCGCCCTTGCCCAATCGAGGAGCTCGAGCTCGGGAAGAGAGAGGACGGCGATTCCGCCGGAGAGCCGTTTTTCCTCCTTCGCGTAGGCCACATCGGCGCCTCCGATCGTCCTGAGGGTCGAAAAGCGATTTTCAATCTCAACGAGGCACCTCAGCCTCTCTTGAATCCGAATCGCTTCCCCGGTGCTTACTTCCCACGGGTGGAGGGGCTTGTCGATCTGAAACAAAGGTCCCAACCTTTGAACCGGATCAGGGCGAGAAGTGTTCGATTCGCCCGTTTTTTACCCTTAAGATCGAGAGGACCCGTATCGCCTTGCCCTCCCCGTTAAATCCTTTTAAGCCGGAAACTCCCTCGAAGCCCACGGACCTCAGGAGCTCGTCTCTCACCGCTTGGGGGGAGGAGGGGGATTTCGTCTGGAGGATCTTTCTCAAGAGGTTTGCTCCGTCGAAGGCAAGGGCCTCGAGGGTGTCTGGTTCCCGCTGGTACTCTCTCAGAAATTCCTCGACGAAGGATTTCACAGAGGGCGTCTTCGAGAAGGCATCGACGAAAAAGGCCCCTTCCGCGCCTCTCCCCCCCATCTTGACGAGGTCGGGTCCGTTCCATGCGTTCGTTCCCAAAAAAGTGGTCCCCCTGATCTCATAATAGGCCAACTGGCCGAGGATCGTCCCGGCCCGATCGGCCGAATCCGGCACGAAGAGCCCATCGACGAAGACCCCTTGCTTGAACGCCTCTGCTCGCTTTCCCTCTCCCTGTTTCGGGAGGGTCTCCACCCTGAAGAAGCCCCTGATCTCCTGCCTAAAGTCGGTTTGATCCTCCTGATAGATGACCGTCCCTACCACCCGGCCGCCTCTCCGGCCGACTTCCTGATGGAAGAGGTTCTTAAAATGATGCCCATAGGGCGAATTGGGATAGAAGACCGCAAAGCTTCGCAGTTCGAGTTCTTGGATTGCAAAAGCGACGAGGGTCTGGACCTGATCTTCGGGGGTGAGGGAATTCTGGAAGACGAAGTCTCCCCGGCCCTCCATAGGTCCTTTCTGGGAAAGGCTGATCAGGGGGACTTTAAGCTCCCTGGCCTTCCGTGCCGCCCGGTCCACCTCGAGGCTGAGCAAAGGTCCGATGACGGCGATCGCCTTTTCGTGCCTCACCAGTTCGTCGATTCCTTTTTCTACCTCAGCCGGCTCACCCTTTGTATCGCGAACCATCAGCGATGCGAAGGCCAACTTTTCTTTTGAGCCCTTCTCTTTAAAAGCCAGTTGAATGGCCTGGAGGGCCTTGTGGCCGAAGGGTTTATGGATGCCGCTTAAAGGGAGAAGGACACCGACGTGGTATTTCGATCTGTTTGGGGGGGGAGGGGCCTCCATCCCTTCTCTCCTCTGGGCGACATAGTCCATCCTGGAGTACTCACGCTCGACCTCGGCCACAAGCTTCTTGGCGATCGCCTCGTATCCCGACTGCTTCGCCTTCTGGGCCAATCGCCATTTGGCATAACCCCCGGCGTAGGTCCCGCGATGGCCCCACTCCACCTCGTTGAGCTCCTCCTCCGACTCCATCGAATCGATGATGGCCCTGATCTTCCGCTTCAACTCCTCCTGGGGCTGCCCGGACACCTGAAGGCCTTTCTCGTACCAGGAGAGGGCCTGGGCTCGATCTCTGATTTCGAGGGCATTGTCACCGAGAAGCGTGAAGACCTGGACCATCCGTTGAGGGGTCATGAAGGTAGGGAGGAGCTCGTTCAAGATCCGGAGGGCCTCCTTGGGCCGTTTCAACTGGGTATAGCAGAGGCCCATCCTGAATTTGGCTTCGTGGATGAGGGGGCTTTTGGGATGTTCGGCGATCAACCTTTTGAACCGCCATAGGGCCCTCTCGACCTCTCCTTTTGAAAGGAGTTCCTCCCCCTCCCGGAAAAGCTGACCCTCGTCGAGGTTCTTGCCGCGAGATTGTGAAAAGACCGAATCGGGAAAGAAGGCCAATAGGAGGAGGCCGAGGAGAAAGAGGGCGACCGACCTACGGCCCATCCCCTGGGGAGGATGTGAGGTAGTAGATTTCTGGGAGGTTGCGATACTGCTCATTGAAATCGATGCCGTAGCCGACGACAAAGACGTTCTCGATCTCTCTCCCGACATAGTCTACGGTGACATCGACCTCTCTTCGGGCCTTTTTGTCGAGAAGGGCACAGATCCTGACCGATCGGGGCCGGGAGAGCTTGAGGCGATCTTTGAGAAAACGGAGGGTCCGTCCGCTGTCTACGATATCCTCCACGATGAGGACATCCTTTCCCTCGACGGGGATTTCGATATCTTTGGTGATCTCCACGTTGCCCGAGGAGGTGGTGCCCGACCCGTAGCTGGCCAGGCGGACGAAGTCGACCTTCACCGGAATTCGGAGCAGGCGAATCAGATCCGAAAGGAAGAGAAAGGCTCCCTTGAGGATGCAAACGAGGATTAACTCCCTCCCCTCGTAATCGAGGGAGATTCGATCTGCCAGGTCTTTCACGACCCGAGCGATTTCTTCCGAGGACAGGAGGAGACGGAGTGCCCGGGATTCCATGCCTCGATGTCTGGTCGGTTCTGACCTCGAAGCCCCCGAGGGTTATAGGGCAGGGTCGAGAACGACGATCTCCGTCTGGGCCGGCAGGGAGGCCTGATTATAAGTGATCTCGTTGCTCCCGGCCCGCTTGAAGGAGGGTTTGTCCTTCAGAAAATCTTCCACCGGTGCAATCGGAAAGGCGCACTTCTCCGTCTTGAAATGCATGGGAATGACCACCCTCGGTTTCATCCGGTTGACGATCTGGGTCGCCTCTTTTGCGTCGATGGTGAAGTAGCCGCCCACGGGGATCAGGAGGATATCGACGGGCCCGATCTCCTGGAGCTCCTTTTCTTCCAAGACATGGCCTAGGTCTCCGAGATGGCAGACCTGAAGGCCATCGACGAGGAGGTTGAAGACCACGTTCTCCCCCCTCTCCTTCCCTTTGGAGGGATCGTGATAGGTGGGAACGCCTTTGATCGAGATCCCTTTGACCGTCTTTACGCCTTTTCCCTTGACCACCTCCGGATTTCCGGGAAGGCCCTTCGTGTGGTTGTGGTCGGCATGGTCGTGACTGGTGAGGACGATGTCGGCCGAATCCGGAATCTTTCCGTAGGAGAGCTGTCCCCCGAAGGCCCCTGGCTCATAAGGATCGAGGATGATCTTCGTCCCCTGGTCCGAGGTGATGAGAAAAGCGGCATGGCCGTAATATTTGATCTTCATGGGCGGACCTCCTCTCGCTGAGGTAATGGATCACCTCTTTTTCAGCTTCATTTCGACCGACTTCTTCTTTCCCTCCATCGTACCCTTCTTGTCCCGGCGGTCGTCGATCCGGATGGTGGTGAGGACCCGTTTGGCTCCCTTTTTGAAGGGAGTTTCATGCATCTTCATCACCACGCGGATCAGATCCTTCAGGTCGCCCTCGAGGTTCGACCCCATGGAGGTGAGCTCATGTTTGATCTTCTTCTCCTTCTGCAAAACCTTGACGCACTCCGCCACATAAGGGCTGAGGCTGGTGCCCGGAGTTCCGATGGGAACGACGCTGACATCCAAGATGGCCATAACCTACCTCCTGAAAAAAGTTAACTATTATTTACCACCTCGCCCTCCTCTTGTCAACGAGGAAGGGGCTTTGATTTTCCATCGAGGGTTGTATTAAAATGGAATCGATTCCCATGCAGCCCCAGCAGGACATCTCCGCCCTCATTGCCTTCACCGCCGGCGTCCTCTCCTTCGTGTCGCCTTGTGTCCTCCCCCTGGTTCCTTCTTACCTGACCTACATCACCGGCGTCTCCTTCAAGGATCTGTCGGATGAAAGCCAGGGCACCCGGATTCGATGGAGGACCTTGCTCCATTCCCTCTGCTTCATCACGGGGTTCTCCGCGATCTTCATCCTCATGGGGGCCTCCGCCTCCTATTTAGGTCAGATCTTGGTGGAATATCAGTCCTGGATCATGAGGGGAGGGGGGATTCTGATCATCCTCCTGGGGATCCATTTTACGGGCCTCGTCCAGATCCCTTTTCTTCAGGCGGAAAAGCGATTCGAAATGAAGAAGAAGCCCCTCGGCTATTTCGGCTCCTTCCTGGTGGGCGTGGTCTTTGCAGCGGGGTGGACGCCCTGCATCGGCCCCATCCTCTCCACCATCCTCATCTATGCCAGCACGGCTCAAAAAATGACGACGGGCATCCTCCTTCTCACGGCCTACTCCCTCGGGCTCGGCCTTCCCTTCCTCCTCTCCTCCCTGGCCTTCAACTCTTTCCTCTCGGTCTTCAACTGGGTCAAACGGTATATGCGATGGATCACCCTGGCAAGCGGGATCTTCCTGATCCTCATCGGCCTCCTCTTTTTGACCGACACCTTCCGTGAGCTCAACACCTTCTTCAATGAGCTGGCCAGCCCCTGAGCTGACTTTCTTCCAAGGCCGCCAGCCCTGCGATGCTGCGATGGCGGCGGCCTACTGGCGGAGGCTCATCAAGGCGAAGAGGCCCGCGAGGCCATAGAGGCTCGTCGGCGTCCATCCGGCGAGCAGGGGCGGGAGGATCCCGGATTTCCCGAAGTTGAGGAAGACATAGAAAAAGATCCCGTAAGTAAACCCGATGACGACGCTGGCCCCGATCCCCAAGGCCATCCCCCCTGAGCGGCCGGTTCGCAGGGCGAAGGGGATGCCGATCAGAACCATGACCAGGTTTAAGAAGGGGAAGGAGAGTTTGGCATGGAGATCTGTCCGATATCTCGTCGTATCATAGCCTGCCGCGCCAATCCTCTTGATATAGGCGCTGAGCTCGGTATAGCTCATTTCTCCTGATTTTTGTTCGATCTTTTGGAAGGTGTCCCAATCTTCCTGAAGATCGAAGGAGTGGCTTTTGAAGGGGAGGGTCTGGATGGTCCCGTCCTCCTGAAACTCGCGGACCGCCCCCAGATGGAACGTCCACTTCCCATCGTCCCACCTCGCTTCCCGGGCGTCGATCCTCCGAATACAGCGAAAAGGAGAGGCGAACTGATAGATGGTAACCCCCTTCAGGACCCTCTCCTTGGGATCCAAGAGCTGGATATTGAAGATGCCGTAAGAGCCGTGGTACCAAATTTTATAATTTTTGAAATAACTGGTCTGCTCTTCCTTCCTCACCTTCACAGAAAGGAGATGGCGTGTCTTCTGGTTGGTGTAGGGCACCAGATATTCATTGCCCAGGAAGGAGACCGCGCTGGTCAGGAGGGCAAAGAGGAAGAGCGGGATCGTGATCCCGTAAAGGCTGATGCCACCGGCCTTCATGGCCGTGATCTCGTTGTGCCGGGAGAGATTTCCCAGGGTCATGAGGGTCGAAAGCAGAACCGCATAGGGGAGCGTCCACTGGAAGATGACCTCCGGGCTCTTGTAGAGGAGATATTCAAAGATCAGAGGGAACGGGGCCTGGTATTTGACGAAGGTGTCCATCTTCTGAAAGAAGAGGACGACCAGGTAGATCAGGATGAGGCCGGAGAGGCTGAGCAGGAGGACCTTCAGGTATTCTCGGAGGACATATCGTTGAAGGATCCATCCCGTTTCAAACATCCTGCCGGTCTCCTTTCAACTTCCTCTGGAGCCAGTCGAGGGCTTCGGCCATATAGAGGGCTGGCCGGAAGGGAACCTCCTTGGCGGTTCGGATGAAGAGATAGGTCCCCAGGGCCCCGAAGCACAGGTTGGGAAGCCATCCGGCCAAGAACGGAGGGATGGCCTTTTTGAGCGCGAAGATTTCGGTGGCAGTCAGGGAGATATAGTAGAGCAAAAGGAGGATCAGGGTCAGAAGGAACCCGTAGGATCGGCCGGACCGACGGGGCTGTATGCCGAGGGGGACGCCGAGCAGGCCAAAGACGAGGCAAGAGAAGGGGATGGCATATCGTTTCTGAAGTTCCACCTCCTGGGAGGTCGTATCTTCTCCCAAGGCCCTCTTTTTCGCCATCAGGCTTTTGATCTCATCGACCGACATCTCATGCTCTTTCAATTTTCTTCCCAGGGCCGCGAAGGTCTTCGAGAGCTCCAGCCTGAGATCGTAGGTGTCGAATCTCATCCTTTGAAAGGTGTTCGTTTTCGGCTCATACCGGTGGATATCTCCCTTCAGGAGGCGAAGGATGACCTCCTGGGAGTTGGGGTTGTTCACAAGAAATCCTTCCTGGGCAAAGATCGTATGGATCTTCTCTTTATCCCGTTCGTCGTGGATGAGAATCCCCTCGATCTTTCTCCCCTGGAGGGGAACCCGATCCACATAAATGACGAATCCCTCGAAGGCGTCGTTAAAGACCCTCTCTTTGATATCCGCATCTACCCTCGATTGGGCGAGATGAAAGAGGGTTGCCTTGAACCCCCGGTTCCCCCAGGGAAGTCCGTAGAGGACGAGAAAGGCGGTGAGGAGAAAGGCGCCTACGGAGAAGAGGAAGACGGGGAGGTAGAGCTGAAAGAGGCTCACCCCAGAGGCCTTGAAAGCGGTGATTTCGTTATCGCCCGATAATCTCCCGAAGGCCAGAAGGGTCGCCAGGAGAAAGGCGATCGGAACGGTAAAGACGAGAAAGGAGGGAGAGATGAAGAGGAGGAGTTTGAGGAGGTGAGAAAAGCCAACCCCCCGGGTCACGATCAGCTCGATCAGCTTCAGGATCTTGTCCATGAGGAGGATGACGGTGATGGTCATCAGCCCGATGAGAAAGATGGCGGAGATCTCCCGGAGGAGATAAAAGGAGGCGGTTTTGTTCATCGACCTTCGCGCCCTGCAAGGAAATCGTGTCTTTCGTTATTCTAAGGGGAGGGGAAAGGCGATGTCAAGAAACCCGCCTCCGGTGGCCCTTGACAAAATTTTAGGAATCTTTTAATGTTAGGTTCGATCGCGGGGTGGAGCAGTCCGGTAGCTCGTCGGGCTCATAACCCGAAGGTCGGTAGTTCAAATCTACCCCCCGCTACCAATCCTTCAAGGGGTTGCGACGGAGTCGCAACCCCTTTTTTCTTCCTCTTCTGACCTGTGGGGAGCCTCCGACTTTCTCGGGAACTTCCCTTGGAGTTGGCCACAGGCAGCGGAGATGTCCGAGCCCTTGCTCTTGCGGACGATGGCGGTCAGGCCAGATTCCAAAAGAACCTTTTGAAACCCTTCGAGGGTCTCTTCCGAGGGTCTTTTGAAGGGAATCCCCGGCGCCTCATTGAGGGGGATGAGGTTGACCTTGGAGGGAATCCCTTTCAAGAGCTTAACCAATCGTTTCGCATCTTGGATCGAGTCGTTCTCCCCTCGAATCAGGACGTATTCGAAGGTGATGCGGGCCCTTGGAGGAAGGGGAAATCTCCGACAGAGCTCGAGGACCTTGCTCAGGGGATGCCTTCGGTTTATGGGCATCAAACGACTTCGGGTTTCTTCGTCCGTGGCGTTGAGGGAGAGGGCGAGCCGAAAGCGGACCTCTTCGTGGGAGAGTCGCTCCAGCTCAGGAATCAACCCCACCGTGGAAAGCGTCACCCTCCTCGAAGAGTAGTTGAAGGCCTCGGGATGGGTCATCAGCCGTATCGCCTTCAGGGTATTTTCATAATTGGCCAGAGGTTCCCCCATCCCCATGAGGACGATATTGGTGAGGGCGGTCTTCTCCGGCAAGGTCTCTTTTACCGCGAGAATCTGGTTGACCATCTCGGCCGTGGTGAGGTTTCTCTTGAATCCCATCCGGCCCGTGAGGCAGAATCGGCAACCCATCGCACAGCCCACCTGGGTGGAGATGCAGAGGGTCAGACGTCTCTGGTCAGGGATCAGGACGCTCTCGATTCGATGGCCATCCTCAAGTTGGAAGAGGAATTTCTTCGTTCCGTCCCGGCTCTCTTCCACGTGGAGAGGGTGAAGAGAGGAGATGAAACTTCTTTGGCCCAGGGCATGGCGAAGGGTTTTCGAAAGATTGGTCATCCCCTCGAGGGAGCGGATCCCGTGGTGATAGAGCCACTTAAGGATCTGCGTGGCTCGATAGCGCTCCTTCCCATAGGTGGCGACCAGCCCCTCCAAGTCCGAGGGGCTGAGGTTCTTGAGATCGATCTTTTCGGTCATCGCGAGGGGAAAATCTCCAGGGCGTTAAAGAAATATCCGATCTCAAAGGAAGCGGTCTGAGGGCTGTCGGAGCCGTGAACGATATTCTGTTCGATGTTCGAAGCATACTGTCGCCTGAGGGTCCCCTCTTCGGCTTTGGAGGGATCGGTCGCTCCCATCAACGCCCTCACTTTCGAGATCGCCTCCTCTCCCTCGAGGACCATCACGACCGATGGCCCCGACGACATGAACCGGGTGAGGCTTTCATAAAAGGGTTTGCCCCGATGGACGGCGTAGAAACCCTCGGCTTCTTTCTTGTCCAGGTGGATCATCTTCAGGCCGATCACCTTGAGACCGTTGTTTTCGAAGCGCTTGATCACCTCCCCGATGAGATTTTTGGTCACTCCGTCGGGCTTCACAATCGATAGGGTCCGTTCCATTGCCTCCTCCTGCAGGATAAGGATTGAGTTTAAATCTATCTTTCGTCACCCTTCCCTGTCAAGGCAGGGCGAAAGAGGCCCCCGGAGAAGCTTGGCGGCCGGGGAAGGCCAAACCATTGACAAGGAAAGTGCTGTTCGACTATAAGAGGGAAAGATTTTATTTCAAAAAAAGAGAAAGGGTTTTCTCATGAGCCAAGAGCTAAAAGGCCACTATGACGTGATCATTATCGGAGGGGGGCCAGCGGGATTGACGGCCGGTCTCTATACCTCGAGGGCGAGACTTCAGACGCTTTTGATCGAAACGGGTCTGTTCGGCGGACAGATGACGACCACGGAGTTGATCGAGAATTATCCGGGCTTCCCGGAGGGCGTCTCCGGAGAGGAGCTGAGCCGGTTGATGGAGGAGCAGGCCAAACGATTCGGGCTGGAGACGCTCACCGACGAGGTCGTCGAGGTCCACCTCGAGGGGGACCTGAGAAAGGTAAAGACCTATGGCGGCGAATTTCGTTGCAGGGCCCTCATCATCTGCACGGGTACGGAATATCGCAAGCTGGGTGTCCCTGGCGAAGAGGAATTCAAAGGCCGGGGCCTTTCCTATTGCGCCACCTGCGACGGGGCCTTCTTCAAGGATAGCCGGGTGGCGGTCGTCGGGGGAGGGGATTCGGCATTGACGGAAGCCCTATTCCTGACGAAATTCGTCAACGAACTCCTCCTCATCCATCGGCGGGATGCTCTCAGGGCCACCAAGATTTACCAAGAACGGGCGATGAGCCATCCGAAGATCAGGTTCGTCTGGAATTCGGTCGTCGAAGAAATCAAGGGGGACCAGGTCGTTCGTTCGGTGAGGGTCAGGGATGTGAAGACCGGAGAATCCAAAGAGATCCCGATCGATGGCATCTTTCTTTTTATCGGGCTTGTGCCGAGGACCACCTTTTTAAAGGGGTTGGTCGAAATGGATGAGGCTGGATATATACTGACGGACGAAAACTGCCAGACCTCGGTCGAAGGGGTCTTCGCCGCAGGCGATTGCCGGCGAAAACTCCTCCGCCAAATCGCCACAGCGGTAGGCGACGGGGCCACAGCAGCCTTCGCCGCGGAGAAGTATCTCGAAGAGGCCCGATGATCCGATTTCAGGGAAGGGCGAAAATCCTGCCGATCGCCATCCTCCTGTGTTCGATGACATCTACCGGCCTCCTCGCCGAGGAGACGAATCTTGAGGGATGGCCCATCCCCGATTTGAGAGGCCTCGTCCCGTACTCCATCTCCATCCAGAGGGTCGATGGTATCGAGAAAATCGTCGAGCGTTTCCGAATGCCCGATGGAGGCCATGTCGCCAGAATCAGCGGGAACGGGAAGGTCTTCGCCTACGCCGTGGACAGAGACCTGAACCCTCCGATCGATTACCTGCTCCTGGATGTGGAAGGGTTTGGGAGATTTTCAAAAAAATTGAGGTCGGACGAAACCTATTCCATTCCTGATTGGGTCTTCCGCTAAGGGGAGACGAAAAGCATTTCATATCCCGAGCCGCTGTTCGGCATCCCTTCCTCAATCTCTGATCCCCTCGATTTGAAGAAACCTTTGAAAATCGCATAATTTCTCTGAAATGCCCTGGTTGGCACCGAAATTGAAAGAGAATAGAAAACAGGAGGTGTTTTGACCTTAGGCTCGGATATCCGGCATCGGTTTCAGACGTGTGGGAGTTGGCTGTAATGGGAATGTTCAAGAAATGTTCATTTTACCGGGAAGAGGGACAGGTGAAAGGAAAGAACCTAAGGACCTACTGCGACCTCGACCAGGACTGGGTTCTCTGCAGGGGAGACATCCAGTCCTGTAAGAAGATTTCCCTTTTGAAGAAGCATCTGTTGAAAGAAAGAAAGAAGGAGGAGGCGGCGGGGGGATAGGAGGTCTGGGTTTGGGGAAAGGCATTGGCAATTCTGTCACCGAAAGCATTGGCGCCCCTTCTTCGGAGACTTAAAATTCAGCGAAAGCCCCCAGCCCTTATGAGATATCTTTAATCGAAATCGAACGAAGAGGGAGAATCACGGGCCCGACCCTTGGGTCGTTCGCTAAGAAGAGTGCTCCGAGGAGCCTTCCCATTGAGGAAGGCATTTTTGTCTGTAGACATTATGGAATAATGTGTTATGATTAATTAAATAAAATCGAAGGAGGCAGAAATGAGAGAAAGCGTGGAGAAGGCGTTGGAAAAGATCCGGCCGGCCCTGCAGGCGGATGGGGGAGATATTGAATTGATCGATGTGGTCGACGGGGTGGTCAAGGTGAGATTAACGGGCGCCTGCGGAGGATGCCCGATGTCCCAGATGACCTTGAAGATGGGAGTCGAAAGGGCGCTGAAGCAACAGGTCCCTGAGGTCAAAAGCGTCGAAACCGCATAACCCTCCCTCTCCCCGAAACGATCGAGGTAAAGAAAGAGAAGACGCTTCTTATCGTTTTCGAGAAGGCATTCCTTGAAAGGGGATCGGTACGGCCCACCCGACACCTACGATGGCAGGGCAATCTATTTCCTGTCCCGATCTTCCTCTGGCATTTTAAACCCAATCGTTTAGAGCGGTTCGATCCTCGTCCTTGCCGAGACCGCTATCTTCCGTTCATCCCCCTTTAAAAAAGGAACCAAGCCCGAATTTCCTACTCTTGAAAAAAAGAGAGGCCTCTTCTATCATTGGAGAAAAATTGGAGGAGGGATGGGAAGATGAGAAGATGGAGAGGATGGATCTTCAGGGGGTTAGCCCTCACCCTTTTTTTAGGGCTTTTCGGGTGCGGCGATCTCTACTCTTACAGGATGCGCCAGGAGAGGGAGCCCGAAAAACAGCCGGCCCTTGCGACCTCCTATCGATTTGACGATATCCCCCTGCCTCCGGGGATGACCCTCAGTCGAAAAGAGTCTTTCGTCTATGAGACCCGGGCCACCCGGACTGGACTTCTGGTCTATGAGGGCAAAGGGGAGATGGAGCGGCTTGCCAATTTCTTCAAGGAACAGATGCCCAACTACCAGTGGAGAATGGTGAGCAATTTTGAATTCCACAACGTGATGCTCACCTTTATCAAGGAGGGGTGGAGCAGTATCATCTATATCCAGCCTCAACCCGACGAGACGAAGCGGATCGAAATTCGTGTTGGGCCCATTGATCTCAAGTTTCTCCCTGCAGCCAAATAGGCGATTCTCCCTTCGCCCCCCATTCAATCCCGTGTACAGGTGATGGAAACTTTTGAAGGAGATCGGCCGGAAGGACTCCAGGATCCCAAATACGAAAAGGTGGAAAGGACCCTCTTCGTTTTGGCGCCCGCCAAGGTCAATCTAAGGCTCGAGGTTTTGAGGAAGAGGCCAGATGGATACCATGAGATCAGGACCATCTTTCAGAAGATCAGCCTCTTCGATTCCCTTCGGTTCTCCCTCAGGCCAGGCAGGGGGATCCGGATCACGACCGACCATCCCACCCTCCCAACGGGAGAACGAAACTTGGTTTACCGTGCGGTGAAGGCCTTTCTGAAAGAGACCCGTCACAGCCTGAGCGTCGAGATTCATATAAAAAAGGGGATTCCCATCGGGGCAGGGCTCGGAGGGGGAAGCAGCGATGCGGCAGCCGGACTGGATGCGTTAAATAGACTCTTGAAGACCCCGATATCCCGGAAGAGATTGATGGAGATGGGGAGGGAGATAGGAGCCGATGTCCCTTTCTTCTTATTTAACGGATCGGCGATCGGCAGGGGAGTCGGCGATAGATTGAGAAAAATTGAACTACCTCGTTATTTCTATGTCCTCATCTATCCCAATTTCGAGGTCTCGACAAGGTGGGCCTACGAAAATTTCATATTGACAAAAAGAAGAAATCATTTTAATCTTCAGTGGTTATTAAGGTCGAAAAAGAGGATCCCAAAGCTCCTTCGGAACGACTTAGAAGGGGTCGTCTCTCAGAGATATCCCGAGATCAGCCTCATGAAAGAGATGCTTCTGGCCGAGGGGGCGAAGGGTGCGCTGATGAGCGGCAGCGGGCCGACCGTCTTCGGCCTGTTTAATGAGGAGGGGGAGGCCCAAGAGGCCTTCGAAGGATTGAGTAGACGGGTCAGGGCCAGAGGATGGAGGATATTCATGGCCCGTGGTCTCCCTTAGCCTTTTGCATGGGGGGCGATTTCCTGCCCCGAAGAAGGATCGCGGTTCTTCACCTCTTTCTTAAAAGGTTTTCGAATCACCAGGAAAAAAACGACTGGGGTGTCGTCAAGCGGTAAGACACAGGTCTTTGGAACCTGCATTCGGAGGTTCGAATCCTCCCACCCCAGCCATTTTTCTGTCGATTGAAGGGATGGGGGAGGTCCATTCCCCCTCCCTGTTTCATCCCATCCGGAGCCAAAGGTGAGGAGGAGGCTTGTTTTAGAAAAGGACCAAAATCTGACCTGGTTGAGGATTTTCACTGGAAACTCAAACCCTCCCTTGGTGGAGGAGATCACCCAGGCCCTTGGGACGAAGATGGGGAGGTCCCAGGTCAAGAACTTCAGCGATGGCGAGATCCACGTGGAGATCGAGGAGAGCGTCCGGGGGATGGACGTCTTCGTCATCCAGTCGATCTGCCACCCGGTGAATAACAATCTGATGGAACTCCTCATCTTGATCGACGCCCTGAAGAGGGCCTCTGCCGAGAGAATCACGGCGGTCATGCCCTACTATGGTTATGCCCGTCAGGACCGAAAGGTCTCCCCCCGAGCCCCCATCTCGGCCAAGCTCATCGCGGACCTCATCACCACCGCGGGAGCCTCTCGCATCCTGACGATCGATCTCCACGCCGGTCAGATCCAGGGCTTTTTCAATATCCCGGTGGACCATCTCTTTGCGGCCCCAGTCCTCTTGGAATATTTGAAAAGGATGAAGAACGATCTGGTGATCGTCTCTCCGGATGCCGGGGGCGTCGAACGGGCCCGAGCCTATGCGAAGCGGTTAGAATCCGCCCTGGCCATCATCGATAAGAGGAGAGAGGGGCCCAATATTTCCCAGGTGATGAATATCATCGGCGATGTCCAGGGGATGACGGCCATCCTCGTGGATGACATGGTGGACACGGGCGGGACCCTGGTCCGGGCCGCTTATGCCCTGATGGAGAAAGGAGCCAAAAAGGTCTATGCCTGCTGTACCCACCCCGTCCTTTCAGGAAGGGCGGTGGAGCTGATCAACGAATCCCCAATTTCGGAGTTGATCGTGACGAATACGATTCCATTGAGGGAGGAGGCCAAGGCCTGTCAGAAGATCAAGGTCCTATCGGTTTCGGGCCTCCTGGCGGATGCCATCCGGAGGATCTACGAAGACGAATCGGTCAGCTCCCTCTTTGTATAAATCTCGACGTCGAACGACCCAACGATAAGACGCGTAAGGGAAAGGATGAGACATGACGGAACGGCCACTTTTGAAAGCGGAGCTTAGAGAAGGCACGGGAAAAGGCCCGGCCAGAAAGGTGAGGGCGAAAGGCATGGTCCCTGCCATCTTCTACGGCCCAAAAACTCAGAGCCTTCCTCTGATCGTCGATCCGAGGGCCCTGTCCATTGCCCTTCAAACAGAGGCGGGCGGAAATGTCCTGATCGACCTCGAAATCCAAAACGGGGAGGAACGGTCTCGGAGGGTCGTGATGGTCAAAGACCTCCAATACGATCACTTCGGCCGGAAATTGCTCCATGTCGATTTTTACGAGGTGGCGATGGATGTGATGATCACCGTGGAGGTTCCCATCCATCTCGTGGGCCGGCCCGAAGGGACGAAGATGGGGGGAGTCTTGGAGCAGGTTCGGAGGACCCTTGAGATTCAGTGCCTACCCGGAGATATCCCAAAGGACATCGAGATTGACGTAAGCCCGTTGAAGATCGGCGATTCGATCCACGTCCGGGATGTTCAGCTGGCCAAGGGGAGGATCCTCTCGGACCCCAACCTCACGATCGCGACGGTGGTTCCGCCCGTCACCGAGGAGAAGAAGGCGGAAGAGGGGGTTCCGGAGGCTGGGGCCGCTGCAGAGGTAAAGGAAAAGGAGGCCAAGGAGAAGAAAGAGTAGTCGGCGGTGAAGCTGATTGTGGGATTGGGGAACCCGGGTGTTCAATATGAAGGAAGTCGACACAACATCGGATTCTTCATCGTCGACCGACTCGCCGCATTAGCCCATATTCCCATCACCACAAAGCGATTCCAAGCCCTCATCGGAAAGGGGAAGATCGACTCTCAGGAGATCCTCCTTCTCAAGCCTATGACCTTTATGAACCGCAGCGGGGAAGCGGTCAAACGGGCCATCCTCTTTTTTCACTTGGAACCCAAAGATTTGACGGTCGTCCATGACGATCTGGACCTCCCTTTCGGGAGGCTCCGATTTAAGAGGCAGGGCGGCGATGGAGGCCATCTCGGCGTTCGTTCCATCGTTGAAACGATCGGGACGGAACGCTTCTTGAGATTGAAAGTGGGCATTGGAAGGCCTCCCCCCCATCTGGATCCCGCCGACTACGTCCTCGGCCAGTTCGATGAGGCTGAGCGAGGCTCCTTAGAGAAGGTCATCGATCTGGCTGCCGAGGCCTTAAAGGTGATGGTTCTCGAGGGTCTTCAAACGGCGATGAACCGGTACCATAAAATCAGAACAGAGGAGGGTTGATTATGGGCTGGATTGGAGTCGCTTCACTCACGGGGATTGTCGCTTTGCTCTTTGTTCTCTTGACCGCCCGGAGGGTCATGAGGCAGGACCCTGGGAACGAAAGGATGGTGGCCATTTCCGAGGCGGTCCACGAGGGGGCCATGGCCTTCCTGAAAAGGGAGTATAAGGCGATCAGCCTCTTCGCCCTGATCGTCGCCGTCCTCCTGGCCATCGGTTTGAAAGGTCAGGGATGGCATTTCTCGCTCCTGACGGCGATCTCCTATCTCCTCGGAGCGGCCTGCTCCCTGGTCGCAGGCTACGTTGGGTTGAGCATCGCCACCCGGGCCAATACCCGGACCGCGCAGGGCGCCACGAAAGGATATAATTACGCCCTCTCGATCGCCTTTCCTGGCGGAGCCGTGATGGGGCTCACCGTCGTGGGGTTGGGCCTCCTGGTCTTCTCTCTCCTTTTCCTCCTTCTCGGCCAACTGGCTTCGGGAGGGCTGGTGGAGAGGATGACCGAGGCGGCCAATATCATCGCCGGCTTCAGCATGGGTGCCAGTTCCGTGGCCCTCTTTGCAAGGGTAGGGGGCGGCATCTATACGAAGGCAGCCGATGTCGGTGCGGACCTGGTCGGAAAGGTCGAAGCCGGGATCCCCGAGGATGACCCCCGAAACCCTGCTGTGATCGCTGACAACGTCGGCGACAATGTGGGCGATGTGGCCGGGATGGGCGCAGATCTGTATGAGTCTTATATCGGCTCCCTTCTTTCCGGGGTGATCATCGCTGTCTCCACCCTCGAAACCCCCGAACTCAAGATCAAGGGGGTGATCCTCTCCTTCCTTCTCTACGCCATCGGGGTCATCGCCTCCATCCTCGGGGTCTACTTCGTCCGAACCGATGAGAAGTCCGACCCGAGAAAGGCCCTCAACAACGGGACCCTGGCCAGTTCGGTCCTCTATTCGATCGGGGCCCTTGTCCTGGTCTGGGTGATGTTCGATGGGGACCTCTCCTACTTCCTGGCCACCTTTTCAGGCATCGTCTCCGGGATGGTGATCGGCTACACCGCCTATTACTATACCTCAGGGAGGTCGGTCCAGGGCCTGGCCAAGGCGAGCGTCACGGGATCGGCCACGACGATCATCCACGGGTTTGCCCTGAGCTGCCGGAGCACGGTCGTCCCTCTCGTGATCATCGGGTTGGCCATCATCATCTCCTTCAAGCTCGGTGGCTTCTTCGGAATCGCCCTGGCCGCCATCGGGATGTTGGCCATCACCGGCATGGTCGTTTCCGTGGACGCCTATGGACCCATCGCCGACAACTCCGGTGGCATCGCGGAGATGGCCCATATGGGGAAGGAGATCCGGAAGATCACCGATTCCCTCGATGCGGCGGGCAATACGACGGCGGCCATCGGGAAGGGCTTCGCCATCGGTTCCGCTGCGTTGACCGCCTTGGCCCTCTTTCTCTCCTACACGCAGGTGATGGGGCTTTCGGCCATCGACATCATGAGCGCGACAGGAGGCTATAAGATTGTGGCAGGCGTCTTCATCGGGGCCATCATCCCGTATTACTTCGCGGGGGCGACGATGATGGCCGTGGGAAGGGCCGCCTTCCGGGTGGTGGAGGAGGTCCGAAGACAGTTCAGGGAGATCAAGGGGTTGATGGAGGGCACGGCCCGGGCCGAATACGCCCGATGCGTGGATATTACGACCGCAGGGGCCCTCAAAGAGATGGTGGCCCCTGGGATATCGGCCGTCGTCATTCCGATCGTGCTGGGAAGCCTTCTGGGCCCGGAGGCCTTGGCCGGGATGTTGTTAGGGTCACTGGCGACCGGAGTCCCCCTCGCCCTTCAGATGGCCAACGCAGGCGGGGCCTGGGATAATGCGAAGAAGTGGATCGAAGAAGGAAACCTCGGCGGCAAAGGTTCGGACACCCATAAGGCCGCGGTGGTGGGGGATACGGTGGGCGATCCCTTCAAGGACACCTCCGGACCTTCGCTGAACATCCTCCTGAAGCTCATGACCGTGGTGTCGCTGGTCTTCGGCCCGATGATCCTCGCCATCCACCACTGGATCGTCTCCCTCTTCTGACTTTCCTCCGGACGGAAGGGGAGGTCCCCTTCCGTCCGGGACCTATTCTCCCTTTCCGATCTCCAGAAGGATCTTTCCGCGATGGAAGATCCGGATGCTGCCCGTCTCCTCTGAGATGACGATGGCAAGGGCCTCGGTCAATCGCGTGATCCCGGCCGCGGCCCGGTGGCGGCTTCCCAAACCAAGGGGGATCTCGAGGTCCTCCCCTGAGGCGTCGAGGTGCCGACCCGCGGCAAGGATCACCCCGTCTTCGCGAAAGATGAACGCCCCATCGATGGTGGCGAACTCTTTAACCGTCTCCTTCAAGCGGTGATCGAGCACATTTCTCTCTTCCTCAGGGTAACCCTGAAAGGGATTGATCACCATCGGGTGAGAGAACTTGAGGGTCTCCTCGTGTTTGCCCAGGACGAAGATGGTCCCGATCGGTTTCCGGCCCTCCTTGCCCTCGTTCGATATTTCGAGGGCGAGGTTCAAGATCGCCTCGAAGACCTCCGGCCGGACGATTTCGGAGATGATCGGTAGGTCGGGGGAGGAGAGGATCTCGAACTCCTTTCCGAGGTCGAGGATCAGGAGGTTGTCAAGGGCTTTGGACTTGGGCATGCCGGAGAGGCAAACCCACCTGTCTCCTTTTTGGACGAGCCCTTTGGAGAGGGCCTGGATGATTGCCATTTTGATCTGATTGGTCCGGCCCAGAGGGAAATTCGGGATCCGGAGCACGTTTTTGAAGAAGGCGCAGGCCTCCTGGAAGGAGTTTTCGTCCTGGATCGCCAGCATGAGGTCGACCTTCCTCTCCTGTCCGATCTTGGCGAGGCCTTCGTAGTCCTCGATCAGGTCTCCGTAGAGCAGGATGCCTTTCGATTTGGTCTTGTTCACCGCCGTGCAGGCGATCTCCACCATCAGTCGGTTCTGCTGTTTCACGTGATCCTCCCTCTTTTTTGCTTCCCCCGATGAGAACCCTTTATTTTCCCGCCCAATTATTATACAAATATTGCTGGAGAATGCCACAGGAAAGTTCCCTTCGATCGTCGGGGGTAGCGCGGAGAGAGGCGGATGGGATTTCGTTGCGGGATCGTGGGGCTCCCCAATGCCGGCAAGTCGACCATCTTCAACAGTCTGACCGCGGCCAGGGCGGAGGTGGCCAGTTACCGCTTCTGTACCATCCAACCCAACTTGGGCATCGTTCCCGTCCCCGACCCGAGGCTGGAAGAGCTCGCTCGGAGGATCCGGCCCAAAAAGGTGACCCCGACGACGCTCGAATTCTTCGATATTGCCGGCCTGGTCAAAGGGGCCAGCAAGGGCGAAGGGCTCGGGAATCAGTTTCTCGATCACATCCGGAACGTGGATGCCATCGCCCATACGGTCCGGTGCTTTGAAAATTCCCAGGTCCTCCATGATTTCGGATCCCTCGATCCGGTCAGGGATATCGAGGTGGTGAACACGGAGCTGATCCTGGCCGATCTCCAAACCCTTGAGAAGAGGATGGCCAAGGTGGAGAAGCTCCACCGGATCGGAGGGAAGGAGTCCGGCCTGGCCTTGGAGGTCTACCGGGAGGTCCATGCCCTCCTGAACGGGGGACAGATGGCAAGACGGCTCTCCGTGACCGAGGAGAAGAGGGCGATCCTCGAGGACCTCCACCTGCTCACCTCGAAGCCTGTCTTCTATGTGGCCAATGTGGACCCGAAAGAGCTCAGAGGGGAGGGGCCCCACCTCAAACGCCTGATGGAATGGGCCGAGGAGAGAGGAGAGAGGGTGGTCGTCATCTGCGGGGACCTCGAGGCCGAGCTCGCCGAGTTGAGGGAGGACGAACGGGAGGACTTCCGGAAGGAACTCGGATTGGAAGGGTCGAGCCTGGAAAGGTTGATCCGGGTAGGTTATGACATTCTCGATCTGGTGACCTTTTATACGACCGTCCATTCCGAGCTCAGGGCAT
Source organism: Thermodesulfobacteriota bacterium (assembly GCA_026415035.1). Classification (NCBI taxonomy): domain Bacteria; kingdom Pseudomonadati; phylum Thermodesulfobacteriota; species Thermodesulfobacteriota bacterium. The sequence continues at coordinate 160,228 of JAOAHX010000001.1, read as the reverse complement.
GGACGGTTCCGAAGGGGACCCCAGCGCCCAAAGCCGCAGGAAAGATCCACACCGACATGGAACGGGGATTTATCCGGGCGGAGGTCATTTCCTACGACCATTTCATTGCTTGTGGATCGGAACATCAGGCCAGGGAGAAGGGCCTGGTCCGGTCTGAGGGGAAGGAGTATCGAATCCAGGATGGGGACATCGTCCATTTTCGGTTCCATCCCTGATCCTTTTCTCCAGGGGCATCCTTTATGAGGTGGATCCGCTTCCTCTACTTTATGATTCCGGTCCTCGGTTCTGTTCTTAAAGATCTCTTCCTCCGTCCCCAATCGGGGAAGGAGAACCGCCTCCACTATCTCCTGGGCCAGGCCGATGCCTATGATCGAGCGGGCCTGACAGACCGCTCGATCCGGATCTATGAACGTCTCCTCAAGAAATCCCCTGATTCCATCCCAATCTATATGAACCTCGGCGGCGCCTATCTGCGGAAGGGACGGTTTGACAAGGCGATCCCCTTTTACGAACAGGTGGTCCGGTTGAACCCGAGGCATTATCAGGGCCACTATTGGCTGGCGGTGTGCTACTACCGAATGGAAAGGTATTTCGCCGCCATCCATACCCTCGAGGAGGTCCTCGAATTCCTTCCCACCTTCAAGGATGCCCTCAATCTCCTCGGGGAGTGTTATGAAAGGATCGGGGAGGGAGCGAAGGCGGAGCACTATTATTTAAAAGCGATCAGCGCAGAGGCCCAGGGACGGGTCATCCAGGCGGGGCTGCTCCACCCGCCGGGTCAGGACAAGAAAAGGGCGGAGAGGATCCGGCACTGAAAGGATGGCTTTCCTCTAAGGTTCTTCGAAGGGAGGCTTCCGGAGTCGCTTCTTTTCAGCCAACCTCCTCTTCGCTTCAAGGCGCTTCTCCTTAGCCCTCCGAGGGACCGGGGTGGGCACCCGTTCGCCGGCCGGCTGCTCCCGTTTGAGCAGACGTTGCCTTAAACGCTCCCAGGCCCGCTTCAGGTTTTGAGATCGGAGGCGGAAATCCGAGGCCTTGACGGTGATACCGGAGGGAAGATGTCTCAGTCGGATGGCGGTCTCGGTCTTATTCCTCCGCTGGCCTCCAGGGCCCCGGGATCGGTAGGATTCGACGATCACCTGCCTTTTTAAGGCGTCCAGATCGGCCTGAACCGCCCTCTTCAACGTATCGACCCTATGCCCCTCTTTCTTTGGCATCGGCGTGGTGTTTGATCACCTTGGCGTCGACCATGAAGATGACGTCCTCGGCGATGTTGGTGGCGTGGTCCGCGATCCGCTCCAGACAGCGGGCCACGATCATGAGGTGGACCGCCCGGGTGATGGTTTTGGGGTCGGACATCATGTAGGTGAGGAGCTCTCGCACGACCTGGTCGTTCAGCCCGTCCACCAGATCGTCCCTTTCACAGACCGAGCGGGCCAGCTTCACGTCACGGTTGACAAAGGCATCCAGGACGTCCTTCACCATCGACTGGGCGATCTCCGCCATCCGGGGAAGGTCGATGTAGGGTTTGAGCTGGGGCTCCTGGTTGAGGGAGAGGGCGCGCTCCGCAATGTTGACCGCCTGATCGCCCATCCGTTCGAGGTCGGTGGTGATCTTCATCGCCGAGGTGATGAAGCGGAGGTCGACCGCCATGGGCTGCCTCAGGGCGAGGAGTTTCAAGCACATATCGTCGATCACCAGTTCCATCTCGTTGATCTGTTTTTCCCGTTCGAAGATCTGGTGGGCGAGGTCCGAGTCCCGCTTGACGAGGGATTGGACCGCATCGTGGATGGTGACCTCGACCAGGGTGGCCATCTTGAGCAGCTGCTGCTTCAGTTCCTGGAGTTCTTTCTGGAATTGGGTTTCGGTGATCATACGCTCTCCCTCTTAGGCCTCGTCTAACCGAACCGACCGGTGATATAGTCCTCGGTCAATTTTTGGGAAGGGTGGGTGAAGATCTTCTCGGTCTTATCGTATTCGATGATCTCCCCCAAATACATGAAGGCGGTGTAATCGGAGACCCGTGCCGCTTGTTGCATGTTATGGGTGACGATGATGATGGTGACGTCTTTCTTGAGCTGGATGATCAGCTCCTCGATCTTGGAGGTGGCGGTCGGGTCGAGGGCGGAGGTCGGTTCGTCAAAGAGGAGGATCTCCGGATCCGTCGCCAAAGCCCGGGCGATGCAAAGCCTCTGCTGCTGCCCCCCGGAGAGGTTGAAGGCCAGGTCGTGAACCCGGTCCTTGACCTCCTCCCAAAGGGCGGCCTGCTTCAGGGCCTTGACGACCTTCTCTTCGAGATAGGATTTCCGGTTCTCCCCTCGGACCCTCAACCCATAGGCGACATTTTCGAAGATCGTCTTGGGAAAGGGATTCGGCTTCTGAAAGACCATGCTGATCCGCATGCGCACCTCGATCGGGTCGATCTTCGGGCTGAGGATATTCAGCCGGTCCGGGTAAAGGAGGATCTCTCCCTCGTAGCGATTGTTCGGGTAGAGATCGTGCATCCGGTTGAAGCAACGGAGGTAGGTCGTCTTGCCGCAACCCGAGGGGCCGATCAGGGCGGTGATCTTCTTTTCGGCGATGGAGAGGTGGATGTTTTTGAGGGCCTGGAGGTGATTATAGAAAAAATTCAAGTTTTTTACCTCGGCCTTCAGCGGTTCGGATGTCATGGTGGCTTCCCCCCTGTTTTTCACCATTTGATTCGCTTGCGGAAGCGGTGCCTCAAATAAATGGCCAATCCATTCATGGCCAGCGTCATGAGAAGGAGGATGATCCCGGCGGCCGCTGCATTGAGGTGAAACTCCTTCTGCGGCCGGGACACCCAGTTGAACATCTGGATGGGCATGACCGTGAAGGGGTCGAATAGCCATTTGAAGGAGAGAAACGGGAAGTCTGACGTGACTGGAGAGGAAGGTAAGAAGGCGATGAAGGTGAGGGCGCCCACGGTGATGATGGGAGCGGTCTCCCCGATGGCCCGGGAGAGGCCGATGATGATCCCCGTGAGGATCCCTCCCATGGAGTAAGGGAGGATGTGATCCTTGACGGTCTGCCATTTCGTGGCGCCTAAAGCATAGGAGGCCTCCCGGATGGAGTTGGGGATCGCCCGGATCGACTCCCGGGTGGCGATCACCACCAACGGCAGAATCAGAAGGCCCAGGGTCAATCCGCCGGTCAGAATGCTCTCCCCAAATTTTAAAAAATAGACGAAGAGTCCCAACGCCAAGAGGCCGTAGATGATCGAAGGGACGCCCGCAAGGTTATTCATGTTGATCTCGATCAGGTGGGTGAACCAGTTCTTTCGGCCATATTCTTCGAGATAGATGCCCGTGGCGATCCCCAGAGGGACGGCCGTGGCCGCCGTCACGACCATCACCAGGGTGGTGCCGACCCAGGCCGAGAGGATCCCCGCCTTCTCGGGGAATCGCGAGGGGTAGGAGGTGAAAAAAGACCAGCTCAGTCTCGGGAGGCCATCGAGGAAGAGATCGATGATCAACGTGAAGAGGAGGACAAAACCGATCAGGGTGCAGAGGAGCCCGACGATCGCGAAGACATAGTCCCGGAATTTATTATAGGCGATTGTTCTCCGGATCTGTTCGACGTCCTGGGTTTGAGGGGTCATCCTGATCTGACCTCAGTAGGCTTCCCGGATCCTTCTTCGGAACCAGAAGCCCAAAATGTTGAGGAAAAGGGTCATGAAAAAGAGCGTGATCCCCGCCGCGAAGATCGTCTTGTATTCGAGCGTCCCGTGGGGAACGTCTCCGAGGCTGACGCCGACGATGTAAGCCGTGAGGGTCTGGATGGGTTCGAGGGGGTTGAACGTCAAATTGGGCATCATGCCTGCGGCGATGGCCACGACCATGGTCTCCCCGATCGCCCTCGAGATGCCGATGATGAACGCGGCCGCGATCCCCGAAAAGGCGGAAGGGATGACGACACGGAAGGCGGTCTGAAATTTGGTTGCGCCCATCGCATAGGAACCTTCCCGGATATGCATGGGGACGGCCTTCATGGCGTCTTCGCTTACGGAGCTTACGTAAGGGATGATCATGATCCCCATGATGATGCCGGGGCTGAGGGCATTGAACCCAGAGAGGTTGGGGATGAACTCTTGGAGAATGGGCGTGAGGAAGAGCAGGGCAAAATACCCGTAGACGACCGTTGGGACGGCCGCAAGGATTTCGAGGATGGGCTTGGCGATCTCCCGGACCCTGAATGGAGCGTATTCGCTTAGGTAGACGGCCACGATCAGGCCGATGGGCAAGGCCACGGAGACCGCGATGGAGGTGACCAGCAGGGTCCCCGTCACAAGGGGGAGGATGCCGAATTTGGGCTGGGCGAAGAGCGGGGTCCACTGTTTGCCGGTGAGAAATTCACGGAGGGATACGTCCCTGAAAAAACCCGCGGCTTCGTAGATGAGGATGAAGACGATGCCCAGGGTGACAAAAATGGAGGAGAGGGCACAGAGGAGCAGACTACTCTCAATGGCCCTCTCCTTGATCTTTCGGATCGGGTTTCTGGTCGCCACGAAGCTATTTTTTCTCCTCGAGCTTCAGCAGTTCTTCGATCTTCATCCCGATCTTGGGTTCTCCACCGAAAACGGTCCCGGTCACCTTCCTGGCGAAGCGCTCTTCGGCCAGTTTATAGGCCCTCTCGGGGAGAGGAATATATTTGACCTGTTTGACCAGCTTGGAGGCGTTCCTGAGGTAAAACTCGATAAACTCCTTTACCTCAGGGCGTTCGGCGGACTTCTTGTTCACATAGATGAAGATCGGCCTCGAGAGGGGGGTGTAGGTTCCGTCCATGACCGTTTTTTCGGAGGGAAGGACAGGACCCCTTCCGCCGTCGATCGCCACGAGTTTCAACTTGTCCGGGTTCTCTGCGTAGTAGGCGTAGCCGAAAAACCCGAGGGCCCCCCGATCGGAGGCGATGCCCTGGACGAGGACGTTATCGTCCTCACTGGCGGTAAAGTCACCCCGGCTTGACCTCGATTTTCCGACGATGGCCTCCGTGAAATAGTCGAACGTTCCCGAATCGACCCCAGGTCCGTAGAGTTTCAAAGGAACGTCTGGCCAGGCGGGGTTGACTTGATTCCATTTCACGATCTTTCCCTCTGCCGCGGGCTCCCAGATCTTTTTCAGTTCGGCCACCGTCATCGAGGTGACCCAGGTGTTTTTCGGGTTGACCATCACGGCCAGACCATCATAGGCGATCGGCAATTCGATGAATTCAATGCCCGCCTCCTTGGCAGCCTCCATCTCCTTCTTGACGATGGGCCTGGAGGCGTTGGAGATGTCGGTTTCCCCTCGGGTGAACTTCTTAAATCCTCCGCCCGTGCCAGAAATCCCGACGGTCACCTTGATGGTTCCTTTTTTCATTTTTTGGAACTCTTCGGCCACGGCCTCGGTGATGGGATAGACCGTGCTCGACCCATCGATCTTGATGATCTTCTCCTGAGCAGAGGCCTGACCGGGATGACCTCCAATGGCCATCCATCCGATGACCAGCCCTAAGGCGATCCCCACTCCGAAAACCTTCAAAATCTTCATTGTTAAAGACCCTTTCATTTTTTACCTCCTTTTTAATTAGTCGTGTTTTGTTACAAATTTGTTACATTTCTGTTACAATCTTGCGACGCCCCTTCACCTCCTTCGTCGACGAAATCATTTTTCTCTTCCAGAAGCGACCCTGGATGCGTCAATATTAATAGGAGCTCATTACAACCATGTTACAACTCTGTTAAATTTGGGATTTCCGATTTGATAAATGGGAAGAGAGGCGTTACCTTCTATCTTGCTCTAAGCATCGTTTCCGCGGATATTTCTCAACCGGAGGCAAGGCGATGGGAGAACGGAAATTCCTCTGGGGAGTAGCCACCTCCGCCTTCCAGATCGAGGGCTCCCCTTTTGCTGATTGGGCGACCTGGGACGAGAGGCTTCGGGCACATCCGGACGTGACCCACCATTATCATTTATACAAAGAGGATTTAAAACTCCTCAAAGAGATCGGGGTCAACGCCTATCGGTTTTCGATCGAGTGGAGTCGAATCCAGCCTGCCCAGGATCGCTGGGATGATATGGCGCTCGGCAGGTACCTGGAGATCGTTCGAATCCTTCGAGAAGAGCAGATTGAGCCGGTTATCACCCTTCATCATTTCACCCACCCGAGGTGGTTTCTTGAAAAATTTCCTTGGCATCGAGAGGAATCCATCTTGAAATTTGCAGAATATGTGAAGCACATCGTCGAGGCTTTCGGGGAGGTTCGTTACTGGATCACCTTCAACGAACCCAATGTCCTCTTACTGGGTGGTTACCTGGATGGGTGTATGCCTCCCGGGGTCAAGGACCAGACTTCCTATGTTCATGCCAACGTAAACCTCCTTCTTGCCCATGCAGAGGCCTACGACATTCTCCACGGGAGGAACGCCCAGGCCGAGGTCGGATTGGCTCAAAACATGGCGGTCTTCGCTCCGTACCGCTCATGGAGTCCTCTCGATCGATTCTTGGCCAGGGTGGCCCACCGCTATTACAACCTCTCTTTATTGGAGGCCATACGGATTGGCCGTTTAAGGCTTCGTTTCCCGATTTTCAAAAAGATTGAGGTTGATCTTCCCCTTCGCGGGAAATTGGATTTCATCGGGGTGAATTACTATACGCGCATCCACCTCCAATTCAACCCCTTTTGTCGCATGGGGGTGGCCCTCCGATACGAGGATAGAGAGGGAAATGGGTTAACCGATATGGGCTGGGAGATCTATCCGCGAGGCCTCGAACAAGTCCTGAGGGAGGCTTCGACCTTTGGGCTTCCGGTGATGATCACCGAAAATGGCATCGCGACCGCTGACCGAAGGAAGAAGGATTGGTACATCAAAAGCCATCTCGATATCTTAGAGGGTTGCCTGAAAAAGGGGATGGATATCCGGGGTTATTTTTATTGGTCCCTCATGGACCATTATGAATGGCTAAAGGGTATGGATGCCCGGTTCGGGCTTTACCGGGTCGATTTCGAAACCCTCGAACGAAAGGCGACCCCGGTTGCTAAATTCTACTCTTTTCTGATTAAGAGGAGATCTGGTACCTTCCTCCTATAATTTTACAAGAAGAGGGTGAGGACAGCTAAAGGTGATCCCTGCAAGGCGCTATCTGCGAAAGCCCCGAAGATGGCCTTCCATGCCCATTGCCCCGCCTGCGTGGCCGCGTTTTGGATGTATTGTTCGTTCGTGATTGCTTTGGCTTTATCAAAGTAGCCAAACCGGGTTAAAACAGAGGTGAGGGTTTCAGGTTCAACCACATTCGGGTCATAGTGTATCACGAGGCTTCCCGTCACCGGATTGATGGCCGTGGAAAGGACTCCGTGGATGGACTCGATCATCGCCTTGGCCTCGGATGCCTTCTTCTCGTTCCCCTTAAAGAGTGGGGTTCTGATCCTTAATCTGCCCGGTACCTGATGGAGGTAATACCCCATATTCCGCCTCCCCTTTCATCATCTTCCGATAGGTTTTACATACAGGATAAAAAGAGCATCGAAATCGCCACGAGCGGTCGTCTTCCTTGTAGAGGTGCATCTTCCTCCCACAGATGGAGCAGGTGGGGCGGGGGATGCTTTTTTTAACCGTGGTCTTTTGAGTGAATTGCACCCCGCAGAGTACACAACGATACCTTTGTTCCCCTGTTTTCAACCTCCCAAATTTATAGATGACGTTGGCATCACATCTTGGGCATCGAAGCCCTATAATTTTGAAGGATTCCACGAATGGTAAATATCTCGGCTTTGTTACAATTTGGTGAAGGAGGCCTTAAATTTTGGTTAAATTTTTTAAGTCACCCGTTTCAGCAAGCTGAATGAGAGGAGGGCCACGAGTAAAAAGTTTTCAAGGATATCAATGAATTAATTGCTTGACCGAAAGGAGGAAACTAATGAAAGAGGCCATGGCAATTCACTATCCATGGGTGTAAAATTACCGGTAAAACCATCTCGTTAGGGGGTGTTTTCATGAGCCTTTTTAATAATGGATTGAGAGGAAATATATTGGGGGGGTTAGCCATCGGGATAGGTGCGGCACTTCTCGCTCCGATTGTGGTTCCGGTACTGGCGACGATCGTCAAACCTCTGGCCAAGGGGGCTATCAAAGGAGGATTCCTTCTCTACGAGAAAGGGAGGGAGATCGTGGCAGAGACCCAAGAGGTGGTCGAAGACTTGGTCGCAGAGGTCAAATCGGAGTTGGCCCATGCCCACAAGAGCGAGATGATGGCAGTCCCGGAGGTGAAGGAAGAGGGGGGATTGAAAAGCTAATTTTATCTCAGGGAGAGGAGCATGGAAGAGGGATTACCCATCGCCTTCGTACGGCATCGGTCTCCAGGGAGATTGAGATTGCATATTCCTTCCAGAAAAAGGGATGCCCCCTTTTTTCAGGAGAGGATCACCCCGCCCTTCTCTCAACTCTCAGGCGTGGAACGCATCGAGACCAATCCTCTCACCGGAAGCATTCTGCTGCTTCACCACTTGGATATCGATTCTCTTGCCCAATTTGCCAGAGATAAGGGCCTGTTTGCGCTTCAACTCAAGAAAGAGGCAGCTTCTTTTCACCAAGCCGCCATTCGGGCCTTCAGCACCCTCGAAGGTCGGACTTCGGAGCTCACGGGCGGGGCCGTCAATCTGGGGGCCCTGGCCTCCATCGCACTCATTGCGGCAGGAACCTACCAGATCCTAAAGGGTAATGTCTCGGCCATTCCTTGGTATACCGCTTTCTGGTATGGCCTTAACCTCTTTCTCAAGTCGAAACCAGAGGGAGGAGCTTCCGAAGGAGAATGAGGCATTCCTACGGCCTTGAGGAATCCTCCATCCCTTCCCAGGGTTGCAAGCCCTTGCCCTAAAAGCACGGGTTTCAATCCTCTTTGGAATCCTTTTGGCTCAACTTTGATCAAAGGAGGGTGAGATCGTGGATACGACAGAAAAGAAGGTCGGGGAATCAAGTGTAGATATAGGCAAAGCCGGCACGGCGGTGAAGGAGGGGATCATCGGAAGCCTCAAAGGGATCAGCGAGATTGAGGCGGAGATCGTCACACTGGTGCGGTCGACAGTTTCCAACACCCTAAAAGCCACCGGGACCGCCGCTGAAGAGAGCCTGGCCCTCACCAAAGATGTGGTGAAAGGCGCGATTCAGGCGACGGAAGAGGTTGGGACGGGTTTGATGTTGAGCGCCAAGAATGTGGCCAAGGGCGTGGTCATGGGGGTGAGCGATGTCGGCGGGGATGTCGTCACCGTGGCGGGCCAGACGATTCGAGGAGCGGTCAAGGGAGCGGCGGAGATCGGCGCGGATGTCTCCCTCGTGGCCCGGCGGACTGTCGATGGCCTGATCGAGGCGACCAAGGAGATCGGTGGGAACGTAGAGGAGGTGGCCAAGGTCGCGGTCGAGGGTGCCGTGGAAGCCGCGGGCCATATCAGCAACACCGCCCTCCGGGCTGTCAAGGAGGTCATGCTCGGTGTGGTGGAGGGTGTGAAGGATGTGCTTCAGGCCGCCCTTCCCAAGCCGAGGGAGACCGGGGCATCGACCCCCTCAACCACCCCCCCAAGCACGGGTTCTGGTTTAGAAGAGAGACCTATCCGGAAAGGTCGAACCAGGACAGAACCGTGATATGGGGTTGACTCAAATCGTTCACGCGGCGGTAGAGGGCAGGGTAAGGATTAAGATCACCGGCCTTTACCGCTCTGAGCCTCTCAAAAGATTCCTTGAACTCCGGTTAGCCGCCCTACGGGAAGTCCGCCTTTTCTCCATCAACCTTCTGACCGGAAAGGTCCTTATCCTTTTCGACCCTGGGACCTCCACCCCAACCCTCCTGACCCAGGTCGAGAGGATCGTCTCCGACTTTTATCGCCAAAGCCCAAACAAACCTTCCTCCTCCCCTTGCCAGGAGGGAGAGCGGGAGGTTCGATCCCCTGAATCCCTCCTCTCCCCTCCAAACCTTTCCACTCCGAGAGCTTTGCGAAAATCGATTCGACGGGCCACCGAGCAGGAGAGCAGACCCTGGCATTGCCTTTCTGCCCAGTCGGTCATCGAGCACTTTGGCACGGATCGGACCAGCGGTTTATCCTGCGAGAGGGTTCAGGAGAGGTTAAAAAAATTTGGCCCAAATCTCCTCCCAGAGTCCGTCCCTCGATCGAAGTGGAGGATCTTCATCGAACAGTTCAAATCCTTGCCGGTGGCCTTGCTTGGAGTGGCCACGGTGATTTCGCTGGCCACCGGCGGCTTGGTGGAAGCCCTGGTGATCCTGAGCGTCGTGGCCATCAATGCCACCATAGGATGCTGGACCGAGAGTCAGACGGAAAGGATCATCCATTCCCTCAAGAGCCTCGTCCGGCCTTCCGCCCTGGTGAAACGGGACGGGCTGCTTCAAGAGGTCGGCGTCGGAGAGATCGTCCCGGGCGATCTCCTCGTACTGCGACCCGGAACCTACGTGGCCGCAGACGCCCGATTGATCGAAACCTCCCATCTCAGCGTAGATGAATCGGCCCTCACCGGCGAGAGCTTGCCCGTGGGGAAAGAGACCGAGCCCTTGGGCGATCCCGGCCTCCCGCTTGCAGACCGACACAACATGGTCTACCGGGGGACTCTGGTGACCGGGGGACAAGGCCTGGCTGTGGTTGTGGCCACGGGAAGATATACGGAAATCGGCCAGATTCAGATGCTGATCGGAGCCTCGAAGCCTCCCCAAACCCCTATGGAACGACAACTTCAAAGGGTCGGGTCGCAGCTTGTCTATCTCAGCACGGCGATCTGCATCGCCATCTTTCTCATCGGCCTTCTCCGGGGATACGGGTTGTTGCCGATGCTGAAACTCTCCATCTCGCTGGCGGTTGCGGCCGTTCCCGAAGGGCTTCCGGCTGTGGCCACCACCACGCTGGCGCTGGGAGTCCGCAACATGCAGAGGCATCGCGCCCTGATCCGGCATCTTGAGGCCGTGGAGACCCTGGGATCGGTCCAAACGATCTGTCTCGACAAGACCGGGACGCTCACGCTCAATCGGATGTCCATCAAAGCCGTTCACGTGAACGGCAAGACCTACGAAGTTTCTCAGGATCGCCTGATGGAAAACGGGAAGACGATTCATCCCTACCAATCCGATGAACTCTTGAGATTGGTCCACCTCTCTGTCTTGTGCAATGAAAGCGAGGTGTTCGAAAAGAACGGGGAGGTTCTGGTTTCCGGCTCCGCTACCGAAAACGCCCTTCTCTCTTTGGCCCTCGCCGTCGGAGTCAATATCCAGGAGTTGAGGGCTCGATATCCCCTGGTGAGCATTCAACACCGCTCGGAAAATCGGAATTTCATGATGACCCTTCACCGGACCCCAGACCCCAATCTGGCCCTTCTCGCCTTGAAAGGCAACCCCCTTGAGGTCTTGTCCCTCTGTAGCCGTTGTCTCATCAACGGGGAGGAGGTCCCCCTGTCTGAAGAAGACCGTCTGGCCATCGAGTGGGAGAATCAACGGATGGCAGGCGAGGCCTTGAGGGTTCTGGGTTTCGCTTTTGGCCTTGGCAAGGCAAACGAAAACCCCTCCTCGCTGATGAACCCAGAGGAGGCGGACTCGCTCACCGATGGGTTGGTCTGGGTCGGGCTGATCGGCATGGGAGACCCGGTGCGGCCCGGCGTGAAGGAGCTGATCGCGGCCTTCCATCGCACGGGCATCGATACGATCATGATCACGGGCGATCAGACCCCCACCGCCTATGCCATCGGCAAGGAACTGAATTTGGGCCGGGACGGGCCGTTGGAGATCCTTGACTCGACGCACCTAAACCAAATGGACCCCGACGTCCTGAAGGCCTTGTGTGAAAAGGTTCATGTCTTTTCGAGGGTCACGCCCGCCCATAAGCTCCAGATCGTCCACGCCCTCCAGAGCGCCGGACGGGTGGTTGCCATGACAGGGGACGGGATCAACGATGGTCCCGCCTTGAAGGCCGCCGACATCGGGGTGGCCATGGGCAAGACCGGAACCGATGTGGCCCGGGAAGTGGCGGATGTCGTGCTGGAGGATGACAATCTCCAGACCATGGTGGTGGCAATCGGACAAGGAAGGACGATTTACAACAATATCCAGAAAACGGTCCGTTATCTCCTGGCGACCAATCTCAGCGAGATCATGGTGATGAGCGCAGCGACCCTTGGAGGGGCGGGGCCACCCTTAAACGTGATCCAGCTCCTCTGGATCAACCTGATCTCGGACATCTTCCCCGGCCTGGGGTTGGCCCTCGATCCCCCTGAACCGGACGTCTTTATTCAGCCTCCCCGTGATCCGAGGGAGCCGATCCTCCGGAGGGGCGATTTCAAACGGATCGGGGTCTCTGCGGCCCTTTTGTCTGCGGGCGCCCTGGGAGCATATGGATATGGATGGGCGCGCTACGGGGTCGGCCCCCGAGCCAGCACCCTGGCCTTCATGAGCCTGTGCATCGGCCAGATCCTTCACGCCCTCAGTTGTCGGTCGGATCAGAAGCCTTTGCTGGGCCTGGGTTCGGCGGACCGAGGACTTTCGCCGAATCGATTTCTCAACGTGGCGGTGGGAGGCAGCCTGGCCCTCCAGGTCGCCATTCCCTTCTTACCGGGGTTGAGGAGGCTGTTGGGCGTCACCCCCATTGGTTTCATCGACGCCTGGATGATCGGGTTCAGCGCCCTTTGGCCCCTGGTGATCCAAGAAAGGCTCAAACCGGGTTAGGATTTTTGGAAAGACGGTTAACCATCGCGAAGGAGGAAGGCTTCGGGTGGACCCAGGGAGGGATGAGCGGATATGAAGAAGGATTTCATGTTTACCTCGGAGTCGGTCACGGAAGGACATCCCGACAAATTATGCGATCAGATCAGCGATGCCATCCTGGATCGTTTCCTCCAGCAGGATCCTTATTCAAGGGTGATCGTAGAGTGTGCGGTATCGACCGCCATCATCTTTATTGCGGCCCGATTCGACAGCGCGGCGAGGCTCGATTTCCCCAATATCGCCAGGCAGGTCGTCCACCAGATTGGCTACGATCATCAAACCTTCAATGCCCAGACCTGTAGCATCCTCACCAGCCTGAAGGAACTTCCCCACGATGGGGCCTATGCCTTCGACGAACAGGGCCTTTCGGATGAGGAGATGGATCGCATCACGGTGAAGAACCAGGTCACCGTCTTCGGGTTTGCCTGTAATCAAACCCCCTCCCTGATGCCCCTGCCGATCTGGCTGGCCCATAAGCTGGCCCGGAGATTGGCCGCCGTGAGGCATCAGAAGATCCTCCCCTATCTGGCGCCGGATGGAAAGACCCAGGTCGGGATAGAATATCGACAGGGACGCCCGTTCAGGCTTCACAGCATCACGGTGATCGCTGCCCAGAAGTCCTCTCCGGATCAAGGAGGGCCTGACCTATCCTCTTTGGCCCAAGACATCCAGGAGGAGGTGATCTTTCCCGTCTTCCAGGACGAGGAGATCAAACCCGACGAGAAGACGAGGATCTTCGTCAATCCGGACGGGCCCTTTTATGTCGGAGGCCCGGCGGTCCATTCTGGGTTGACGGGCAGGAAGAATGCGATCGATACCTATGGGGAATTCTCGAGACACAGCGGGGCCGCCCTGAGCGGTAAAGATCCGACTCGAATCGACCGGGTTGGAGCTTATGCGGCCCGTTACGCGGCCAAGAACGTGGTGGCCGCTGGCCTGGCCGAAGAATGTGAACTTCAATTGAGCTATTCGATCGGGCTTTCGAGACCCGTCAGCATCCATGTCGAGACGTTTGGAACGGGAAAGGTCTCCAACGAAGAGATCGTCCGCCGGTTGAACCGGCATTTCGATTTCCGGTTGGCGGGGATCTTGCGCCAATTCAAGCTCCGGTATTTGCCCGGCCTCCTCAAAGGGGGCTTCTATCGGAAGCTGGCGGCTTATGGCCATGTGGGAAGAATGGACATCGGCCTTCCCTGGGAGCTGACCGATAAAGCCGGCATGCTCGCCGAGGGTTGATTTGACAAGGAGATGACCATGACTGCCGAAACGCTTTATGAGGATGACCTCGAAAAGAAGCAGCACCTGGACGCCATGCAGAGCTTGGCCAGGGACCTCAAAGGAGTTCCGGAGGAGGTTTTTCAGATCTATGAGGCCGTCCTGAGGGAGTATAAAAAGAAGGCAAGGATCAAGCTCTATCTCTCCATCCTCGTTTCGAAGCGGGTCAAAGAGCTTCTCGATAAGGGGGCTTTTTTGAGTTAGCCCAAACGGGCCGAGGCTTCCCTCGGTCCTCTGGCTCGCGGGATCAAGGCAGGGAAGAGATCCCCTCGAGAAGGGGTCTCGGTTTTCGGCCTCCGTACCGGCGAGCAGGGCGGCCTGTCCCTTGGGTCAAACGATTCCTCAAGATGACCGGATCGATGATCTCTCCGCAGAAGAGACAACGATAACCCTGAAAAACATCGTGAAGGCCATAAAATACTTCGGACACCATGATTCCCCCACAACGTTGACACCTCATCGCTTGCTCCTTGAAAGAGGAAATTTTAGCCCTTAAGAGCGTAACTCCTAAACGTGGCAAGAAGTTTAGGATTGAATGAAGATTCAGTGAAGGGAATCTCTCTCGGCGTCATAAAATTATAACCCTTTTGTAACCCTCCTGACATCTCCCTCTCATACTATTTTGCCGATACCGGGCCACCCCAGATCCAAGGAGCCAAAATCTCCTATGAGCCCTCGATCCCTCTGGCAGGGAGGACGAATGCCCCTGCTTGTTTTATCGGTCTTATTCGACCTGTTCTCGACCTTTTCCACTGGGCACGCGGTCTGTTTAAAGGAGTGGTTAGGTCAAGCCGAGGAGATCCTTGAGCGGACCGAGTCCTATACCGCGATCTTCCATAAGCAGGAGCGGATCAAGGATTGGTTAAAGTCAAAGGAGACCGTCCGGTTCAAATTCAAGAAGCCTTTCAAGGTTTACATGCAGTGGATCGAGGGACCCGGGAAAGGAAGGGAGATCTATTATGTCGAGGGCTGGAACAAGAACCGAATCCTCGTTCGCGAGCCAGGGACCTTCGGCACGGTGACCCTCCACCTCAACCCCCTCGGCCGTCTTGCCATGCAGGGAAGCCGACACCCCATCACCGATGCCGGTCTGGGTTTTCTCGTAAGGCTTTTCGGAGAGAACCTCAGAAGGGGCTGGGCCTCCGGGCAGGTGGCTTATGAACTCCTGAAAGAAGAGCAGGTTTATGGCCGAAGGGCTTTGGTTATTGACCTACGCTTTCCAAGAGATCCCCGCTATGGCTATTATTGCTATCGGACCCTCATGGCCATCGATACCCAGACGAAGGTTCCCATCCGAGTAGTGGCCTTCGACTGGGAAGAGAGGCTCATGGGTGACTATGGCTATGAGCAGCTCGTTCTCGATGCCGGTCTGACCGATGATGAGTTCCGGCCGTGACCTCCGCTCCAGCCTATCGGCCGACTTTGTATCCCCTCTAATTCATTTAAAAATATCCCTCTCCCTTCACACAAAATCTATCATTTTTTAATCATTCTGTAACAATGTTCACGCAAAATAGGGTCAGATGCTGCTCTGCGACTTCCATATCCATACGAGGTATTCGGACGGTTCGATTGAATTGAGAAGGGTGATCGACCTTTTCGGTCAGGCCGGGTTCGATGTCATTGCCATCACAGATCATGTGTTCAACGGAAAGAGCGCCTATGGGAAACTTGCCCATCGCTTCAGGTTCTCTGTCCGAGAGGAGAATTTCGACGCCTATCTCGAGCACATCCGGGAAGAGGCGAAACGGGCATGGGATCGCTATGGATTGCTCGTCCTTCCGGGCGTCGAGATCACCAAGAGCTCCTTCTCCTCCGATCAGGCGGCCCATGTCCTGCTGATCGATCTCAAATCGTTCATTTCCGCCGAATGGGAATTCGAAAGGATCTTTCTTGAGGCCAAAAGGCAGGACGCCCTCATCATCGCCTGCCACCCCCATCACTCCTCGGAATTGCTGGCCCTGGACACCCTCTACCTCTGGCACCACCGAAAAAGGTACGCCCCTTATATCGACGCCTGGGAGATCGCCAACCGGGACGATGTCTTCAACGTCATCAGCCTGAAGAAATTCCCATATATCGCGGGCAGCGATTTTCACCGGCCGAGGCATCTCTATTCCTGGAAGACGATGCTCGACTGCGAGAAGGACGTCCAGGCGGTCAAGCAATGCATCCGATCCAATCGGGGAGTGGCCATCACCCTTTTTCGCAACGGCACTCCCTGGTGAGGCCGAAGGAGAGGCGATGGAGTTCTTCTGGATCATCTGTGGATTTACCTTTCTCGGGATCGCGGGATTTGGCCTCCAGATCCTCGCCGTTCGTTCCTATGTCCCAAGACCGCAACGACCGGGACAAGGGTCAGAGGAGCCTCCTTTTGCTCCTCCCATCTCGATCCTCAAGCCCTTGAACGGTCTGGATGACCACCTCTTCGATAATCTGGCCAGCTTTTGCGAGCAGGATTACGCCCAATTTGAAATTCTCTTTTCCCTCCAGGATCCCAACGATCCGGCCCGTCGGGTGGTCCAAAAGATCAAGGAGAAATTCCCGGACCGGGAGATCTCCATCACCATCGAGGCCTGTGAGGAGGGGTGGAACCCGAAAGTGAACAACATGCTTCCCGCCTATCGAAAGGCCCGCTACCCTTATCTGCTGATCAGCGACAGCAATGTGATGGTCGACCGGGACTATCTCAAGAGCATCGTCCAGCCCATGAAGGACCCCCAGACGGGTCTGGTGACCAACCTGATCAAAGGGGTCGGCGCCAAGACCCTCGGCTCCCTTTTCGAAAACCTTCATCTGAATTCTTTCATTCTCGGAAACGTCTGTTTTTTACAGAAGTATTTGAAAATCCCCTGCGTCATCGGCAAATCGATGCTCCTGCGGAAATCCGACCTTGAAGCCCTGGGTGGGTTGAGCGCCTTCAAGGATATCCTGGCCGAGGACCATTTCATCGGGATGAAGATCAAGGAACGGGGGCAGAAAGTGGTCCTCTCCAACCACCTGATCAGCAACGTAAACGAGTACTGGGGATTGAGACGCTTCATGAACCGACACTTGAGATGGGGGAAGATGCGTTGGAAGATCCTGGGTTACAAATATCTCTCGGAGCTGATCGGGAACCCCGTCCTCCTCTCCATGGCCGCGCTCCTCCTGGACGGTCCCTCAAAAAGGGCCTTTTTGGTGATCGGGCTGACGAGCCTCCTTAAGACCTTGGGAGACTATCACCTTGGAAGGAGGATCGGAGTTTCTCTCTCCCCCCTCGCCTACGGCCTCTCCCCCATCAAAGATCTTGTGATCGGGCTGATCTGGTTCCTCTCCATCGCCAATGACACGGTGGTCTGGCGGGGGAAACGGTTCGCGATCGGGCCCAATACGGTCTTATCCCCAAAATCGCCCAAAGGAATCCGGCCATGGAGATATCGTTTAGGGGGACGAATTGCGGTTGGAGGGTCATGAAAGGAAAGCAAAAAGGCCCCTTAAGATGGATCAGGGAGGTTTTATGAAGCAGGCTGTATTTCCCTCGCCCTTCAAGACAAAATTGACCTACTGGCTGGCCAAGTGGGAGGAGACCATCACCTTCCTCACCCTTCTCTTCGGGGTTTTGGCCATCGGCTCGGGCATCGCCTGGTTATTCCTGCAAGAGAGGCCGCTTCTTTACGGCCTGATGGGTTTCAGTGCCATCTACTTTGCAGGAAGGAGGGCGTGGAAGGCCCCGCAGACCCTTCTCTGAGGCTATGAGAACCTCAACCCGATGAGCCCTCCGAGGATCATCAACATAAAGAGGCCCTGGAGGAAGGACCAGGGCTCTTTGAGGAAGAGGACTCCGAAGAGGTGGCTTCCGAGGATGCCCATTCCCATCCAGATGGCATAGGAGAGGCTTAACGGCAGAGAGCGCAGGGCCAAGGAGAGGAAGTAGGCCGCCCCTGCGCCGCAAAGGGCATAGAAAAGGATGGGGAGAGGTCGGGTGAAGCCCTGGGTAAATTTGAGGCTGAGGATCCAACCGACCTCAAAAAGGCCTGACAGAAAGAGGAAGCCCCAGGCCCCGAGGGCGTGCCCTCCGTCCTTCGGGGTCATTGAAAAGCCACCTCGGATTCCTTTCTCTCGTGAACCCAGGCAGGGGGACGTCGAAGTTTCTTCATCACCTCCTGCTCACTCTCATAGACCCTTTTGATCCCATCCCCTAACGATCTTTCGATATCCCGGATATTGGAGACGAGCCGATGAAACCCGATGACCTCGACGGAGGCGGCCTGATCCGTTCCCCACATCGCCCGGTCAAGGGTGATGTGCCTTTCCACAAAGGAGGCCCCCATCGTCACCGCGGCCCAGGTCGGGGCAAGGCCGGTTTCGTGACCCGAATAACCGATGGGGTTGAGGGGATACTTCTCCTTGAGGGTCAGAATCATCCGGAGATTGAGCTCTTCCAGGCGGCAGGGGTAGGAGGAGGTCGAATGGGCGATGAGGAGGTTCTCTGTCCCGATCCACGCCACTGCCTCGTCGATCTCCTCCTGGGTGGACATCCCGGTGGAGAGGATCAACGGTTTTCCGGTCCGCCTCATCCGGAGGAGCAAGGATCGGTCCGTCAAACAGGCCGATGGGACCTTATGAAGGGGGGGATCGAACTGTTCGATGAAGTCGACCGCGACCTCATCCCAGCAGGAGGCAAACCAGAGGATCCCCCGGCTCCGACAGTATCGGTCGATCTCTTGGTACTCTTCCCAACCAAATTCCATCTTGTGTCGATAATCGATATAGGTCATGCGGCCCCAGGGGGTGTCGCGTTCGACGAACCACTGATGTTTCGGGACCGAGAGGACGGGAGTCCTCTTCTGAAATTTCACCGCGTCGCACCCAGCGAAGAGGGCGCCGTCGATCAGCTTTTTGGCCAGCTCGAGGGAGCCATTGTGGTTGATCCCGATCTCTGCGATGACGAAGACCGGCTCTCCCTCTCCGACCCACCGGTGACCCACCTTGACCTTTCGAACGCTCTGTTGACCTTGCATCTCGAAATAACCTCCTTTGCCTTTTTCGTCACAAAGGGGACGGGCTCGACCTCCCTACCAGGCTGTCCAACCTCCATCGACGACGAGATTGGCGCCGGTCATATAACCTGAGGCATCGCTGGCCAGGAAGATGATCGCCCCTTTGAGATCGTCCACCCTGGCCATCCGGCCCAAGGGTGTCCTGAGGGTATATTGTTGGATGAAGAAGTTATCCTGGCCGTTTTCCACCCCACCGGGCGTCAAGGCGTTAACCCTGACGCCGGTACGACCCCAGGTGGTTGCCAGGTAACGGGTGAAGGCGAGGATGGCCCCCTTGCTTGCGGCATAGGCAGGGGATTTAAAGAAGGTCTGTTTCCCCTCGGGAGATCGGTAGATCGATTGGTCCGGTCCCACCATGCCGTAGGTGGAGGCGATATTGATGATGCTTCCCTTCCCTTGCTTCACCATTTGTGCCCCAAGGATCTGGGAACAGAGGAAGACTCCCGTCACATTGACCTCCATCATCCTCCGCCACAGCGAGAGGGGATAATTCTCAAAGGCGGAGTCCTCACCTGTCAGGAGGGGCGATTCGAAGGCATCGTTGACCGCAGCGTTGTTGACCAGGATATCGATCCGACCGAATTCGAGGAGGATCCGGTCTAAGAGGGCCCGGAGGGCATCGGGGTCGGTGACATCTGTCCGAATGCCGATCGACGGGGTCGGAAGGGTCCTGGCAAGGGCGTCGCACCGGTCCTGGTGGAGGTCGCAAACGATCACGTGGGCCCCAAATTCCGAAAGGGCCCTGCAGTGCTCTCTTCCGAGGAGGCCGGTTCCTCCGGTGACGAGCGCCACCTTTCCCTCCAAGGAGAAGAGAGGGGGGATGGCCCTATTAACAAAGGTCCCTTCTCCGCCCCCGGCCGTGTGGAAGGTCGTTGGAGGATTGGCCGAGGGGGGATTTGGGGTCGGGTCGGGTTTCATCTTCGGTTTGGTGTGAAACTGGCTGGTCTTCCGAAATACCGGCTCGACCACCTCTCCCCTGAGAAGGTCCTTCACCCGTCCTCGGGATACGGCTTCCTTCAGGATGGGGAGGACCTCCTGATAGGCCAGAAGGATCTGATCGATGTCTTCATCGGTGTGGGAGAAGGAGACGTTATGAAATCCCGACCAAAGGATTCCCCTTTTGATCATCTCCTGTTGCACCAGGGATTTCATCTCCAGGGGATCTCCGGCCGAGGCATCGAAGATGACCAACGTCCGGCAATCGTATCCGATGCAACGGGTGTAATCCATCTTGAGGGACTGGGCCAACTGATTATACCCCTCTTTGAGCTTCCTTCCCTGACGGGCGAGAAACACGGGGACGTTTTTGGCCACCATCTCCATCAGGGTCGCCCGGGCAGCCGCCAGGGAGAGGGCCTCTCCGCCGAAGGTGGTATAGAAGAAGACCTCCCTCTCCAGAAGCCTCATGATCTCCTTTGCTCCCGTTAAGATCGAGAGGGGCATGCCGTTGGCGACTGCCTTTGAGTAACAGGCCAGGTCAGGGACGATCCCGAAATATTCCTGGGCGCCTCCCAGGGCCAACCGAAAGCCGGTCCACATCTCATCGAAGACGAGAAGGGCCCCCCTCCTCTTGCAGAGCTCGGCCACCCGGTGAAGGAATCGGTCCTTGGGGGGATCGAACATCACCGGTTCGAGGATCACACAGGCGATCTCCTCATCCAGGGCCTCCTCGAGCGTTTGGATCTCGTTGTAGTTGAAGGTATAGGTGAGCCCTTGAACGGGCCGGGGGACCCCCTTGTTTCGATCGGTCACGCTGATATACCAATCATGCCATCCGTGATATCCGCAACAGAGGACCTTGTCTCGGCCCGTATAGGCCCTGGCCAGACGGATGGCCGCACTGGTCACCTCCGCCCCGGTCTTGCCAAACCGGACCGATTCGGCATTGGGGATGAGGCTCCGGATCTGTTCCGCCACCTCCACCTCGAGAGGATGCATCAACGAGAAGGTGATCCCGTCCTCCAACTGTTTTTGGATGCTTCGATCGACCGCCTCATAGGCATAGCCTAAAGAGATCGGGCCGATCCCCATGTTGAGGTCGATGTATTCGTTTCCGTCCACATCCCAGACATGGCAGCCTCGGCCCCGGATGAGGTATTTGGGGGCCACCCCCCTTACGTACTGAGTGGGGCCCTTGGCAAGGGTTTGCGTCCCTCCGGGGATGAGGCCGAGGGCACGCTGATAGAGTCGGTCGGATTCTCGAATGTCGGGGTAATCGGGGTTGTGTCCGATCTTGTTGGGCATTTAAGCGCTCCTTAAGGCACGGAGGATTTTCTGGGCGATCTGTTCGGCTGCAAACCCCTCCTGATAGAGAAGATCGGGAAGCAGGCAGGGTTGAAACCATCTCTCCTCCAGGGCCAGGGGCAGCAACCGGCAGGATCGGCCGTGTTTCGCCAAAAGTTCGGAGAGGGCCGAGAAGAGCCCCCCGGTCAAGAAATGGTCCTCCAGGGTGACGATCATGGCAGTGTCTCGGGCGATCCTCAGGAAGGTTTCCTCGTCGAGGG
Source organism: Thermodesulfobacteriota bacterium (assembly GCA_026415035.1). NCBI lineage: Bacteria > Pseudomonadati > Thermodesulfobacteriota > Thermodesulfobacteriota bacterium. Next base: position 138,667 of record JAOAHX010000001.1, on the reverse strand, counting down.
GTTTGACGGTTCTCACATTGACCAACCCGACCGACCTCCCTTGGGCTTCGAGGAGCTCTTTGGCCTGCAAAGCCTGTTCTAAGAGCATGCCATAGACGAAGAGGGTGACCTCGGACCCCTCTGCGATGACCTCCGCCTTTCCAAGCTCGAAGGGGGTGTGGTCGAGGACTGGGCGATTGGGGTTGAATCGGACATAGCAGGGAGACGGATGGAAGAGGAGCACCTGAAGCCCGAGCCGCATGTCCTCTTCGTCGCCCGGGCAGAAGACGATCAGGTTGGGGATCGTGCGCATGAGGCCGACATCTTCCAGGGCTTGATGGGTCGGACCGTTGGCCTCGGAAAGAAAGCCCGGGATACCCCCCACGAGTTTTACCGGTAAGTTGGCCAATCCGACATCGGTCCGGATGAATTCATAGGCCCGGAGCGTCAAAAAGGAGGCCAATCCATGGGCGATGGGAATCCTGCCTCGGAGGGCAAGGCCTGCGGCCACGCCGACCAGGGCCTGTTCGGTGATGCCGGTATCGATGAAACGGCTCCCGAGCCTCTTCGGAAGGCCCCGGATGGCGGCCCGGTTCTCAGCCGTCAGCACCACGAAGCGTTCGTCGGTAAGGGTCCATTCCGTCAGGAAGGCCTCGTAGTTCATCGTTCGAGCTCCTCGAGAAATCCCTCCGCCTCTTCGGGGGTGAATTGGCAGAACCATCGATCGACTCTCTCTTCCAGACGGAGGACTCCCTTGCCCCGGACCGTTTCAGCAATCACCACATTGGGCATCCCCGGGTCGAAGGGGATTTCGGCAAAGACCCTCTCCATTTCGACGAAGTTGTGACCATCGATGGTCGTCTCTGAAAGCCCGAAGGCCTGGAACTTTTTCTCGAGGGGGTCCAGAGGGATCAACGCTTCGGTTCGGGCGTTGGCCTGGAATCCGTTTCGGTCCACCACCAAGATCAGGTTGTCGAGCCGGTAGGCTTGGGCAATCAGGCAGGCCTCCCAATTGGACCCCTCGTTCAACTCTCCGTCGCCCAGGAGCACGACGACCCGGTTCTTCTGACGCCTCAATTTGCAATCGATGGCCACACCCACGCCGACCGGCAGGAGGTGGCCCAACGAGCCTGAATGGAATTCGATCCCGGCAACGGCCCGGTTGGGGTGCCAATAGATCACGTCATGGGGTTTCAGATGATTCCCGAGACGTCGGGGATCCATCAGGCCGACCACCGCAAGGACCCCATAGAGAGCGGCCACGGCATGACCTTTCGACAAGAAGAAGTAGTCCCGGTTTGGATCGTCCAGAAGCTCCTTTGAAATCCTCAAGAATCGTGAATAGAGGTAGACCAAGAGGTCCACGCAGGAGAAGGCGGCCCCGACAAAACAGCCGCCCCTTGTCGCCATCTCCAGGACATATCGTCTCACCTGGTAGGACCGTTCCCGAAGCGATCGGATCTCCTCCTCGGTGAGGAGGGCTTTTCTTGAAGAGGGAGGGGAAGGAAACAACGATGCTTCCACCGATCAAGGACTCCTCTCTGTCCCTTTCCAGGGCAAGGGGGATGAATTTAAAGGCGCCTTTCCCGTCTCCCGGCTTGAACCGGTAGAGAGGGTCCTGAGACTTCCAAGATGGCGCCTCATCCACGTCTCCCCGTGATATTGGCGATTGAGGGAGCGTAATTGGGGTTGCCGATCCAGAAGCTCGAGAATTTCATAGAGGCTGAATTTTGGATTTTTAGGGTAGAGGGTTTCGAAGATCTCCCGGATCAGAAGATAGTCCTCTTCATAGTCGATCGTCCAGCGGTGGGTGGCCGAGTAATCGAGTTCGGTCTCCCAGAAGATGTTTCCGATCCGGAACCGTTCGGGTTGGTCCCACAGAAAGGGGGTCGTGTGTTCCCGCTCGAAATCCCTCTCGGCCTCTCTCCAAGCGGTCTCAAGGGCATTGAAGGACATGACCTCGACGTCGTTTCCATCCGGGTAACTCGGAGGGTGGAGATTGCTCACATAGTCGAAGGATCCTTCATGGCCGATATAGAAGTTCAGGACCCGATCGATGACGGCCGGGTCGATCAGGGGGCAATCGGAAGGGATCTTGGCCACGGCGTCGGCCTGAAGTTCGAGGGCAACCTGATAGTGGCGGTCCAAGAGGTCGGTGGGATGGCCTCGGAAGCATTCAAGCCCTTCCTGTTCGCAGATCCGTGAGATGACATCGTCCTCAGGAAGCCAGGTCGTGGCGACCACGACCCGGGGGCTCAGGGTCGATTGTCGGACCCGCTCCACCATCCGGACGAAGAGGGGTTTTCCGAGCAGGGGGAGCAGCACCTTTCCCGGGAACCGGGTCGAGCCAGAGCGCGTTTGGATCACGACGACCAAATTCATTGAAAGTCACCTTCCGGTCACTGGAGATAGGTTTTGCACACCTCCGCGATATTCTTGGCCGAGGCCCCTCCGTTTTGGATGGGCATCAACCGTTTGAGCAGGGAGAGATCGAAATAGGAATGGACCTCTTTTCCAAGAGCCAGGCCGATGTAGACCACCGAAGAGTATTGCGTCACCAAAACGTCACAATTGGCGATCATATGATTGGTGTTGCCCCTTGCGAAGATCAGGGCCCTCGGGGCCAGCTTCAGGATCTCCCGGGTGGCCCTTTCCACCTTCTCGTTCGGGTGCAGCTTGAAGATCAACTGCCTGCCGTCGGCGATTTCGAGGGCCCGGCGGATGAACCTTTTACGATTGTCATATTTAAAGGTCTCCCGGGCATCGGAGGTGGCGACCAGAACGTAATGCCGGTAAGGAAAGGGGTTGTTCAGGTATTGAGCTGCGTTATCGAAATTGGGGATGCCCGTGACCACGATCTTCTCCGGCGAGACCCCTTTCCGGATGAAGAGGTCCCGATATCCTTCGGAGGCCACGCAGAATCGTTCATACTGATGGGACAACCCATGGGCTGCGGTGCTTGCCAGATAACGAGGCAGTCTGAACCATTTGACCAGGTAGTAGAAGAGGTTTTCGGGATCGGTCATCCCCTCCTGAATCAGAATGATCTTTTTGCCCCGGATATTCTTTTGGATGATCAGGTCGGATCCGGTGAGGACCAGATCATAGGAGTTGGCTCTTCCACCCTCATCTATCGGCAGGTCCTGTCTTCGGAGGTATTCCAGGGTCATCCGACGCATCGGCCCTCCGAGGACGGAGAAGTCGGCCCACCCCTTCTTCGCGGCATATCCGACGAGCCCATCGGCATAGAAAGGAGTGAAAAAGCAATCGTACTCGTGGAGGTGTTGGGCGATCTGGTGCATCATGGTGGTCTGGTTGAGCGAGCCTCCGATGAGAAGGATTTTCTTTCTTGCCACCGCCCTTCCTCTCCCAAGGATTCTTTCGTCGTCTTTTTTCCTCATACTCGAAGATTGTTACCTGATCGTTAAGGAGGCGTTAAATTTCTGTTTCAAACACCGCCTTCGAAGGAAAAGGGAGCGTCACGAAAATTCCATTGAGATGTCATGAGAATGGCATATTCATCCTTTAAGGTAAGTGTAAAATCCAAAATTATTTCGAAGGAGGGTCCCATGGGTCCACGAAGGAGCTTGCGAAACAAGATCGGAGGCAGGATGGGGTTTGGAGGGTGGCTTTCGGTCCTCGCCCTCTTATTCGGGTTGCTCTTTGGGAGCGAAACGGGGGCGCAGACCAGCCCTAAGGTCCTGAGGTTGGCTTTAATTCCCGCCGAGGACATCGAAGAGATGATCAAAGCCTTTGCACCGGCCAAACAGTATCTCGAGAAGGAACTGGGAATGAAGATCGAGGAATTCAAGGCCACCGATTACACGGCGGTGGTGGAGGCGATGCGGGCCAAGAAGATCGAGGTGGCCTATTTTGGTCCCTTCTCCTACGTCCTGGCAGCCAAGCGAGCCAATGCCAGGGCCATCATCGGCGGAAGCGAGGGAGATGGAAAGCTGGCCACTTATCATAGCATCTTCATCACCCACAAAGACAGCGGACTGAAGACGATGGAGGATGTCAAAGCCCGCTCGAAGCAGCTGACGGTCTCCTTCGTTGATCCGGCCTCCACCTCGGGACATCTCATCCCGAGGGGAGGGTTGGAGGCCATGGGCATCCGGGTGGACAAGGATTTCAAGGAGATCATTTTCGCTGGCGGGCACGACGCCTCTGTGTTGGCCGTGAAGTCGAGGAAGGTCGATCTCGGGGCCACCTGGGAAGGAGGGCTCCAACGGGTGATCGACAAGGGTTTAGTCACTAAAGAGGAGGTCCCGGTCATATGGAAGTCCTCTCCGATCCCGCGTTCCCCTGTGGCGGTGAGGGGCGATCTGGAGGAGTCCCTCGTCCGGAAGATTCAGCAGGCCTTCCTCGACATGCCCCAGAAAGCCCCCGAGGCCTTCAAGCAATTCGAAGGCCGGTGGGAGAAGAACAAGAGCTACGTCCCCGTGACCGACAAGGATTACGACTATATTCGAGAGATCGCCATCAAATTGGGGAAGATTTAACTGGCCCCATCCTCGTGGCAAAATCCATGGATCGGGGATTCAAAGGAGGCCCGGATTATGCTCAGCTTGAGAAATGTCGCCAAGAAGCTTCCCGACGGGAGACTTCTTTTACGAGACATCAGCTTCGATGTTAAGAAAGGGGAATTCGTTGGGATCTTGGGAGAAAGCGGAGTGGGGAAGACCGTCCTCCTGCGGTGTATCAACGGGTTGACCCGACCCGATCGCGGCGAGGTGATCCTCAATGGGGATGGCGTTCCCCAGACGGTCAACAAGAAGAAAGGCAAGGAGCTGAGGGCCATCCGCCGAAAGATCGGGATGATTTTTCAGGGGTCGATTCTGGTCAAGAGGCTCACGGTTTTGGAGAACGTCCTGACGGGCGGGTTGGGGAGGATCAGCACTCTGCGAAGCCTTTTTTACGGGTTCACCGATGAGGAGGTCGATCTGGCCCTTCAGGCCTTGGATCGGGTGGGCATACGCCCTCTGGCGGGCCGGCGGGCAGAGACCCTGAGCGGAGGAGAGATGCAACGGGCCGCCATCGCCCGTGCCATCTTCCAGAACCCCAACCTCCTCCTGGCGGACGAACCGGTTTCGAATCTCGATCCAAAAAACACCGAACTGATCCTGGACCTTCTTAAGCCCCTGACCAGCCAGATGGCCATCATCGGGGTCTTTCACGCCCCCAAACTGGTGACGAAATATTGCACCCGGGTCATCGGGATCCGGGACGGCCTCGTCGTCTATGATGGCCCCCCCGATCTCCCGGATTCGATGCTCGATTACATTTACGGGGCGAAAGGCTCCTCCCTCATGTCCCCTCAAGGATCCGATTAGAGAAGGTGCAGAGGAGATGATCAAACAACTTTCAAAGTACCTTCTGCCGGTCAGCCTCCTTGCGCCCCTCGTCATGGTTGGGATGGTGATCTGTCGGGTCGATCCCCTCCTTCTCGTGAAAGGGATCCCCAGGGGAGTCGAGCTGATCCGACATATGTTTCCTCCGGACTGGGGGAAGATCCCCAGCCTTCTCCCCTCGGCCGTGGAGACGCTGCAGGTGGCCTTCGTGGGGACGGTCTTTGGGGCGACCCTCTCTTTTGTCATCGGCATCCTGGCCTCCCGGAACATGCACTCCTTGAAGGGACTGCGCGATCTGACCCGGGCCCTCCTTTCGGCGGAGAGGGCCTTGCCCGACCTCATCGTGATGCTCTTCTTCGTGGCCATCGTGGGTCTCGGGGCCTTCCCGGGGGTGATGGCCCTTGCGGCCAGCAGCATCGGGATGCTCGGAAAGCTCTTCGCCGATGCGATCGAAGAGGTCGATCCAAAGCCGGTGGAATCTCTCGAGGCCATCGGAGCCAGCAAGGCCCAGATCATTCACTTTGCGGTCCTCCCTCAGGTCCTGCCCTCCATGATCGCCAATACCCTGTATCGATTCGAGGTCAATATCCGGATGTCCATCTTGCTGGGCGTGGTGGGAGCAGGGGGGATCGGATATAACCTGGTTACGTCGATCCGATTGATGAAGTATCAGGAGGCGATGTCCGCCATCCTGATCATTCTGCTCCTGGTCGTCTTTTGCGAGAAGGGCGCGGAAGGGTTGCGAAAATTGATGATGGGCAAGGAGATCTTGAGGTAGGGAAGAGGGAACGAAGCATGGAATTTCTCCCCCTAAGGGCAACGGCAGAAAAGGTCGAAAGCCAGAGGAGGTCGAACCCGAGGGGCTATCGAAGATGGTCCTTGGGCTCCCTCCTACCGGCTCTCCTCCTTTTGCTCCTTTTCACCTATTGCCTGATCGATCTGAAGATCAGCCCGCAGCTCTTCATCGAAGGGATCCCCCACTTCTTCAACCTGGTGAGCGAGATGCTCCCTCCCAATTGGGAGGTTTTTTGGAGAGGGAAGATCTTGTGGTCCATCCTCGAGACCCTCTCCATGGCCTTTGTCGGCACGTTCTGGGGAGCCCTGGGGGCCTTCTTTTTGGGACTCTTGGGGGCCGCCAACGTGTCGCCTTCACCGATCGTCCGAGAGGTGGCCAAACGACTTTTGGCCTTGGAGAGGACCATCCCGCCCCTCATCTATATTCTCCTGCTCGTCGTGGTCATCGGTTTGGGTCCCTTTGCCGGGATGTTGGTCATTGCCCTGGGAACGATCGGGATGCTCGGGAAGCTCTTTGCCGAGGCGATCGAGGTCATCGACCCCAAGCCCCTCGAATCGATAGAATCGGGAGGGGCGACCAGGCTTCAGGTGATCCGCTATGCCGTTTTGCCGCAGGTGTTACCCTCCCTCATCGCCAACACGCTCTATCGGTTCGACATCAATCTGAGGGTGGCTCTCTTTCTCGGTGTGGTCGGTGGAGGGGGGATCGGTGTCGATCTCCAGATGGCCATGAGCCTCTTCCGATATGCGGATGCCCTGGCCATCACCCTGGTGACCCTTCTCTTGATCTGGATGGCCGAGCGGATCTCAGACTATCTGAGAAGGAGAGTGATCGGCCAGGAGGTTCTGCAATGAGATGGGCCCCTGTCTCCTTCCTCACGGAAGAACCGGGCTTATTCGGTGGAAAGACGGGAGACCCGGTGATCGAACCGAGCGCCAAGGTCCTCCGCTCCTGCCTCGGGAAATGGACTTATGTCGGAGAGAGAACCCGGATGGAAGAGACCGAGTTCGGGGATTATAGCTACGTCATGGAGGACTGTCAGATCATCTATGCCGAGATCGGAAAGTTCTGCTCCATTGCCAGTAACACCCGGATCAATCCCCCCAATCACCCGACGTGGCGGGCCACCACGCACCACTTCACCTACCGGAGCCGGTTCTACGAATTCGGAGAGGACGACGAGGCCATCTTTCAATGGCGAAGGGAGAACAGGGTGACGATCGGCCATGACGTCTGGATCGGCCACGGCGTCACCATTCTGCCAGGCCTTCGAATCGGGACCGGAGCGGTCGTCGGCGCCGGGTCGGTCGTGACGAAAGAGGTGGCTCCCTACACGATCGTGGCCGGAAACCCGGCCAAGCTGATTCGGCGGCGAGTGGCTGAGGACGTGGAGGCCTCCCTGATGAGGATCGCTTGGTGGAATTGGTCTCATGAGAAACTCAAAGGGTGTCTGAAGGACTTCCGTGAATTGGATGCCCCCCTTTTTTGCGAAAAATACGATCCTCTTTTCAGGAAGGCGTAGGGGGAGAGAGAAAGGATGGAGCCGTTGACCCGGAGAGAATGGATGTCCATCTTGGCGAAGGCCGACCCCAAAGAGCTGGAGGAGATCTGGGGGTTCTTGGGGGAGAGGCCCCATTACCGCTTTTTGAGGCCTCCCGAGACGGGGTTGGTGATGGTCCGGGCGAGGGCCGGGGGAACGGGAAAGCCCTTCAACCTCGGAGAGGTGACAGTGACCCGCTGCACGGTTCAGGTGAGGGAAGGGTTTCAGGGAACCGCTTATGTGATAGGCCGAAATCCACGACATGCGGAACTGGCCGCCCTCCTCGATGCCCTCTTGCAAGACCCTGCGCAGCATGAGGCATTGATGGACCTCGTGATCCGTAGGCTCCAGCAGGCGAACCGAAAGCGGGAGGCCAGGATGGCCCAGAAGATCTCGGAGACGAGAGTCGAGTTCTTCACACTGGTTCGAGGGGAGGACGACGGATGAAGCCACCCGCTTGGGGCCAACTCCTTCCGGGTTTTTCAAACCCGGTCTTCGAAAGCCAGGCCACTTTTCGACAGATTTTAAAAGCCCTCTCCTACCCAGGGAGGGTCGTTCCGATGCCAGCCGCCCAGGCCGCCCCCAACCCCCTTTACCCGACCACCGGGGCCGTCTGTCTCACCCTGCTCGATCTCGAGACGCCCCTTTGGGTCGATTATGGGAAGACGGCCGAGATGGTCGATTGGCTCCGGTTCCACTGTGGATGTCCCATCGTCGAGGCTCCCTCTCTTGCCAGTTTCGGGATTTTTACGAAGCCCGGGTCGGAGATCGATCTGGAACCGTTTTCCCCAGGAGAGGAGGAGTTTCCAGAAAGATCGGCCACCCTCCTCATTCAGGTCGAGGGCTTCATCTCCGGCACAGGAAGGACGTTTATCGGGCCGGGGATCCGGTCCCAAGAACGGATCGCGATCGAGGGATTGACCGAAGCCTTCTGGAAGGCTTGGGACCTCAATCACCACCGTTATCCCTTGGGCATCGATGTCCTCTTCCTCTCGAGGGAGGCGATCGTAGGGCTGCCCCGAACCACGAGGGTCATGGAGTCGTCATGTACGTAGCCACCAAAGGCGGAGAGAAGGCCATTTCAAACGCCCATCGTCTTCTGGCCGAGGTCCGGAGGGGCGATCCCTCGGTTCCGGAGTTGAGCATCGAGCAGGTGCGGCAGCAGCTCTATCTGGCGGTGGACCGGGTCATGGCGGAGGGCTCCCTCTATGACCCCGAATTGGCCGCCCTGGCCATCAAGCAGGCCGCCGGCGATCTGATCGAGGCCATCTTTTTACTTCGGGCGTATCGAACCACGCTGACGCGTTTTGGTGTCTCCTCTCCGATCGATACTTCCAGGATGAGGATCCGGAGGCGGATCTCCTCGGCCTTTAAGGATATCCCGGGGGGGCAGATCTTGGGACCGACCTACGATTATACGCATCGCTTGCTCGATTTTTCGCTCCTCGGACCCTCCAATCCCCCGGAAGAGACGAACTTGATCCCCATGGGTCTTTCTCAAAAGCAGGCCGACTTCCCAAGGGTGATCGATTTCCTCAACCAGGAAGGTTTGGTCCTGGCAGAGAAGAGTGATCCTGATGAAAAGGTTCAAGATCTCACCCTTCAGCCCCTGCAGATTCCGGCGCCACGGGACCTCAGGCTCCAGAACCTGGCCCGCGGGGACGAGGGATTCCTCCTCTCGATGGCCTATTCGACACAACGGGGTTTTGGATACAATCACCCTTTTATCGGAGAGATCCGGGTGGGAGAGGTGTCGGTGGAGGTCGTCCCGCCGGAATTAGGCTTCCCCATCGAGATCGGAGAGATTACAGTGACGGAGTGCCAGATGATCAACCAATTCAAAGGGACCTCGGAACAACCCCCCTGTTTGACCCGGGGCTATGGGCTCACCTTCGGCCACTGTGAGCGAAAGGCCATTGCCATATCGCTGCTCGATCGGGCCTTGCGGGGAAAGGAGTGGGGGGAACCCGTGGAGGCACCTGCCCAGGACGAGGAGTTTGTCCTGATGCACAGCGACAACGTCCAGGCCTCCGGTTTCGTCGAGCACCTCAAGCTACCCCACTACGTCGATTTCCAGGCCGAATTGAGCCTGATTCGAAAATTGAGGGAGGGGAGGAAATCCTCCGGAGGCAAGGAGTGAAAATGAAAAGGCCCCTGAGCCTGAGAAAACGGCTGAAGGCGGAAACTTCGATAGGTGCCCAGGGATACAATTATGCCTACCTCGACGAAGGCACGAAGCGAATGATCCGTCGGACTCTCCTTAAGGCCATTGCCATCCCCGGCCACCAAATCCCTTTCGGGAGCCGTGAAATGCCGCTCCCCCTCGGTTGGGGCACCGGTGGCATCCAGATCACCGCCTCGCTCATCGGACCCGAAGATGTCCTGAAGGTGATCGACCAAGGGTCAGACGATACGACCAATGCGGTCAGCATCAAGCAATTCTTTGTCAAAACGAGCGGGGTGAGGGTGACGGAGAGGACGACGGAAGCCACCTTGATCCAGACCCGACACCGAATCCCCGAGACACCTCTCCGGGAGGGGCAGATCCTCATCTATCAGGTGCCCATCCCAGAGCCCCTGAGGTTCCTCGAACCCAGGGAGCCAGAGACCCGAAAGATGCACGCCCTGGCCGATTACGGCTTGATGTATGTCAAACTCTACGAGGACATTTCCCTCCATGGCCGGATCGCCACCGCCTTCATGTATCCTGTTCTGGTCCATCAACGTTATATCGCCAGCCCCTCTCCCATCCCGAGATTCGATAACCCCAAGATGGACCACATGCCCGCCCTCCAACTCTTTGGCGCGGGCCGGGAAAAACGGATCTATGCCATCCCTCCCTATACCTCGGTCAAAAGCCTCGATTTCGAGGATCATCCCTTCGAGATCGAACGTTGGGAGGAGTGCTGCGCCCTCTGCGGATCGAGGGAGAGCTACTTGGACGAAATCATCTTAGATGACCATGGAAGCCGACTCTTCGTCTGTTCCGACACAGACTATTGCCAGGGCCGGAGGACCACCTCCCCACGGCCACCGGCCTTTTCTCCCAAGATCGTCGGAGCCCGATCGTCGGCCCTGAAAAAGGATTCCCCATGAGAGGCAGGGTCGTGCCCAAGGAACCCGATCCTATTTTGAGGGTGGTGAATCTTTCGAAATTATATGGTCCCCGTCTCGGATGCTGGAGGATCTCCTTCGACCTCTGGCCCGGAGAGGTCCTGGGGATCGTGGGGGAGTCGGGATCGGGCAAGACGACCCTCCTCCATGCCATCTCTCATCAAGTCGAACCCTCTGGAGGACAAATCCTCTACCGGATGGAGGGGGAGGGTTGGGTTGACCTCGGCCAGATCCCTGAATCCAAAAAGCGTCATCTGATGCGAACGGAATGGGGGATGGTGAGGCAGAATCCGAGGGAGGGCCTTCGCATGAAGGTCAGTGCTGGGGCCAATATCGGAGAGCGGTTGATGGCCCTGGGGGAGCGCCATTACGGGAGGATCAGGGAGGAAGTCCTCCGGTGGCTCGACCGGGTGGAGATCGACCCGACCCGAGCGACGGACCTTCCCGAGACCTTCTCGGGCGGAATGCTCCAGAGACTTCAGCTTGCAAGGACCCTGGTCACCTCCCCACGCCTCGTCCTCATGGACGAGCCGACCGGAGGGCTGGATGTCTCGGTCCAGGCCCGGCTCCTCGACCTGCTCCGGAGATTGGTGGCCGAGTTAAATCTCTCCCTGGTCCTCGTGACCCATGATCTTTCGGTGGCGAGGCTTCTGGCCCACCGCCTGTTGGTCATGAAGGATGGAGAGGTGGTGGAGGCCGGCCTGACCGATCAGGTTCTGGACGACCCTCACCATCCTTATACACAGCTTCTCGTCTCCTCGGTACTTCAAGCCTGAGGGGGAGGGGGCGGATCGGGATATGGATCTAAGATTACGGGCAGAGAGAGTCATCAAGACCTTCGTGCTCCACCTTCAGGGGGGGCTCAACCTCCCTGTGCTGAAGGGAGTCGACCTGGAGGTCGGCGCGGGCGAATGTGTGGCCCTCTGCGGCCCTTCGGGCATCGGGAAGAGCACCCTGCTTCGGATCCTCTATGGAAATTATCAGCCAAACGACGGGAAGGTCTGGGTCTACCATCGGGAGAACTGGGTGGACCTCTTTAGGGCTGAGCCCTGGCAGGTTTACGATATTCGAAAGCACACCCTCGGCTATGTGAGCCAATTCCTTCGCGTGATCCCGAGGGTTCCTGCTGTCGATGTCGTTGCCGAGCCGCTTTGGCGTGCCGGGGCGACAAAGGAGGAGGGCCGCCATCAGGCCATGGTTCTCCTAAGGCGTCTCAACCTTCCCGAACGACTTTGGAACGTTTCACCCACGACCTTCTCCGGAGGGGAACAGCAGAGGGTCAACCTGGCCAGGGGCTTCATCTTCCCTTATCCGATTCTCCTTCTCGACGAGCCGACCGCCTCACTGGACGAGACGAATCGCCGAATCGTCGTTCAATTCATCGAAGAGGCAAAGGCGAGGGGAGCGGCGATCGTAGGGGTCTTTCATGACCGGGAGGTGAGGGAGGCCGTCTCCACCCGGAGGGTGATGGTGGACGAGGGGATTTGGTCATGAGCCATGAAGTGATCCTGACCCGTGCGAGGATCGTGACACCGAAGGAGGTGTTTGAGGGGACCCTCCTGGTCCGCCGAGGCCTTATCGAGGCGGTGGATACGGGAAGGAGTCATCTGCCCCAGGCGATCGATTTGGAGGGCGATTTTCTTCTCCCGGGCCTGATCGAACTCCATACCGACCACCTCGAGACCCACGTGGTCCCACGGCCCGGGGTGAGATGGCCCCCCTTGGCGGCGATCCTTTCCCACGACGCGGCCGTGGTGACGGCAGGCATCACGACCGTCTTCGACGCCCTGGCCATCGGAGACCTCGTGGAGAACAGCACCCGAATGAGGGACCTCGACGAAATGATGTCGGCGGTTTTGGCCGCCCAGGAGCGGGGTTTCCTCAGGGCGGATCACCTGTTGCACCTTCGGTGCGAGGTCGGTTATCCCCATACCCTCGAGATCTTCGAGAGACTGGTTCCCCATCCCTTGGTGAAACTGGTCTCCTTGATGGATCATACCCCGGGACAACGACAGTTCACCAGCCTGGCGAAGATGGTCCAGTATTATCAGGGAAGGTATGGTCTGAGCGATGAGGAGATGAGGCGGTTGATCGAGACCCGGCAGTCGAATCAGAGACTCTATGCCTCCCGTCACAGAAAGGCCATCTTGGGGCTCTGCAAAGAGCGCCAGCTGCCGGTCGCAAGCCACGACGATACCACCTCCGAGCATGTCGCCGAGGCCGCCTCCGAGGGGATCGTCCTTTGTGAATTTCCCACGACGATCGAGGCCGCCAAGGCGGCCCGATCCTTCGGATTGAGGATTCTGATGGGCGCTCCCAACCTCATCCTCGGGGGATCCCATTCGGGCAATGTCTCTGCGAGGGAGTTAGGCAAAAGAGGGTTGCTCGACCTCCTCTCGTCGGATTATGTCCCCTCCAGTCTCCTTCACGGCGCCTATCTCCTCTATCAAGAGTTGGGCCTCTCCTTGCCCGAGGCTGTGGCGACCGTGACGCTCCATCCCGCCCAGGTATCGGACCTCAGGGACCGTGGGGCGATTGAGGAGGGAAAGCGGGCCGATCTCCTCCAGGTGAGATGGGAGCCCCCCATCCCGGTGATCAAGGGCGTATGGAAAAGGGGTTTGAAAATATTTTAGGTAAGGGTTTGAACGGGAGGTGGCCTTGTTCCAGATCGGTTGCAAGATCGATGAGGTTCGGATCGACGGAGACCTGGAGGCCCTGCGGAGGGACCTTCAGCACTTTGCCGACCTTGGGATGGAAGCGGTGGAGATTCCGGTCCACGGGGTCGATGCCATCAAAGGAGGCCTTCCGGATGAGCGGAGGTTTCGAGAGGTCCAACGGATTCTAAACGACTTCGATTTTTCCTACAGCGTCCATAGCCCCAACCCATTAAATTTGATGGACCAGTGGAATCCGGAGATCCACTATTCGGTCTTCAAGGCGAGCCTCGAATTTACCCTGTCCATCGGATCCCGTATTCTGGTCTACCACGCGGGCCGATTCGTTCCCGAAGAGACCTTCCCCGTTCGTAACGGCACCCCCCTCCCTAAGCAGGTGGCCGATCGTTTAATGGAGATCGAGAGGGAACGGATCTTACGGCTTTCGGAGGAATACCCCCAGATCGTGATCTGTATCGAAAACGCCAGGCCCTACCTCCATCATAGTCCCTATTGTTATGGCGAGAAGATGGAGTGGCTACTTGATCAGGTCACCCGGATCGGCAGGCCCAATGTCAGGATCAATCTGGATTTAGGCCATCTCTATATGGCCGCCCTCTTTTATCGCTTTGACCCGGTGGAGGCTGTCCGGGCCGCCGCCCCTCTTATCGCCCATACCCATGTCCACGATAATTACGGGGGGGCTATCTATTACCATGAGAAGATCCAAACCCATCAAATCCCCTTCGGACGGGGGGACGCCCACATGCCGGTGGGGTGGGGGGAGATCCCGATCGCCGACCTCTTGTCCGTTTACCTTCCCTCCTACGAGGGAATGTTCATCATGGAGCTTCGAAACCGATACTTCCGTCATCTCGGGGAGTCAAGAGAAAATTTAAGGGCCGTGATCGAGACCTGCTTGAAATCGGAGGCCTGAGGCATCCAAGCCCCTTCGGCCGATTTCGTCCCCACGCGGACCGCTTACCTCTTGCCCCTCACCATTTGACAGAACTCTTCGACGGCCCCACAGATGTCATCCCGGATCTTCCTCACCCTCTCCAATCTTTCCTCTTCTGTTCCGGTCAGTTCCGCGGGGTCGGGAAAGCTCCAGTGCAGGCGCTTGGTCACCCCTGGAAAGACCGGGCAACGGCCAGCACTGGCCTCATCGCAGACGGTGATGACATAAGCATAGAGTTTTCCTGCCTTGACCAGCTCGAAGACGCTCTTGGGCTTTTTATGGGAGATATCGATCCCGACCTCTCTCATCACCTCGATCGCCAATGGGTTGAGGGTCCCGGGTTCGAGGCCGGCGCTGTCGGCCTCAATCCAATCGCCACAGAGATGATTGGCCCATGCCTCGGCCATCTGGCTGCGGGCGCTGTTATGGGCACAGATAAAAAGAACCTTAATTTTTTCCATCTCCCGCTCCTTTCCTGAGGGGAAGACCCTTTTTAGGAATGTCCTAACCTCCTTATGTGACAATCAGGTGACCATTGGATGGCAATTTCGTTCCGAAGCACCTCCCAAGGAGACCTCCATCCCATCGGGTTTCAAATTGCGCTTCCCACGCCATCAAAATTTCATCGGAATGAAACATTTCTGTAAAGAGGATCGGGTATGAACGAACCGGAAAGGGGTGGGCGCATGAGAGGGGCTATCGAGCGCCATCCCCTTTTCCTTACCCTTTTGGGGCGCCTGAGATTGCTGAGGGTATGGATCAGCCTTCCCAGTTTGCTAAGACGCCTCCTTTCCCTTGCCCATGGATGGGTCTGTGGAAAACTAAACCGACCTTTTTCCCAAGAATGAGGAGTGCCTGGCGCAATGAATCCCATTCTGGTTGTCGAGGATGACCCGGATATTGCGCGATTGGTGGAATATCAGTTCAGACAAGCTGGGTTTCCCATCGCCACGGCCCCCGACGGGACGACCGCCCTTGAACAGGTCAAACGGTCCAAGCCACCCCTCATCATCTTAGACTTGATGCTCCCGGACATGGATGGGAAAGAGATCTGTCGGGCGATGAAGGCCAATCCCTCCACCCGTTCCATCCCGATCTTGATCCTTACCGCGAAGGCGGAAGAGGTGGATCGCATCGTCGGATTCGAATTGGGCGCCGACGATTACGTCACCAAACCCTTCAGTCCCAAAGAACTGGTCCTGAGGGTCAAGGCGATCCTGAATCGAAAGCAGACCCAGGAGGAGGGCGAAACACTTTTTGAGATCGGCGATCTGGTGATTGACGTGGAGAGGCACCGGGTCATGGTCGGCAAGAAACCCGTCCCGTTGACCCATACCGAATTTAAACTCCTGGTTGAGCTGGTCTCGAAGAGGGGAAGGGTGCTGACGAGGGAGGTGCTCCTCGATCGGGTCTGGGGATACACCTACGAAGGTTATGCAAGGACCGTGGATACCCATGTCCGGCGATTGAGAGACAAGCTTGGACCTGAGAGAGACCGTATCGAGACGGTCAGGGGGGTCGGATACCGGTTTCGAGAGCGGGACTCAGAGGAGGAGCCTCAATCGTTCTAAAATCTCTTCAGAGCCCTCCTCGTCTTCACGAAGGGGTGAGATGAGGGTCCGAGGGCGACGGACCGATGCTTTCGGGGGCCTCTTGTGGCGCCTCCCGGATGGGTAACAAGAGATAAAACGTGCTTCCCTTTCCCAGTTCGCTCTGAACCAGGATCTTTCCCCCATGTAACTCGATGACCTCTTTGGCGAAGGTCAGTCCGATGCCCCTTCCCTCTCCGTCCCGAACGTTCTTCCCCCGGTAGTAGGGTTCGAAGATCTTTCCCAGGTCCTCTTCCGGGATGCCCACCCCGTGGTCCTGAATCGTCAGCTCCATCACGCCCGAACCCCTTCGGTTCAAATAGTGACGGAGGGTCACTTCCACCTTCCCTCCCGGGTGCGAGTATCTTATGGCATTGGCAAGGAGGTTGACCAAGGCCCGAAGCATCAGGGGCTCGTGGAGGGAGAGTTTCAGATAGGGAGGGGGAGCGCAAAAGGCGATCTCCACCCCTTTTTCTTCAGCCATCATGTGGAGGAGGCGGATGGCTTCCTGGACGAGTGACCTTCCCTCGACCTCCCGGCAGAAGTCCTTCCAGTTGGATTCCCTCAGATTTTGGGACAGGAGGATCTCGTCGATCCAGCGGGTCAGGTGGAGGCTTCCGTCGAGGATGGACCGAAGGATCTGGGCCGTCTCCGGGTCCTCCGTGCGACGGAGCATTCGTTTAGCAGAACATCCGATCGACAGGAGAGGGGACTTCAAATCGTGGACCACCTGTTTCACCTGGGCCTCCTTCACCTCCAGAGCCGTCTGAAGGTTCTTTCTCTCCTCCTGCAATTGATCAAAGGATCGCTTCTTCCCTACCAGCTTTTCCGCGCGTAACATCAGCTCATTTAGGGAGAAGGGTTTGGAGAGGTAGTCATCGGCTCCCATTTCGAGCCCTTGGATCTTGTCCTCCTCCATCGCCCGCGCGGTCAGCATCAGGATCCCGATGCTCCGGGTGGGCCCGTGCTCGCTCTGGCGGATTAGCCGGCAGAGTTCCCACCCATCCAGATGGGGCATCATCAGATCGAGGATCAGAAGATCGGGAGGCTCGGAGGTGATCTTTTCCCAGGCCTCATACCCATCGAAGGCTTTGAGGACCTGATACCCCCTCCGCTCGAAATGATAGGCCAGCATTTCGACCAGATCCTTCTCGTCGTCCGCGATCAAGATTTTCCCGCGATTGGTTTGCGCCATTTGGCCTCCCCTGGTTTTGGAAGGAGTGGGCCTCTTCCCCAGGAAGGCCCTCCCTTGCCGTTGTGGATTTTCAAAGAAGAAGATCGCCACCTGCTTCGCCCCGATGGCCTTCTTGAGACTCTCCTTCTCTTTTTCTGCGAAAATGAGCGATTTCCAGGAGTAGAGGTGATGGGGTTTGTGAAAATCGGAGTTGGCCAGATAGGGGAATCGTTCCAATCCCACATCTCCAAACAGGTCTTCGCCGTTTCCGATCTCCCAGGCGTCGATCTGACCGGCATAGCGGTCTCGATGCGTCCAGAGGCGAAGGGGATGGCGATGAAGGGATTCGAGATCTCCGTTGAGAAAATAAGAGAGCTTCAGAGGGGGATGGGAGGCGATGGCCAGGCCACCCTGCTCGTGGATTTGACGGATGACCTCTTCTGCGGACTGATTCGGATTGACCCCC
This sequence comes from Thermodesulfobacteriota bacterium, assembly GCA_026415035.1. Lineage (NCBI taxonomy): Bacteria > Pseudomonadati > Thermodesulfobacteriota > Thermodesulfobacteriota bacterium. The sequence goes on along the minus strand of JAOAHX010000001.1, from coordinate 121,046 downwards.
TCTCTTAAGTCGATCCCGAGGATGTGATAATCTTCGACTAAGTTGCAGATTTCTAAGCCCGGGAGGATCAGGAGGTCATAGGCCTCCCTCGCTTTCTTGGCCATCTCGTCGATCGATTTAAAATAGCGATTGAGGTCCTGAACCGATTTGCCCTCCTCGTAGATTTCGAGGCTCCTGGGGGACTGGGTGTCGAAGAGGTGATCGGTGATGGCGATGGCGTCGAACCCCGCTTCCCCGTAAAGTCGAATGACCCGGTCCAGAGGCAACTCGCCGTCGCTCCAGGTGGTGTGGATGTGGAGATCGCATCGAAGCCATCTGTTCATTAGGGTCAGCTTACCTCTTGATTGTTACAAAGGAGTGACGGGGACGTGAAATTCTCCTGAAGGGGGGCCTTCGCCTTTCTTGACCTCGGGGGGCGAAATCGGTTATGTTCCACCGCATCGGGGGGAAGAAACGAGGTGAGGGGAGATGGAGAGGAGGACCCAACTTTCGGTCATACTGAACAATGCTCCCGGAGAACTGGCCAAGATGTGCCAGATCTTGAAGGAGGCCCATATCAACATCTTGGCGATGAGCATCCAGAATGCGAAGGATTCGGTCAAAGAGCTTTTTAATATGAGGGAGAAGACGGGGCGACGCATTGCCCTGGCCGAGAGCTATCGGGGCATCTTGAAAGACTCTGCGGATTACTCGTTGATTCGAATCTTGGTGGATAAACCCGAAGTGGCCGAGAAGGTGCTCCTCGAGGCCAATCACCTCGTCCATCTGGATGAGGTTCTGGTTTTCCGGCTGCTCAACCGTCCGGGAATGCTCGGCCGGGTCGCCAGTCGCTTTGGAGAGGCCAAGGTCAACATAGACTATATTTACGGGTCGGCCATGGAAGAACAGCCCGAGGCCCTGTTCGTCGTCCACATCGCCGAATCGGATTTCGAACGGGTAAAGGATCTCTTTCAAAATCTCTGAGGGTCGCAGGGAAGGGTGAAGTGGAAGGTCGATCCTTTCTCCAGCTGACTCTCCGCCCAGACGGTGCCCCCGTGGGCCTGGACCAGATGTTTGACGATGGACAGGCCCAATCCTGTTCCCCCTAACTCCTTCGACCTCCCTTTATCGACTCGGTAGAAGCGTTCGAAGATCCTCGGAAGGTCCTCCTTGGGAATGCCGATCCCGTTGTCATGGATGGAGATCTGGAATTCCTTGCCTCCCCTCCGGGCCACCTCGATTCTGACTTCCCCCCCCTCCCGATTATATTTGATGGCATTATCGAGGAGGTTGATCAAAATCTGGGTCAGATACTTCCGGTCCGCCTGGACCACGACCTCCCCTAACCCCTCGGGTTTGACGAGAGAGATCTTCTTTTTACGGGCCGAGACCTCGATCGACTCCCAAGCCTCCTCCAGGGCCTCTGAGAGCGAAAGGGGTTCGGGGGCGAGGTGGAACTCTTTGGACTCGATCTTCGAAAGGGTGAGGAGGTCCTCCACGATCTGGGTCAACCGGTCGGTATGTTTTTTGATGACCTCGACAAAGGAGTAGGCCACCTCCTCCTTCAAGGCCCCCTCGAGGAGCGTTTCGGCATAACCTTTGATGGTCGTCAAAGGGGTGCGCAACTCATGGGAGACATTGGCCACGAAGTCCTGCCGAATTCGCTCCAGCTTCTTGAGCCGGCTGATATCGTGAAAGACGCCGATCGCCCCACCGCGTTTTCGGCCGGTTTTAGAGGGAGAGGGCGTCGAAGGGATGGGAACGACGGTGACCTCGAACCATTTCTCGGGGAAGGAAGGGAGGGCCAATTCGAAGGAGGTCGTCTTTCCTTCGGTGAGGGCCTGTCGGAAGGCCTCCGCCAACTCGACGTTTCGGATCACCTCCAAGGGGGTTTTATCGACCACCTCCGGGGGAAGCGGAAAGAACCTTTGCAAGGCTTCGTTCACCATCTGGATGCGGCCCTCCCCATCGACCACCAAGACCCCTTCGGTCATGCCTTTCAAGATGATTTGGAGATACTCCTTCTCCCTGAAGATTTCTTGAAGGAGGTCCGGTCCGGTTTTTTCGGATGGATCGCTCGGTCCCGAAGAGGGGGGGCGATTTTTTTGGGAAGGCATCAGGAAGAGGTAGGCCAGGGGGGTGAGCACGATCAAGCTGACCAAAGAAGACAGAGGGAAGGACATTCGGAGGAACGTGATCATCCCCCATTGGAGGAGGAGGAAGAGGAAAAAGGTCATGCCCACCCGGGCCAGCCCGCGTCCCTTGATCTGGATCCTCATTCTTCCTCTTCCCGAAACCGGTAACCCACGCCCCGAATGGTTTCAATCCAGTCGCCTGCCGGTCCGAGCTTCTCCCTCAATCGCCGAATGTGGGTGTCGACGGTGCGTGCGTAGCCTTCGTAGGTGTACCCCCATACCCGATCGAGGAGATATTGGCGGGTTTTGACCCGACCGCGATGGGAGGCCAATTCGAGAAGGAGTTTGAACTCGGTAGAGGTCAAAGGGATCGGCTTCCCCTTGAGGGAAACGACATGGCGTTCCACATCGATCAGCAGGTCTTCCACCTGGATGACCTTTTCGGCTTCCCCGGGTTCGGTCTTCCTTCTCAGGATCGCTTTGATCCGGAGGACCAACTCCCTCGGGCTGAAAGGTTTGGTGACGTAATCATCCGCCCCGATTTCGAAGCCCACGATGCGATCCACCTCCTCCGCCTTGGCGGTGAGCATGACGATGGGAATCGACCGGGTGGCGGGATCCGATTTCAAAGCACGGCAGAGATCTCTCCCATCCATGCCCGGAAGCATCAGGTCAAGGACGATGAGGGCAGGGCGAAGCCTTCTGGCCTGCTCCAGTCCGGAGGGACCGCTCTGGGTCTGGAGGACCTGGAACCCCGATTGGGTCAGATGGTATTCGATCAGATCGGCGATGTCCTTTTCATCCTCGATGATGAGAATAGGCTTGGTCAGATCTCTCCCCCCTTTTTCTCCAAGCTCAAAAAAATTCTACCCAGTCCCTCTGGGTTCCGTAGGTTTCGAGATACTCCTTGATGAGCTGTTCGGCGACGACAAAGCGCTGGACTTGGTTGGTTCCTTCATAGATTTGGGTGATCTTGGCATCCCGCATCGTCCTCTCGAGGTTGCTGTTTCTCAAGCAGCCATATCCCCCGAGGATCTGAACGGCATCGGTGGCGATCTTCATGGCCACGTCCGAGGCGAAGTATTTGCACATGGCCGAATACTTGGTCGCATGGGGTAGCCCGTGGTCAAGGTGATGAGCCGCCTTGTAGACGAGGGCTTTGGCCGATTCGATGAGGGTGGCCATTTCGGCCAGCATGAACTGCATGCCTTCGAGTTTAGCGATGGGTTTCCCAAATTGCCTCCGTCTCATGGCGAAGACGACGGCCACCTCCATGGCACTTTCCGCGATCCCCAGGGCCTGGGCCCCGATGGCCGGTCGAGAACGGTTGAGCGTCTCCATCGCGATCTTAAACCCTTCCCCCTCTTGGCCGATCCGATGCTCAGACGGGATGGAGACGTCCCGGAAGGTGATCGTGCAGGAGGGGATGCCCCTCATCCCGATCTTGTCATCCTTGGGGCTGAAGGACAATCCCTTTCGATCTTTCTCGATGTAAAAGGCCGAGATCCCTCGCCTCCCCCGGCTGGGGTCGGTTTTGGCGAAGACCACATACCGATCGGCTATCCCTCCGTTGGTGACAAAGCTCTTTTTTCCGTTGAGGAGATAACCCTCGCCCTGCCGGGTCGCCTTCATCTGGAGGGAGGCCACATCAGATCCCGCGTGGGGTTCGGTGAGGCAGAAGGCCATGATGAGGCGGTCCTTAACGATCTGAGAACAGAGAAGGCGCCGCTGCCTGTCATCGGAGGCGATCAGGACCGGTAGGGTCCCGACGCTCTGGACGATGATCAGAAGGGAGAGCGAGGCCGAAACCTTGGCCACCTCTTCGGCGAGGATGCAGAAGGAGGTGATATCCCCCTGTTGGCCCCCCATCTCCTTCGGAATCAGGAGTTGAAGATATCCTTCCTCAAAAAATCGATTTGCCATATCGAAGGGAAACTGGTCGCTCTCCTCGATCTCTCTCGCCCTATGTTTGACCTCCTCCGCCACGATCCTCCTCACGTCCTGCCGGAGGGATGTATATCGGTCCTGTGTTTCCATCGCTCCTCCTTCTTTAACGTTTGAATCTTATCACATAAGGGGCGAGGTTGGCAAAGAGAGGATCAGCAGGGGAGAGCGGTGGGATCTCTTCGATACTTTCGGGGGGCCACGTGCCAGACCAAGAGGAGGGAGGCGAGGGAGGCGAGGATCGCCAGGAGAAAAGAATAGAGATAGGTTTGGGTTCGGTCGAAAAGGAGTCCCGCCACCCAGGCCCCGGCCGCCGCACCGATCCCGATCATGCCCTCGAGCATCCCGTAGATCAACCCGAAACGTCTTCCCTTATAGAGATCGCCCGCAATGGACATGAACATCGGGGCCATGGACCCCCAACCCGCCGCGAAGAGGAGGGCAAAAAGATAGAGGAGGAAGGGAAGGGAGAGGGGCTGAAAAAGAATCAGAAAAAGGATGCCCAAAGCCAGGCAGATCACCCCAGAGGTGTAGGTCCTCTCTCGGCCCCACCGGTCGGAAATCCACCCCCAGAAGAATCGAAATCCAGCCGAGAGGGCTCCTATGGAGGCCAAAAGGGAGGCGGCCTCGATCCGGTCTATCCCAAGGTCGATCAAGTAACGCACATGGTGAACCATGACGATGTATACGCTAAAGATCGCCAAGGAGGGGAAGAGCAAGAAGGACCAAAATCTCAAGGACGGTATCAGCTCCTTGAGCCCTGGCTGGCCTTCGGGCCACCGTTCTCTTCGGGGCGTCGGGCAGGGAGGGGAGGACACCCCGTCGACATGAAGTCCGAGGTCTTCAGGTCTATGCCTCAAGAAAAGGGCGATCAAGGGAAGGGGAATGGCAAAGACGAGCAGGCCAAAGATCGAAAAAGCAAACGCCCACCCCCTGGCTTGGATCAGATATTGAAGGAGGGGGGCAAAGACGAGAGGGCCCAACCCGATGCCCAGGCTGGCAAGGCCATTGGCCGTTCCCCGTTTTTTTTCGAACCAGTGGGAAAGGAGGGCTGTAAAGGGAGAGATGCTGAGACAGGTGACCCCGACCCCTGCGATGATTCCGAAATAGAAATAGAAATCGAAGAGGGAGTCGATCTGGGTGCAGAGGAGGAGGCCCAATCCCATCAGCAGGACGCCGGGAAGGAGGACCCTTCGAGGTCCGATCCGGTCGACCAGGTAGCCCACCAGAGGAGCCATCACCATGTAAACCAGCATCCCGAGGGATTGGACCCCGGCGGTCTCGGCACGACTCCATTGAAAGTGGTCGATCAAGGCCACGAAGAAGAGAGAGAAGGAGGTCCGAAAAGCATACCAGAAGGCCATGGAGATCGAGGCCAGGGCGACGATGACCCATCCATAATAGAAGCGTCTCTGGTAGAGATCGACCCAAACTCCCATGAGCCTGCCCCCACCTTAAGAGATTTCGACTCCCATTGCAAGAACCGAAAAAAACTCCCTTGATTTTATTCGGAAGGATTGGTTAAGGAAAAGGTGGAGGGAAAGGATGTCGAAACGGAAGGGGAGGGGGTTGATCATTTTCGCCATCGTTTGCCTGGGCTTTTCCTGCGGGCCCTCCCGCCAGGCCACGCGGCATGATCGAGCCCTCAATGCCGAGGAGCATTTCCATCTGGCCTACAAGGCGGCCGAGCGGGGGAATTTGAATGAAGCCGTCGAGCAGTACCAGCACGTCCTGAAATTGAATCCCAACGATGCGAGGGCCCACCTCAACCTCGGCCTCCTCTATGGGAGGCAGGGCAAGTGGGACAAAGAGATCGCTCAGTATCAAAAGGCGATCCGTATCGACCCCGATTTGGCCGAGGCCTATTTCAATCTGGGGGTTGCCTATGGGGAGAAGGGAAAGCTCAACGAGGCGATCGCCCAATATCAGAAGGCCTTGCAGATCAACCCCCATTATGTGGAAGCCTTGACCAACCTTGGGACGATTTACTTTCGCAAGGGAAACCTGTCCGAGGCCCTTTCCGCCTACCTCCGGACGATCGAACTTAGGCCGGACTATGCCCGGGGCCACTTCAACCTCGGAAGCCTCTACCGCCAACAGGGAAGATGGGAAGAGGCCATCGCCTCTTATCAGAAGGCCCTGGCGATCGATCCGAAATATGCCCTCCCCCACTACCATTTGGCTGTCCTCTATTTCGAAAGGGGGGAGTTTAAACAGGCCATCGAACATGCCGACCTCGCGGGAAAGCTGGGGATCGTGGTCGACCCCGCCCTTCTGGAGCGGCTCAAACCCTACCGCTAAAGGACCCCACCATGGAGACGAGAGAAGCCATCCTCGATCTGCAGTATTCCGAGAAGATGAAATCGGGGTTGATCATCGGGATCAACCTCCTCGAACTCCTGGCCACGGTGAAGGACGAGGCCGAAGCATCCGGGGGCAGAAAGGTCCTGGTCTGGTATCTTGAAGGCCTTCTGAGAGAACTCCGGGTCGCCCAGAATGTGATGGGCCTCGATCATTACGTCGAGCTGGAGAGAAAATTGATGGAGATCATCGGAAGGATTCAACTCTCCCTCTTCGAAGACGTTCTGAGATCCTTCTCCGAGGCCCTCTCGCTGGCCACCACCTCCTGCCAGAGCGCCATGAACCATTTGATCGAGAAGCGGCTGATTTAGCCGTTTCACCCTGAAGAAGGGAGGGGAGAAGACATGAGAAAGCTCTTATTCATCCTCGCCGGGCTATCCTTCATGGGCATAGGCCCTCATTTCGTCCATTCCCAGCCCATCCCCCCTTTGGAAAGATTGAGGGAGATGTGGGAACCGAAGATCCATCGGAGCGATCTTCAGATCCTCCAGCTCGAGATGATCCCTGATCCGGTCTGGGAGGGGCAGAGGATTCGTTTCGAGGCGATTCTCTCCAATTTTTCACAGTATTCGGCCAGGCTGAGTTTCTTTGTGAAAGACCGGGATGAGGTGGTGACCTCGGCCCAGGATATCTGGGTCAAACCGGGACACAACCGGATCGTCTTCCCTTCGACCGGTTACCGGTTTTCCCGTTTCGAGCACTGCTTCACGGTCGAGGTCGATATCGAGCGGACGAGGAGGCCGGTCGATCTCCTGAGGGAGTTCTGTGCCCGCAGAACCTATGCGGGCTGGACCCTGAAGGAGGCGAAGATCGGACCCCTCTTCGTGGAAGATCTCGAGATGTTCCCCGACCCTGCCCGCCCTGGCCAGGAGATCCGGTTTCGGGTCAGATTGAGAAACGACGGCCCCCCCCTTCGGGCCGATCTCCGCCTCCAGGATCGAGATCAGACCCTCGCGGTTTTGAACGACGTCCACCTTCCGAACGGATATGCCGAATATTACTTTCCCTACACCCGATATACCTTTCAGAGGTTCGATCACTGCTTCACCGTCCTCGTCGATGTCGAACGGACCCCCTATCGGACAGAGGCCGCCAGAGAGTTCTGCGCCAGGCCCTTGGGTTGGACCCTAAGGCCTTGAGAGGTCGATTCGTTACGAGGGAGGGGCCTGGGGAGGCGCGGAGGTCCTTTTGGGGAGGATGACCGAGAAGATCGTCCCTTGGCCTGGTTCGCTCTGGAGCCTGATCTCGCCCTGGTGGAGGTGGACGATCTCCTGAACCAGGGAAAGTCCGATCCCGAGGCCTCTCAAATCTCCAAGGGGCTTTTTCTCTCCTTGGAAAAATCGGGTGAAGACCTCTTGATGGGATTGGTGAGAGATCCCGATGCCGGTGTCCTGGATGCGCGCCACCGCGGACCGATCATCTTCCGTCAGGGTGACGACGATCTTCCCGCCAGGACGGTTATATTTGATGGCGTTCGAGAGCAGGTTGTTGAAGAGCTGGTCGAGCTTGTCCGGCACGCCCTCAATGATCAGGGGGCCCTCTGGGATTTGCCTCTCCACGTGGATTTGATATTCCTTGGCCAGGGGTTCGATCGTCGCACAGGCGAATTGGATCGTCTTCACCAGATCGACCGGCTCGAAGACATAGCCCTCTTTTCGGATCCCGATCTCCGCCAGCTCCAGAAGGTTGTCGATGTTCTTTCCCAACTTGTGGAGGTTTTTATAGGAAATCTCCAAAAACCTCTTCTGTTGTTCCGTGAGGGGGCCGACCTTCTCCGCGAGGATCATCCCGATATAGCCCATGACGGAGATCATCGGGGTTTTCAATTCATGGCTAACGTTGGAGAGGAAATCATCCTTCAGGCGGTTTAAGCGGACCAACTCTTCGTTGGCCGCCTCAAGCTTTTTGAGGGCTTCCCTCAATCTCTCCTCCCCCTTCTTGCGCTCTGTCACCTCCTGAGAGACCACGAGGGTGCCCAAATATCGATGGTCCGGCCCATAGACAGCCGTGTAGGTGTTGTCATAAAACTTTCCCTTAACCAGCTGGACGTTCATCAGGTGGTGGCCTTCGATTTTCCCCGATTTCAGCTCTTCGATAATTTTTAATAGTTTCGCATGGACCTTTTCGGGATGGCAGTCCAGGATGGAACGGCCCACCATCTCCTTCAGGGAGGTATCCCGGTGTCGTTCGGCGGCGGGATTGAAGTAGGCGATCCGGTTTCGGTCGTCGATAAAGACGACCCCTTGCTCCATGGCCGCGAAAATCTGGTGGAGGACCGAAGGAGGGATCATGCGTTCGGTTTAAAATTAACATAGAGTTCGGCTTCTTACAAGAGACGTGGCCGCAGGGGAGAGGGTTGCTTGACTTTTGGCCGAAGATACCCTATGATAATTTCGTGAAAAGTTTTGCGAGGCTTTGGCTATTTTTCGTATTTACCTTCGCCATGGCGGCATGGGCTGACCCGGGGGAGAAAAGGGAGGTGGCTTCACCGTATCCTTCTTATGAAGGAAGGCTGTTTACGGGTCCCGAGGACCCGGATTATAAAGCGTACGAGATCATTTTGAAAAACCGGCAGAAGGAGCGCCTGCGAAAGCTTTTCGGGGTGGAAATTCCTTCGGAGGCCTATTCCGGTTTTGACCTCTTGGAACTCGAATCCTTCCTCCGCCTGCGAAGGCCTGAAGAATCCCTGGACCACCTACTCAAGTTATTTCCCAGGGCCCCTTGATCCATCGATCGTTCGTCGATCGACCCTCGCCTCTGAAACACCCTCCCCTCCCCATCGAGAGAGGGATCGCCAGTCCCCCTTGACAAAGGGGGAATTTCTTTTATATTTAACAGTCTAATTTCTTGCTCGACGGGCTAAAAATGCTGACCCTAAAATTGGAAGACATCCCAGAGGAAGGATTGGAGCTCAAATGGCAAGAGGATCCCCTGGAGCTTGCGGGTTATCTGGATCAACTCTCTGAGATCGATTTTTCTTTTGAGGGCCCCTTAAAGTCCGAGGTGAGCATCAAGAAGGTGGGACGATCGGTCCTGATCCGAGGAGAGGTGGAAGCGGTGGTCCTGTTACGGTGTGGTAGGTGTCTCAAAGAATTTCCTCATCCGATCGCCACCTCTTACGATCTCCACCTCCACCCGTTAAAGGGGGCGACGTTCAAGGAAGAGATGGACCTCTCCCACGATGAACTCGATATGGGTTTCTACGAAGGAGGAGAGATCCAACTTTCCGAGATCGCTTGCGAACAGATCTTCCTGGAAATCCCCATTCAGCCCCTCTGTCAGGAGGGATGTCGAGGGCTCTGCTCCCAATGCGGAACGGATCTCAACGTTTCGACGTGTCAATGCGTTCATAAGGGGCTGGATTCGGCATTTCAGGTTCTGAAGGCTTTCAAATTACCCTAACCCCTCCCCCCTATCGCAAATGCGTCCAGGGGAGATGGAGAAAGGAAAGGAAAGATGGGAGTTCCGAAGAGGCGGCATTCTCCTTCAAGAAGGGATAAGCGAAGGGCCCACGATCGGTTACGCGGTCCGACTTATACCCACTGTCCCCAATGTCACGAACCGCTATTGCCACACCATGTCTGCCCCCATTGCGGGACCTACAGAGGAAGGGAGATCATCCAGGTTACCGAAGAAAAATAGGAAATGAGCGAGCAATGAAAATTGCTGTCGATGCCATGGGCGGCGATTATGCCCCGCAGACAACGGTTGAAGGTGCGGTTCGGGCGGCCAAAGAGCATGGGGTGAAGGTGGTGCTGGTGGGAGACGAAGATCAGATCAGCCGGGAACTCTCCAAATATCCCACCTCCAAACTCCCGATCTACGTCCACCATACCTCTCATGTCGTGGCCATGCACGACTCCCCCTCCACCGTCCTCAGACGGATGAAGGAGAGCTCGATCAAGGTGGCCATCGATCTCGAAAAAGAGGGGCAGGTCAACGGCGTGGTGACCGCAGGCAACTCCGGCGCCGCCATGGCCTTGGCCATGTTCATTTTTAAGAAGCTCGAGGGGGTGGACCGGCCGGCCATCGCCACGATCCATCCGGCCTTTAAGGGGCATACGGTGCTCATCGACTCGGGGGGCAATGTCGATTGCAAGCCCTGGCATTTGGTTCAATTCGCCCTGATGGGCGATGCCTATGCCAAATATATTCTGGGCGAAAAGGAGCCCCGGATCGGACTGCTGAGCAATGGCGAGGAGGAGGGGAAGGGCAACGACTTGACCCGCGAGGTCCATGAGATCCTCTCCCAGATGGACCTCAATTATGTGGGATATGTCGAAGGAAGAGACCTCAATAGCGGAAAGGTCGATGTGATCGTCTGCGACGGGTTTGTCGGCAACGTCGCCCTGAAGATCAGCGAGGGGTTGTGGGAGACCATCCACGGCCTTCTGAAATGGGAGGCCAAGGACAATCTCAGGGCGAGGATCGCCTACTTCTTTATGAAACGGGCCATCCGACGCCTGGAAAAACGTTTCGACTACTCAGAATACGGGGGAGCCCCCTTGCTCGGGGTGAATGGGAATTGCGTCATTTGCCACGGCGCCTCCAACGCCAAGGCGATCATGAATGCCATTGTGTTGGCCGCCAATTTGGCGAAGAACAAATTGAACGAACATCTCACCCAGGAATTGAAGGAGAAACAGGACCTCCTCCAATTGGGGCAGAGATTGAAGAACGGTTTCAGGAGACCCGGGAATACGACACCGATCAATCGATAGGAGGAAGAGAGCGTGGACTATTTTCTGACCCCTGATCAGCAATCGATCAAGGACCTGGCTCGAAAGATCGCCCTCGAGAAGATCCTGCCCGTTCGGGCAGAATTGGACGAGACCGGAGAATTCCCCTGGGAGATCCTGAAGGTCTGTGCAGATGCGGGGCTTTTCGGGGTCTCCATCGAAGAGGAGTACGGCGGATTCGGCGGGGGGGTGCTCGAGAATTGTCTGGCCGTCGAAGAGCTGAGCCGCGTCTGTCTGGGCGTGGCGACCAGTTATGCGGCCAGCGGATTGGGAGCCCATCCCATCATGCTCTTCGGGAGTCCCGAGCAGAAGCGAAAATATCTACCGGACATCGCCAGCGGAAAGAAACTGGCGGCCTTCGGGTTGACCGAGGCCGATGCGGGAAGCGATGCCGGTTCGATCCGGACCACCGCCACGCGGACGGAGGGTGGATATCTTCTCAACGGGACGAAGCAGTGGATCACCAACGGAGGAGAGGCCGAGATCTATACCGTCATCGCCATGACGGACCGCTCCAAAGGGCCAAGGGGGGCGAGCGCCTTCATCCTCGAAAAAGGGATGCCAGGTTTCAGCTTCGGAAAGAAAGAGAACAAGATGGGGATCCGGGCCTCGGCGACCCGGGAGTTGGTCTTTCAGGACTGCTTCGTGCCGAAGGAGAATCTCATCGCCAAGGAGGGCATGGGGTTCATCATCACCATGAAGACCTTCGATCGCACCCGGCCGGGGGTGGGCGCCCAGGGCGTTGGCCTGGCCCAGGGGGCGTTGGATGAGGCGGTCCGCTACGCCAGGGAGAGGGAGCAGTTCGGAAAGAAGATCATCTCGTTTCAGGCGATCCAGCATATGCTGGCCGATATGGCCACCTTGGTCGAAGCGGCCCGGGCCCTAGTCTACTCTGTGGCCCGATACATAGACCTCTCAAAAGACCCCAAGGAGATCTCCAAAGTCTCAGGGATGGCCAAGGTCTTCGCCAGCGATACGGCCATGAAAGTGACGACGGATGCCGTCCAGATCTTCGGGGGGTATGGCTATATGAAGGAATATCCTGTCGAGAAGATGATGCGGGATGCCAAGATCCTCCAGATCTACGAAGGGACCAATCAAATCCAGCGAAACGTCATCGGCCTCGAGCTGAGCAAGGAGTATGCGGGAAAGCGATGATCTGACCTTCCGTCGAGCCTTAAAGGGGGACGGAAGGGGTTCAGGGGAAGAGGAGGACCATGGAGCCGAAGAAGACCGCTTTCATCTTTCCGGGCCAAGGTTCCCAATCGGTCGGAATGGGCAAGGACCTTTACGACCATTTTAAGGTGGCCCGTGAGGTGTTCGAAGAGGCCGACGAGGCCCTCAAGTTTCACATCTCAAAGCTCTGCTTTGAAGGTCCGGAGGAGGCCCTGAAATTGACGGAGAACACCCAGCCCGCCATTCTGACGGTCAGCATCGCCGCCCTTCGGGTGCTCCAGAGCGAGAGAGAGGTCAAGCCCGCGCTGATGGCGGGACATAGCCTTGGAGAATACAGCGCCCTGGTCGCCTCGGGGGCTTTTTCCTTTGCCGATGCCGTTCGGGTGGTTCGTCTGCGGGGCAGGTTCATGCAGGAGGCCGTTCCGGTGGGCGAGGGGGCCATGGCCGCCGTCCTCGGCATGGAGAGAGAGGACGTGGAAAGGATCTGCCAGGAGGCCTCGGACGGTGAGGTCCTCACCCCTGCCAATTTCAACTGTCCCGGCCAGATCGTAATCGCTGGCCATGCCAAGGCCGTGTCACGGGCCATCCATCTGGTCAAGCAGAAAGGGAAGAAGGCGATCCCTCTTCAGGTAAGCGCCCCCTTCCATTCCCCATTGATGAAATCCGCTGGACTCCGGTTGAAAGAGGTGTTACAAGAGACACCGGTCTTCTCGCTCCAGGTGCCGGTCGTCACCAACGTAGAGGCCAAAACCAATTCGGAACCGGAGAGGGTCAAACCCCTTCTAGTGGAACAGGTGTCGAGCCCGGTCCGATGGGAGGAGTCGATGCGCCTGATGATCGAGGAGGGGGTGGAGAGGGTCATTGAGATCGGGCCGGGAAAGGTCCTTACGGGTTTGATGAAGCGGATCGATCCGAAGGTCGAAACGGCCAACGTCGAGGATATTCCATCGCTTCAACAGCTTTCATGAAAAGGAGATCGAGGTGGAACTCTCAGGGAAAGTCGCCTTGGTGACCGGGGCGGCCCAGGGGATCGGAAGGGCCATCGCCCTGCTTCTCGCCGAAAACGGGGCGGATGTGGCGATCTCGGACATTAACATCGAAAAAGCCAAGGAAACAGCTATGGAAGTCGAGGCCCTCGGAAGACAGGCCTTGGCCCTCCAGGCCAATGTGGCCCTCTGGAACGAAGTCGAACAGATGGTCGAGACCATCGTCGGACGATTTGGCCGGATCGATATCCTGGTCAACAATGCTGGCATCACCCGCGACCGTCTGATCTTGAGGATGACCGAAGAGGATTGGGACTCGGTCCTCGATGTCAACCTCAAAGGGACCTTCCACTGCACCAAAGCTGCCCTTCGCCACATGGCCAAACAGAAGAGCGGGAAGATCGTCAACATCGCCTCTGTCTCCGGCGAGATGGGAAACCCGGGTCAGGCCAACTATGCCGCCTCCAAGGCGGGGGTGATCGGCTTCACCAAAACGATCGCGAGGGAATTTGCCTCCAGGGGGATCAACGTCAACGCGATCGCCCCGGGGTTCATCCAGACGGCCATGACCGATGCCATCCCCGAAAAGGTAAGGGAGACCTTGATTCGGATGATCCCGATGGAACGACTGGGGCAGCCGGAGGATGTGGCCCAGGCCGTGCTCTTCCTCGTTTCCGAGCGATCCCGTTATATCACCGGACAGGTATTGAATGTGAACGGTGGCATCTACATGTGAGGAGGTAGATCCGATGGACATTGAGAAAAGGGTCAAAGAGATCATCGTAGAACAGTTGGGGGTGAACGAGAGCGAGGTGACGCCCGAAGCCAAGTTTGTCGATGATTTGGGGGCCGACTCCCTCGACCTGGTGGAACTGGTCATGGCGCTGGAAGAGGAGTATAACATGGAAATCTCCGACGAGGATGCAGAGAAGATCCAGACCGTGGGCGATGCGATCGAATATATCAAGTCCCATATCGCCCAGTAGAGGCAGGTCCTCGCTTCTTCGGACCTTTTTGCGCTTCGGAAGGGGATCGAGGAGGTCGGGGGAAGGGACACCCCTTTCCCCCGCTCAACCCTGTAAGGATCGATCCCCAAAGGGGGAAGGAGATTGAGAAGGAGAGTCGTCGTCACCGGATTGGGGTTGGTCATCCCGACGGGCATCGGGGTCGAGACGGCCTGGAGGAATATCTGTGAGGGCAAGACGGGCATCGGCCGGATTACCCGATTCAACCCGGAGAAGTTTGAAACCCAGATTGCCGCCGAGGTGAAGGGTTTCAACCCCGAGCTCTATATCGAGAAGAAAGAGATCAAGAAGATGGACCTCTTCATCCAGTATGCCCTCGCGGCGACGAAGGAGGCCATTGAAGACGCCCGATTGACCATCACGCCGGAAAACTGTGAGCGGGTCGGCGTCATCGTCGGGACGGGGTTGGGAGGCCTTCCCACGATCGAAAGATACCACCAAATCCTCCTGGAAAAGGGGCCAGGGAGGATTAGCCCCTTTTTCATCCCCATGCTCATTGCCAATCTGGCCTCGGGTCAGATCGCCATCCATTACGGGGCCAAGGGACCGAACACATGCCTCGTGACGGCCTGCGCCACCGGAGCGCACTGCATCGGAGATGCCTTCCGGGCGATCGTCTATGGGGACGCCGATGTGATCATCGCAGGAGGGACGGAGGCCAACATCACGCCCCTTACCGTCGGCGGGTTTAATGCCATGAAGGCCCTCTCCACGCGGAACGACGAGCCGGAGAAGGCCTGCAGGCCCTTCGAAAAGAACCGGGATGGGTTCGTGATCGCCGAGGGCGCGGGGATCATGATCCTCGAGGAGATGGAGTTCGCCCTGAGGAGAAACGCAAAGATCTATGCGGAATTGGTTGGCTATGGCTACACCGGCGATGCCTACCACATCACCGCTCCTTCACCGGATGGGGACGGGGCGATCCGGTGCATGAGGATGGCCATCCAAGATGCGCGATTGGAGCCGGAGGAGGTCGATTATATCAATGCCCATGGGACCTCCACCCCCCTTAACGACCTCACCGAGACCTTGGCGATCAAGGCGGTCTTCGGGAAACGGGCCAAAGAGATCCCCATCAGCGCCACCAAATCGATGACGGGTCACCTCTTGGGCGCCGCAGGGAGCACGGAGGCCATCTTCACCGTCCTGTCGATCCGAGATGGGATCCTCCCGCCCACTCTCAACTACGAGGAGCCCGACCCCGAATGCGATCTCGACTATGTGCCCAACGTGGCCAGGCGGCAGGAAGTGAAGGTGGGCATGTCCAATTCGTTTGGCTTCGGGGGAACCAATTGCACCCTCATCTTTAAAAAATTCACGGGCATGGATTGATGCAGATCGGCTTGGCCTGCGACCACGGGGGATATGAGCTCAAGGAGGCCCTTAAATCCTTTCTCCGGGAGCTGAACCATGAGCCCCTCGATTTTGGGACCTTCAGCGGAGAGGCCGTGGATTACCCCGACTACGGGATCCGGGCCGCCGAAAAGGTCTCCAGAGGGGAATTGGAAAGGGCCATTCTGATCTGCGGGACGGGGATCGGGATGTCGATCGTCGCCAATAAATTTCGGGGGGTGAGAGCGGCTCTGGTCCAAGACCTCTTCTCCGCACGGTTGAGCCGCGAACATACCGATGCCAACATCCTGGTCATCGGCGGGAGAATCGTCGCCCGAGAACTGGCCAAGGAGATCGTCAAGGTGTGGTTGGAGACCCCCTTCAGCGGAGGGAGACACAAGCGTCGGCTCGAACAGATTGAAAGGCTCGAGGAAAAGAATTTCAGGCCCCCCATCTCGGCCGAAGGAGATCTCCCAGGGGATCCTTCCGGCGTCACCCAGGACAAAACGGGCTGAAGCGGAGGGGCCAAACCCCGACCCCCGCATCGCGATCGAACCCCTCCCCTGGCCACCCTGACCATGTTCTATTTAGGAACGGGAAGAGGGTAGGGGGCCTTCTTCAGGCAATCCTCTCAAGGTTCGCCGTGAGTTCAGGCAAAAAGCGAAGAGACGATCCCCGTCGACCGACCTGGGATGAGTACTTCATGGACATCACCCATCTGGTGGCGAAGCGGTCGACCTGTCTTCGGAGACAGGTGGGGGCCATTCTCGTCAAAGACAAGAAGATATTGACGACGGGATATAACGGGGCCCCCTCTCAGCTCCCCCATTGCCTCGACATCGGTTGCCTCAGGGAGACCCTCGGCATCCCCTCTGGAGAACGGCATGAACTCTGCCGGGGGCTTCACGCCGAGCAGAATGCCATCATCCAGGCCGCCTATCACGGGGTCGAAATCTGCGGGGCCACCCTCTATTGCACCAATCATCCATGCATCATCTGTTCCAAGATGATCATCAATTCCGGCATCGTCCGGGTCGTCTATGAAGAGGGGTATGCGGATCCCCTGGCCAAGGAGATGCTCAGGGCCTCGAAGGTGAAGATCGAACAGTTCAGTCGGAGACCGAAAAGGGGGACCGCCTCCAAAGGGCCATCGCATCACTGAGATGAAGTGTCCTTTCTGTGGGCATTCCGAGAGCAAGGTGGTCGATTCCCGGTTGGCCAAGGACAAAGAGACGATCCGGCGGAGAAGGGAATGCCTGAGGTGTCAGAAACGGTTCACCACGAGCGAGCGGGCCGAGGAATCGCTCCCCATGGTGATCAAGAAGGACGGGAGGCGAGAGCCTTTCAACCGGGGCAAGATTTTAAACGGGTTGAGGAAGGCCTGCGAGAAGAGGCCCATCAGCATCAACGTCCTGGAGAAGATCGCCAATCGAATCGAATCCTATTTTCAGGAGAGAGGGGAGAGGGAGGTTCGGAGCGCGGAGATCGGAGAGAAGGTGATGGAGGAACTGCACCGTCTCGACGGCGTGGCCTATGTCCGTTTTGCCTCGGTTTACCGGCAGTTCAAAGACATCCAGGAATTTATGGATGAGTTGAAAGAGCTTCTCGGAAACAGGGAAGAGGCGAAGCCTCGAAAGTAGAGGGATGCCCCACCCGTTCCCAACGGAAGACGCCTATTGGATGAAGCGGGCCCTGAGGCTTGCCGAAAAGGGCAGAGGTCGGACCTCGCCCAATCCGATGGTCGGGGCGGTCCTGGTGAAAGAGGGGAGGGTGGTCGGCCAAGGCTACCATGTTCGGGCGGGTGAGGATCACGCAGAAGTCGTCGCCTTAAAAAAGGCGGGGCCTGAAGCCAAAGGGGCCACCCTTTATGTCAACCTCGAGCCCTGTGTCCATCAGGGTCGAACCCCGCCCTGCGCGCCCGCGCTGATCCAGGCCGGGGTGAAGCGAGTGGTCGTGGGGATGGTCGATCCCAACCCCCTGGTCCAGGGACGGGGGATTGGCTTGCTTCGGGAAGCGGGCCTTCAGGTGGACGTGGGCGTCTGCGAAGAGGCCTCCCGGGCGTTGAACGAGGCCTTCTCAAAGTATATTCAGAGCGGACTGCCCTTTGTTTCTTTAAAGGTCGCCTCGACTCTCGACGGAAAGATCGCCACCCCCTCTGGAGAGTCGAAGTGGATCACCGGGGAGGAATCGAGACGCTTCGTCCATCGGTTGAGGAACGAGGTAGACGCCGTGGTCGTAGGGGTCGATACGGTTCTGAGAGACGACCCTCTGCTGACGGCGCGGATCAGGGGCGGGCGGGATCCGTTTCGGGTGGTGCTCGACAGTCGTCTCAGAACCCCTGAGGGAGCGAAGGTGATCGAAGAGCGGCCTGAGAAGACGATCATCGCCACCACCTCGCTTGCCCCCGCAGAGAGGATCGAATGCTTTGCGAAAAGGGGGGTGAACCTCCTGATCGTCGATCCCATAGAAGGAAGGGTCGACCTCAACGCCCTTCTTCGAAGACTGGGACAGATGGAGATGGTGAGCCTCATGGTCGAGGGAGGAGGACAGATCAACAACGCCTTCCTCAGCGTGGGGCTGGTCGACAAGATCTTCCTCTTTCTTGCCCCTAAGTTGATCGGAGGTGACCAAGCCCCGGGGATTTTTAGCGGCAGGGGAGTTGATAAGCTGGAAGAGGCCATCCGGGTTGAGCGAATGCAGGTCAGGAGGCTGGGAGAAGACCTTCTGGTCGTGGGATATCCGAGACGGCGATGTTCACCGGAATCGTAGAAGGAACGGGGAGGGTATTGAGAATCGATCAAAGAGGAGAAGGGAAAAGGCTTACGGTTCTTTTCCCCGATCGATTGACAGAGGTGCAACTCGGTGATAGTATTAGTATAAATGGGGTTTGCCTGACCGTCACGGAGCAAAAGGGAATGGCCTTCGCATTCGATCTCTCCGAAGAGACGGTCAAAAAGAGTACCCTGGGGCAGTTGAAGGTGGGAGAGAGGGTCAATCTCGAAAGGGCGCTTCGGATTGGCAGCCGCCTGGGAGGTCACTTCGTCACCGGGCATATCGACGGCACCGGCACGATCGTTGAAAAGAAGGTCGGAAGAGAATTCATTCGCCTCGAGATCGAGGTCCCAAATCATCTCTTACGCTATTTCGTGCCCAAGGGTTCCATCGCGGTGGATGGGGTCAGTTTGACGGTCAATGAGATCCGGGGAAACGTGATCTCCCTCTTGTTGATCCCCCACACCCTTGAGAAGACCACCTTGATCGATAAAAGGGTCGGCGATGCGGTCAACCTCGAAGCCGACCTCTTGGGGAAGTATGTAGAACGCCTCCTCGGGCATCCACCCCGGGGGGCCGAGGGTTTGACCCTTTCCTTCTTAAAAGAGCATGGGTATGTCGAAGACGATGGAGGCTCAGATGATCAGCACCATTGAAGAGGCGCTGGAGGATATCCGGCAAGGAAAGATGGTGATCCTGGTCGACGATGAAGACCGGGAAAACGAGGGCGACCTCACCATGGCGGCGGAGAAGGTCACGCCCGAGGCCATCAATTTCATGGCGAAATACGGCAGGGGATTGATTTGCCTCTCCTTGACCGAGGAGCGGTTGAACCAGTTGAAACTTCCGATGATGGTCTCGGACAATACCTCTCGGTTCCAGACGGCCTTCACCGTTTCGATCGATGCGAGAAAGGGGGTGACCACCGGCATCTCCGCGGCAGACCGGGCCACGACCATCCTAACGGCGGTCGACGACAACGCCAAACCCGAAGACCTGGTCTCGCCCGGCCATGTCTTTCCCCTGAGGGCGAGGCCCGGAGGTGTCCTGGTCCGCACAGGACAGACCGAGGGCTCGGTCGATCTGGCCCGGCTCGCTGGCCTCAAACCGGCAGGCGTCATTTGCGAGATCATGAACGAGGACGGCACGATGGCCAGGATGCCGGACCTAAAGCGATTTGCAGAACAACACGGCCTGAAGATCGTCACCATCGCCGACCTGATCAAGTACCGACTTCGGAAGGAGAGGCTCGTCCGGCGAATTGCAGAGGCCAACATTCCGACAAAGTACGGAGGTCTTTTTAAGGCCATCGCCTATGAAAACGATGTCGATCCCTTCCACCATCTCGCCCTGGTCAAGGGAGACATCCATCCGGAGGACAGGGTCCTGGTCCGGGTCCATTCCCAGTGCCTGACAGGGGACGTCTTCGGATCGAAACGGTGTGATTGCCAGGAGCAGCTCCATCAGGCCATGGCGATGGTCGAAAAGGAGGGCAAAGGGGTGATCCTCTACATGAGACAGGAGGGACGGGGCATCGGCCTGGTCAACAAGTTGAAGGCCTACTGCCTCCAGGATATGGGGAAGGATACGGTGGAGGCCAACGAGGCCCTCGGGTTTCAGGCCGACATGAGGGATTATGGGATCGGGGCTCAGATCCTGGTCGACCTCGGCCTCCGCAAGATCCGGTTGATGACCAACAACCCCAAAAAGATCAAGGGCCTCGAAGGATACGGGATCGAGGTGGTGGAAAGGGTTCCGATCGAGACCAAGCCGCATCAGGAGAACATCGAATATTTGAAGACCAAGGCCAAGAAGATGGGGCACATCCTCTCCATCAAAACGGTCGAGTAGAGGAGGACCGAGGGGACGACGGGGGAGACGGCCGGGGGGTGGGATCTGGGAAAGGAGCGGGAGATGATCAGAGTGATCGAAGGCAAGCTGACAGCAAAGGGGCTCAAATTCGGGATCGTCGTGAGCCGGTTCAATCATTTCATCAGCGATCGTCTATTGGAAGGCGCCCTCGATGCCCTGCGGCGGAGCGGAGCCGTGGAGGAGGACCTCACCGTGGTGAGGGTCCCCGGGTCCTTTGAAATTCCTCTGGCGGCCAAAAAAATGGCCAAAAGCGGACACTACGATGCCATCGTCTGCCTCGGGTGCGTGATTCGAGGGGCTACGCCGCACTTCGACTATATCGCGACAGAAGTGACCAAGGGGATCGCCAGCGTCGTCCTCGAGCACGAGGTGCCCGTCTCCTTCGGTGTGCTGGTGACCGACAACATCGAACAGGCGATCGAACGGGCTGGGACGAAGGTGGGCAACAAGGGATTTGATGCAGCCATGACCGCCATCGAGATGGCCAATCTCATGAGGGAGATCGGGAAGGAATAAGAGGGTCGTTGGGTCGGCGAAGAAGAGCGAGGGAGATCGCCCTCCAGGTTCTTTATCAGATCGAAATCACGAAGAAGAATGCCCTCCTGGCCCTGGAGGAGATGAAGGGGCACTTCCCCTCTGCCGGAGGGGATGAAGAATTGACCCAACGGCTCGTCCTCGGGGTCGTCGAGCACCAAAAGGAGATCGACCCGATCATCGAAGGACATTCCGAGCACTGGCGCCTGGACCGAATGACGATCATCGACCGGAATATTTTGAGGATGGCCATCTACGAACTGCTCTACTGCAAGGACATCCCTCCCAAAGTCACCCTCAACGAGGCCATCGATCTCGGGAAGCGGTTCGGGACGGAAGAGTCGGGAAATTTCATCAACGGCCTCTTGGACCGCATCCAGAACGAGGTGATCCGGAAGCCCCTCTGAGAGAACGGATCGATGGATGTGATCGTCACCAAAGAAAGGCCGGTCGAACAGGAAGGGGATCTGTTGATCTCGGGTTTCTTCGGGGACGAAAGGCCCCTGAAGGGCACTGCTGGCTTGCTGGATTGGAGGCTCAACGGAAGGCTTTCCCGACTCCTTAGGGAGGGGCGGCTTACGGGGGAGTGGATCGAACGGACCCTCATCCCTTCGCAGGGGCGGATCCTTCCCCAATGGATCCTCCTCTTCGGGCTGGGCAGCGTCCGGGCTTATAGCTATTTCACCGTGAGGCGGCTTGCCCCAACCCTCATCCAGACCATCGGAAACCTGAAGGCTTCCCATATCTGCCTCTCTCTTCCTTATGGAGAGGCTTACGAGGTCGATTGCGGGAAGCTGGCAGAGGTCCTCCTCGAGGGGTTCGTCGATCACCTGGACCGATTCCCGGAGGATCGGCCATGGATGGACCAGCTGAGCCTCTCTTTTGGGGAGGGGGAAGATCGCTTCTCCGAGCTCCTGTTCGGGGTTCAGACAGCGAAATCGATCCTTTCCCACCGGCTCCCCATTCGCCTCCTCACCCCCTCCGAACCATCTCTTTAGGTCCTTCAAACAGACCGAAGAATGTTTTGACAATTGGACCAAAATGGTGTAAAAAGGGGTTTCACACAGTCGAGACCGAGAGGGAGGGGAGCGGGTATGGTTCAAAAACTTGAGACCATCTGGATGGACGGAAGGTTGATCCCTTGGGACGAGGCAAAGGTCCACGTCTTGACCCACACGTTGCATTATGGTCTGGGCATCTTCGAGGGCATTCGTTGCTACGAATGCGAGGATGGGAGGTCTGCGATCTTCAGGCTCAGGGAGCACATCGACCGGTTTTTCGACTCCGCCCATATCGGCACGCTGCGATTGCCCTATACGAAAAAGGAATTGGCGGAGGCCTGTAAGGAGACCCTTCGGGCCAATCGGCTCAAGGCCGGCTATATCCGTCCTCTTGCCTTCATCGGAGAAGGGGCCATGGGCGTCTACCCCGGAGAGAACCCGGTTCGGGTGGCCATTATCGTCTGGTCATGGGGGGCCTACCTCGGTGACGAGGCCCTGGAGAAGGGCATCCGGATCAAAACCTCCTCCTACACTCGCCATCATGTCAACGTGATGATGACGAAGGCCAAGATCGCGGGGAATTATGTCAACTCCGTCCTTGCCAAGAAGGAGGCGATCGAGCTGGGATTTGACGAGGCGTTGATGCTCGATACCGAAGGCTACGTCGCCGAAGGGAGCGGGGAGAACATCTTTATCGTGAAACACGGGATGTTGAAGACGACCCCCCTTACCTCCGTGCTCCCTGGGATCACCAGGGATTCGGTGATCCAGATCGCCAAGGCGAGGAAGATCCCCGTAGTGGAGGACAAGTTCACCCGGGACGAACTCTACACCGCCCACGAGGCCTTTTTTACGGGAACGGCCGCGGAAATCACCCCTATCCGCGAAGTCGACGGCCGCCAGATCGGGGAGGGAAGGCCGGGCCCCATCACACGGGAACTCCAGGCCGCTTTCTTTAACATCGTCAAGGGGAAGGATCCGGAGTTCAGAGAGTGGTTGGAATATCTTTGAGCGGCCCTTCCCGGCCTTCGGAAGGGAGAAGGAATAGAGGCGAGCTGGCCTCGAAAGGTGGGTATGCTTCTGCTCATCGATGGATATAACCTCCTCCATTCCGGTCGCCCCTCCACCCCTTTCAGCTCCTCCAGGCTTCAGATGGAGAGGGATCGCCTCCTCGAAACCCTTTCCCGGTATCGGCAAATCCGGTCTCTGGATATCCTCGTCGTCTTCGATGGATGGCAGGGGGGTTGGCCCACCGAGAGGAAGGAGCGGAGGAAAGGGGTCGAGGTCCTCTTTTCGAAGGCAGGGGAGAGGGCGGACGAGGTGATCAAAAGGATCATCCAGGAGAAGGGATCCGGAGTGGTGGTCGTCTCCTCAGACCGGGAGATCGGTTCTTTTGCCAACCGAAGATCGGTTGCTGTCGTCTCTTCGGAGGCGTTTCGAGAAAGATTGTCGGCGATCGATTCCGGTGGGGAGGAGAGGCTGGCGGAAGAGACAGAGGAAAGGGAAAGGCCGGGGAGGAGGCTTTCAAAAAGGGAGAGGCGAACCCGAATGGCCTTGAAAAGGCTTTAGGTCGGCCTTTGAAGGCCAATCATCCCCTCCATTTATGTTCCGTTCCTTGGAGTAACCTCCCGATATTGGCCTGGTGTCGGAAGAGGATCAGGCCTGCCATGATGACGCTCATGACGAAATAGGCCTGAGAATCGCTTCGAAAATAGGCAATCAGGATGGGAATCGTTCCGGCACAGAGGATCGATCCGAGGGAGACATACCTCCATTTCCAGAGGACCACGGCGAAGAGGATCGCTTCGATGAGGACCGCCATGGGAGAGAGGGAGAGATAGATCCCCAAGGCGGTGGCCACGCCTTTTCCACCCTTGAACCCGAGGAAGATCGAGAAGACATGGCCGAGAAACGGGCTCAATCCGATGAAGGCGATCCACTGATCCGCGCTCACTCCCCACTGATCCTCAATCCCCCATCGAAGTCCTATCCAGACAGGAAGGATCCCTTTGAGGATGTCGCCGAGGAGGGTGAGGAGGCCCAAGGTCTTCCCAGAGGTGCGGTAGACATTGGTGGCCCCGATGTTCTTGCTCCCCGACGTCCGGGGATCGGGCGCGGAAAACCATCGGGTCAAGAGAAGTCCGGTTGGGACCGAACCCAAAAGATAGCCGAAAAGGGCGATGAAGATTGCGGGCGGCATCCCGGGACCGTCTCAGCGAGGGATGGAATAGAGTGGTCGGGGAGAGCGGATTTGAACCGCCGGCCTCTTGGTCCCGAACCAAGCGCGCTACCAGGCTGCGCTACTCCCCGCGAGTGAAGTTTAAAATAAACGATTTCGTCTAAAATGTCCAGCCTCCGGGCCGAAAAAATGGGCCAGGCCAGAGGGAGGTCATGATCGGAGAACTTGACAACCCACGAGAAACTCGTTAAGAAACCATAAGACGTGTTTAATCTCAGAAAGTTACCCGGCCCGCCGTGGAGTGGACATTACTTCTCAATTCGACCTACGAACCCTTGAGAGTGGTGACCTGGAAAAAGGCCGTGGTGATGGTCATGCTCGGGAAGGTCGAAGTGATCGAAGTCTACGAGAGGGTGGTCCGGGGCGTCCACATTTCCATCCAGCTTCCCGCAGTGATTCGCCTGTACCGTTTGGTCCGGAGGAGGACGCCCACCGTCAAATTCTCGAGACAGAACCTCTATGTCCGGGATAAGGGGGTGTGCCAGTATTGCGGACACCCCTTCGACCCGAAGGAGCTGACCTATGACCATGTCCTGCCCCGTTCCAGAGGGGGTCAAACGGAATGGACCAATGTGGTCACGTGCTGTTTGAGTTGCAATCTCAAAAAAGGGGGGAGGACGCCCGAAGAGGCCGGCATGCGTTTGATGAAGAAACCTAAGGCCCCGATCTGGATTCCCTTATTGACCCAGTGTCTGGGGATAGAAGATCCTCCTCCGTCCTGGAGGCACTATCTCTACCTCGATCAGGGTCGTTTTGTCTGAGCCCCCCATGGACTCTCAGCCCCATCCCCCTTCTGTTTCCCACCCCGGAAAGCCTAGGCCAGCAGGCCGTTACGCAACGGATGTTCCCACTTTTTGGAAGGAGAGGCGATGAAACATCTCTGGGCCCCATGGAGAATGGACTACATCCTCGAGAAAAAGGGGAATGGTTGTATTTTCTGTTTTCCACCGGATCCGAAAACGGACCGAGAGCGACTCGTCCTCTTTCGTGGGACGCATGGCTTCGTCATGATGAATCGCTATCCGTACAACAATGGCCACCTCATGGTGATGCCCAGCCGCCACCTAACCGATCTGGAGGCGCTGACCCCTTCGGAGTCGAAAGAACTCATGGATCTGTTAAAGATTTCTCTCCGGGTCTTAAAGGCCTCCCTTCGACCCGAGGGATTCAACATCGGGGTCAACATCGGGAAAGTGAGCGGGGCGGGCGAGAATCACCTCCATTTCCATATCGTCCCCCGTTGGTCTGGAGATACCAATTTTATGCCCATCATCGGGGAGACGAAAATCATGCCCGAACACCTTTCGAAGACCTTCCAAAAACTTCGTCAGGCCTTTGTGAACCAGGCCCCAAAACGGAAAGGGAGGGGTGGAAGGAGAACGACATGAGCTGGGTCAAAACCATTCTGATGATGATCGTCTTCGTCTTTGTCATCCTTTTTTCCCTCCAGAACCGGGCGGAGGTCTCTCTCCGGTTTGGCCTTTATCCCCTGTACGATCGAAGCTGGGAGGCCCCTCACCTTCCCCTCTTTCTCATCATTCTCCTCTCCGTGTTTCTCGGGATCTTAATCGGGGGGATTGGAGATTTTTACCAGAGATATCAGCTCAAACGATCCCTTCGGCAGAACGAGCGGATGATCCGCAGACTGAGCCGCGAAATTGAGATCCTCCGTGGGCCCGGGTCCACCCCACCTCCCTCCCTGGACCAGTTGGATTAATGGGTCGATGAAGGGGGCCCCCTCGCCTTTCCTCTTCGGGATCGCCGAGGAAGCCCGAACCTCCCGGGAGGAAATCTTCTCGAAACGGCTTGCATTTGTAAAAAAAGTGTAGTATATAATAGTTGATAATGAGGGTCTGCTGAAAAAGCGGGCTTGGGTTGCCCGCTTTTTTTATAGCCCTTGAGGGAAAGGGGAGTCCATGTCCCGCGAGTCCATCATCCAGCGGGTATCCGAGCTTCTCACCCCCATCCTTGAAGAGGAGCGGATGGAGTGCGTGGAGATCGAATATCGAAGGGAGGCGATGGGGTGGGTCCTTCGCCTCTACCTCGACAAGGAAGGCGGGGTGACATTGGACGATTGTAGCCGAGTCAGTCAAACCCTGAGCAGGATCCTGGATGTGGAGGATCTCATCGCCAATCCTTATCGCTTGGAGGTCTCTTCCCCAGGGTTGACCCGGCCCCTCAAGTCCAGGAAGGATTTTCTGAGGTACCAAAACCGGCTGATCCAGGTGAGCACGAACGAGCCCATCGGCAACCAGCGCCATTTTAAAGGCAGGCTCATGAGGGTGGTCGATCAGGGCATCGAACTCAACGTCAACGATACCATGGTTCATATTCCGCTCCAATCCATCGCCAAAGCCAGATTAGAATTGGAGTAAGGAGGAGAGAGGAACTATGCCAAGCAATCTGAATTATGTGATCGAGCAGGTCGGAAAGGACAAAGGCATCGATCGAAAGGTGATCATCGCGGCCCTCGAGCAAGCCGTTCTCACGGCCTCCCGGAAGAAGTACGGCCATCATGGGGAGATCGAAGTTCGGTACAACGAAGAGATCGGCGAGGTCGAGCTGTTCCAATTTAAACAGGTCGTCGAGGAGGTGACCGACCCGGCCACGGAGATCCAGCTTGAAGAGGCCAGAGAACTGGACAGCGAGGCCCAGGTGGGGGACAGCTTAGGGGTAAAGCTCAACACCGACTTCGGTCGGATCGGGGCCCAGACGGCCAAACAGGTGATCATTCAGAAAGTCCGGGATGCGGAGCGAGAGAACGTCTACAATGAATTTAAGGATCGAAAGGGAACCCTCGTGAGCGGAACGGTTCAGCGGATGGAGAAGGGCCACCTCTACATCTCCATCGGAAGGGCCGAGGCCATCTTGATGGCCAAAGAGCAGATTCCCGGAGAAGTGTACCGGCAAGGAGACCGAATCCGGGCGTTCATCCTCGACGTCCAGAAGAATACCAAGGGCCCTCAGATCTTCCTCTCCCGAACCCATCCAGGGTTTCTCATCAAGCTGTTCGAATTGGAGGTCCCCGAGATCGCGGAGGGGATCATCAAAATCATCAGCGCGGCCCGGGAGCCCGGAGAGCGGGCTAAGATCTCGGTCTATAGTTCAGCCCGGGATGTCGATCCGGTAGGGGCCTGCGTGGGGATGAAGGGCTCGAGGGTCCAGAATGTCGTCCAGGAACTCCGGGGGGAGCGGATCGATATCATCCCCTGGTCCCAGGACCCCGCCAAATATGTGTGCAATGCCCTGGCCCCTGCCAAGGTCTCCAGGGTCTATATCGACGAGGAGGAGCGACATATGGATGTGGTCGTGCCGGATGACCAGCTTTCGTTGGCCATCGGCAAGAAAGGCCAGAATGTACGTCTGACCTCCAAGTTGACCGGTTGGAAGATCGATATCAAGAGCGAGTCGAAGATGGAGAAGCTTTCGGCCGAGATTATCGAGAGCTTCAAAAGACTTCCTCACATCGGAGAGGTCGGAAGTCGCCTCCTTCATCAAGAAGGGTTCCGATCCCTCCGGGAGATAGGGGAGGCCGATCCAGACGACTTGGCGAGACTTCTGGGGATCGATCGGGAAAAGGCCGCGGAGATCGTCCAGACGGCCGGCCAATTGGCCCACTCGAAAGGGGAGGAGGGAGGTGCTCCTGCGGAGGGCGAGGCCTTGGGAGACGATCCCATCGAGATGCTGGAAGGGGTGGGTGAGAAACTTTCCGATCTGCTGAAAAACCACGGGTTCCACCATATCCAGGATCTCCTCCGCACCGACGTCGAACAGCTCGCCCTGCTTCCGGGGATCGGTGAAAAGAAGGCCGAAAAGTTGATCCAGGCGGCCAAGGAATACCTCGATCGTAAAACCCCATGAGTCGAAGAGGCCATCTCCCGGTTCGGATGTGTATCGGTTGTCGGGCCAGAAGGAAGAAGTCGGAGATGATCCGTTTCGTCCGCGTTCTCGAGGGCGGACAGACCAAGTTGGTCCGGGGACAGGGGGGAAAGGGGGTCTATCTGTGTCCCGAGATCTCCTGTTTAAAGGCGGCCCAAAAGAGGCTGGCCTTAAAGAGGATCGAGGGCCAGGAGCAGATCCAAACCCTTTCAAACCCCACGGTTTGAGGTGGAAGACAATCGACAGAGGGTTGACGCTCCTCGAGCATGGTGATCCTGAATCGTGTGAAGATTTGAGGAATCCATCGATCGCAAGGCGGATAAGGAGGAAAATGGGATGGGGAAGGTAAAAGTCCTCGACCTGGCCAGCGAAGTCGGCGTAGGGGATGATAAGCTCCTGAAGAAGTTGAAACAGATGGGTGTCAAGGTCAAGGAGAAGAAGGCGGAGGCTTCGGAAAGCCCTTCTCTCCCCTCGGATGAGAGGATTATCGAAAAGGACGATCAGAAAGAGGTGGTGGAGAAACGGATTAAGCCCACCGTCATCCGGCGGAGAACGAGAAGCCTTGAAGTCCAACCCCAACCTTCCCCTCCACCGACCCTGGAGGCCCCGGCACCGCCTGCCGAACCTCATGCCGAACCTCCTTCCGCACCTCCCAAAGAGCCCGCCAGACCGAAAGCCAAACCTTCCCTTGGCGAAGAAAAAGCGCCGGAGGCGACCAAGAAAGAGGCCAAGAAGGAGGTCAAGAAAGAGGTCAAAAAGGAGGAGAAACCGGAGGGGGCGGTGGCGAAGCCGGAGAGGACAGAGCCACCGGTAGAAAAAGTGGTCAAAGTGGAAGGAGAGGTAACGGGGATGAAGGTCGAGATTCGAGACCTCTCCCAGGAGAAGGCCTCGGCCGAAGAGAAGGCGCCGGCGGAGGTCGAAGCCGAGAAGGAAGTCAAAAAGGCGAAGAAGACCCTGGTCGAGGAGAAGGGAAGCGCCGAGACCCTCAAAAAATTGGGTGCCAAATTCCTCACCAAAGAGGAGCTCCTCCAATCCAAGAAGATCGGGGTCTTGAAGAAGAGAAAACAGATCGAGGAGAGGAGGATCCAGGAAGAGGACTTCTTCCTGGATGAGACGGAAGATAAGAAACCCCCCGAGGTCGAACCCGAGATACCAACCCCGAGGCCCTTCAAGCCCGTGAAGAAGAAGCTGGTGGTCCAAACCTCCCAGAAGCCGGAGATCACCGTCCCCAAGCCGATCAAGAGGATCATCCGGATATCCGAGGCCATCTCGGTGGGCGATCTCGCCAAACGAATGGGGGTGAAGGGATCCGATGTGATCAAAAAGTTGATGGACATCGGGGTGATGGCGACGATCAATCAGATGATCGATCCCGATGTCGCCTCCTTAGCGGCCAGCGAATTCGGGTATGAGGTCGAGCGGGTCTCCATCGAACAGCAGGAGATCCTCGAAAGAAAGGAAGACCGGCCCGAGGATTTGAGACCCCGTCCCCCTGTCGTTACCATCATGGGACATGTGGACCACGGAAAGACCATGCTCCTCGATGCGATCCGCAAAACGAACGTCGTCGAGGGAGAGGCCGGTGGCATCACCCAACATATCGGGGCATATGATGTCCATCTCGACCACGGGAGGGTCGTCTTCATCGATACCCCTGGTCACGAGGCCTTCACGGCCATGCGGGCCCGAGGGGCTCAGGTGACCGATGTCGTGGTCCTGGTGGTGGCGGCCGACGATGGTGTGATGCCCCAGACGAAAGAGGCCATCGACCACGCCAGGGCCGCGAAGGTTCCGATCGTCGTGGCCATCAACAAGATTGACAAACCCAATGCCAATCCGGAAAAGGTGAAAAAGGAGCTGTCGGAACTGGGATTGGTCCCTGAGCAGTGGGGCGGGACGACCCTTTTTGCCGAGATCTCGGCCAAGCAGAAGATCGGGATCAAAGAGCTTCTGGAGTTGATCCTACTCCAGGCCGAAATCCTGGAACTGAAAGCCAACCCGAACAAGCCTGCCCGGGGCGTGGTGATCGAATCCAAACTGGATAAAGGCCGAGGTCCTGTGGCGACGGTGCTAATTCAGGAAGGGACCCTCAGGCCAGGCGATGTCTTCCTTGCAGGGGCCCACTACGGCAAAGTGAGGGCCATGCTCAACGACAAGGGGCAGAAGATGGACGAGGCCGGACCCTCCACGCCGGTGGAGGTGCTGGGGTTTAGCGACGTCCCGGAGGCCGGGGAGGCCTTTATCGTCGTCCCGGACGAGAGAATCGCAAGACAAATTAGCCTCTACCGTCAGGAGAAGATCCGGTCTAAAGAGCTGGCCAAGCTGAGCAAGGTCTCCCTCGAAGAGCTCTACGAAAAGATCAAGAAGGGGGAGATCAAGGAACTGAACGTGGTCCTCAAAGCGGATGTTCAGGGGTCGATCGAGGCGATGAAAGAGGCCCTGAAAAAACTCTCCACGGACGAAGTCAAGGTGAACATCATCCACGACGGCGTGGGCGGCATCACGGAGACCGACGTCAACCTGGCCTCTGCCTCAAACGCCGTCATCATCGGGTTCAACGTTCGACCGGTGCCGAAGGCCCAGGCCCTCGCCGAGCAAGAGAAGGTCGACCTCCGGACCTATTCTGTCATCTACGATGCCATTTCGGACATCAAGAAGGCCATGGAAGGGCTCTTGGAGCCCACCTATCGGGAGCATATCTTGGGGAGGGCCCAGGTCCTCCAGCTCTTCAACATCCGGAAGGTGGGCGTGGTGGCCGGCAGCATCATCACCGATGGAAAGGTCGTCCGGGGTTCCCACGCCAGACTGCTCCGAGACAATGTCGTGATCTACAACGGGAAGATCTCCTCCCTCCGGAGATTCAAAGACGACATGAAGGAGTGTACCCAGGGTCTGGAATGCGGGATCTGGATGGAGAATTTTAACGACATCAAACCCGGAGATATCATCGAGTCTTACGAGATGGAGGAGGTCCGTCCCCGTTTAACCTAACGGGAAGGGTCCTGCGGGAGGGAAGCGATGGTGATTGGAATCTGCCAAGTCGATCTTCGTATCCCCGAGAATCACTCCCTGAAGGGAAAGCGCCACGTCCTCAGGAAGATCATCGACAGGGTGAGGCACCGGTTCAACGTGTCCATCTCGGAGGTCGGGGATCACGATCTCTGGCAAAGGGCTCAGATCGGGATATGCACGGTGGGGAACGATCGAAGGCATATCAACTCCAGTCTGGACAAGGTGATCGATTATATCGAGCGGATGAGCCTCGGAGAGCTCATCCACACGGAGATGGAAATTCTCTCCGTGTAAGCCTTTGGGACCCGAGGAGATGATCAAGGGTTTAAAATGAGGGGGAGGGGGTCGTTCTCACCTCCCGAAGAAAGGCATGGAAGGGAAACGCATCGACAGGGTGGCGGATTTGATCCGGAAGGAAGTGGCCGAGCTGTTTCTCAGGACGGTCAAGGACCCCCGGGTAGAACAGGTGACCATCACGCGGGTGAAACTCACCGGAGACTTCCGCTTGGCGAGGATCCGCTTCAGCGTCCCCGGGACCATCGAAGAGAGGGAAAGGGCGTTGGAGGGTTTGAACAGCGCCAAGGGGTACATCCGGCGGGAGCTGGCCAGGCGGGTCAACCTTCGCCACACGCCCGAATTACGCTTCGAGTTCGATCCTTCCATCGAATATTCGGTCCGGATCGGTCAGGTCTTCCACGCCTTACATCGGCAAGAGGGGGAGGGGAAGGATGAGGATTGACGGTCTCCTCCTCGTGGATAAACCCGAGGGCCTCACCTCTCTCGATGTGGTCCGGGAGATCAAGTCCAGGTTCTCGATCCGAAAGGCCGGCCATGTAGGGACCCTCGATCCCTTTGCTACGGGCCTTCTCCCTGTGGCCTTGAACGAGGGCACCAAGCTGATCCCCTTTCTGCCGGAGGAGCCCAAGGCCTACGAGGGAGCGCTCAAGGTCGGTGAGGAGACCCGGACCGATGACCTCACGGGAGACATCGTCCGGCGAAAACCGTGGGAGGACCTCACCCCGGAGCGGATCGAGGCCGTCTTTCGCTCCTTTCGTGGAGAGATTGAACAGGTCCCTCCCATGTTTTCTGCAGTGAAGGTAGGAGGAAGGCCGCTCTACAAGATCGCCCGAAAGGGGTTGGAGATCGAAAGGCGGCCGAGGGTGGTGGTGATCCATGAACTGGAGGTCGATCACGTCGCGCTTCCGATCGTCCTTTTTAGGGTCTCCTGTTCCAAGGGGACCTACATCCGGGCCCTGGCAAGGGACATCGGACAGCATTTGGGATGTGGGGCTCACCTCGTCTCGCTGAGACGGACCCGGAGCGGACCGTTTACCCTCGAAAAGGCCCTTTCGATCGAGCGATTGAGGGCCATGGGTCAGGCAAGGGAGCTTCTTCCGCATCTGATCCCTCTGAGGGAGGCCCTGGAGGATCTTCCCGAGATGGTCGGGGATGAGCGGCTGATTCGAAAGGTACGGCAGGGACAGGAGCTACGCGTCGGGGATTTGCTTCCCCAACCCCTTCTCCCCCCTTTTGAAAAAGGGCAGAAGATCCGCATGACATCCCCCCACCTGGGATTGGTGGCGATTTTGGAGACGGCCTTGAGGGCCGATGGGATCGATCCCGCTGACCCCGGCCAGTCGGTTTTACGACCTTTGAGAATCTTCCATTCGACCGGCCGATCCCAGGCCCAGGGAGGGTGAGGAAAACCCAAGAGGTCCAATTTCCATTCAAGGAGGCCATTCATGACATTGGCTCAGGAGAAAAAGAGAGAGATCATCGAGAAGTTTCGAGTCCACGAGAAAGACACGGGATCCCCGGAGGTGCAGATTGCCCTCCTCAGCGAACGGA
The DNA here is from genome assembly GCA_026415035.1 of Thermodesulfobacteriota bacterium. NCBI lineage: Bacteria > Pseudomonadati > Thermodesulfobacteriota > Thermodesulfobacteriota bacterium. The sequence goes on along the minus strand of JAOAHX010000001.1, from coordinate 88,212 downwards.
TCCGATATCTGACGGACCATTTCAAGGTTCACCGGAAGGACCACCATTCCCGGAGGGGACTGTTGAAGCTGGTCGGCCAGAGGCGGAGGCTGCTGAACTACCTCAAGGAGCACCGGGTGGATCGGTACCGGACGATCCTCGATCAGCTCGGGCTACGCAAATAGAGCCGAACTGGGACCAACGAACAAGAATCTTTACAGGAGCGTGATCAAACCTATGATTCAGAAATTAGAGATCGATCTGGCAGGCAGGCCCTTTTCCATCGAGACCGGGAAGGTGGCCCGGCAGGCCAACGGCGCGGTAGTGGTCCGTTATGGGGAGACCGTCGTACTGGTCACTGCCGTCTCTTCGGATGAGACGAGGGAGGGGATCGATTTCCTTCCCTTGACCGTCAATTACCAGGAGATGACCTATGCGGCGGGGAAGATCCCTGGAGGATTCTTTAAACGAGAAGGAAGGCCCACAGACCGGGAAATCCTCATCTCCCGTTTCATCGATCGTCCCCTGCGGCCCCTCTTTCCCAAAGGGTTCATGAACGATACCCAGATCATCGCCACGGTCCTTTCGGCCGATTCGGACAACGACCCCTCCATCCTCGGGATGGTGGGGGCCTCGGCCGCCCTCTACCTCTCCGATATCCCCTTCGATACCCCTATCGGAGGCGCCAAGGTGGGAAGGATCGATGGCGAATATGTCCTCAACCCTGCCCCGGACGAATTGGAGTTGAGCGACATCGACCTCTTCGTTGCCGGAAGCGAGGAGGCCATCATCATGGTGGAGGGAAGTGCCAAGGAGGTCAAAGAGGAGGAGATCCTTGAGGCCATTCTCTTCGGTCATCGATCGCTCAAACCGGTCATCGACCTTCAGAGGGAGTTGAGGCAAGGGTGTGGAAAACCGAAGTGGGAGGTCGAGCTTCAAAAACCTGACCCGGCCCTCCTCGAAAAGGTGATGGCCCTTGTCCAAGGGCGGCTGGAAGAGGTCTACCGGATCCGGGAGAAGGTGAAGCGGCGCGAGTCCCTTGAGAAACTCTATGAGGCAATCCTGACCGAATGTCAGGCCGAGGATGAGGCCACCCAGAGGATGGTCCGAAAGGCCTTCGAGGAGGCTGACCGTCGGTGGCTCCGCCGGGCGATCCTTGAAAAGGGGGTGCGGATCGATGGCAGGGGGCTTTCCGATATCCGGCCGATCTCCTGCGAGGTGGGCATCCTTCCGAGGACCCATGGGTCTGCCTTGTTCACGAGGGGAGAGACCCAGGTCCTGGCCGTGGTCACCTTTGGAACCTCCGAGGATGAGCAGAAGATCGACTCCCTGCTCGGGGAGACCTACAAGTCCTTCATGCTCCATTACAACTTTCCTCCCTTCAGCACCGGAGAGGTTTCGCCCTTGCGGGCGCCCTCCCGAAGGGAGATCGGCCATGGGGCCTTGGCCGAGCGGGCGATCGCCCCTGTCCTGCCCTCGAGCGAGAAGTTCCCTTACACGATTCGAATCGTCTCGGAGGTCTTGGAATCGAACGGCTCCTCGTCCATGGCCACTGTCTGCGGCGCCTCCCTCTCGCTGATGGACGCGGGCGTTCCCATCAAGGCGCCGGTGGCCGGGGTCGCCATGGGGCTCATCCTCGAAGATGGCCAGGAGGCGATCCTCACCGACATCTTGGGCGACGAAGATCACATCGGCGACATGGATTTCAAAATGGCCGGAACGGCCGAAGGGGTTACGGCCATTCAAATGGATATCAAGATCAAAGGGATCTCCAAGGAGATCCTGAGCCGGGTCCTTCAACAATCCCGGGCGGGAAGGCTCTTCATCTTGGATCGGATGAGGGAGACCATCGCAGAACCCCGAAAAGACCTCTCCCGCCATGCCCCCAGGATCGTGACCCTCCAGGTGAAGCAGGAGAAGATTCGGGAGATCATCGGACCGGGGGGGAAGACGATCCGATCCATCATCGACCAGACAGGGGTCAAGATCGATGTGGAGGACTCCGGCCTTGTCAAATTGGCTTCGCCCAATTATGAGTCGATTGAAAAGGCGATTCAAATGATCAAGAGGCTCACCCAAGAGGTGGAGGTGGGGGGCATCTACACGGGAAAGGTCGTCAGGATTTTGAGTTTCGGTGCGATCGTCCAGATCTTTCCGGGCACCGATGGGCTCGTCCACATCTCCCAGCTGGCGGACTACCGGGTGAAAGAGGTCAAAGACGTGGTCAAAGAGGGCGATGAGATCACCGTCAAGGTCATCGATATCGATCCCCAGGGCCGGATCCGGCTGAGTCGCAAGGCTGCCCTGAAAGAGGGGAAAAGATCCGAGAGAGGATGAGACGGGAAGGGATGATGGAATCGAACAGGGGTTCTCAACTGGCGACGATGTTGGATGGATCGGGATACCGAAAAACGGTCCTGGGCAATGGGGTGAGGGTCATCACCGAAGAGATCCCTTATCTCCAGTCGGTTTCCATCGGACTGTGGGTCACCACAGGGTCAAGGGACGAAGAACCCCATGAGAACGGGATCTCCCATTTCATCGAACATCTTCTCTTCAAGGGGACGGAGCGGAGGACGGCGCAGGACATTGCCCGGGCGATCGATTCGGTCGGGGGCACCTTGAACGCCTTCACCGGCAGGGAATATACCTGCTACTATGCCAAAGTGCTCGACAAAAATCTTCCCTTGGCGATGGACCTTCTTTCGGACATCTTCCTCCATTCCCTCATGGACGAAAAAGAGATCGAAAAGGAGCGGATGGTCATCCTCCAGGAGATCAAGATGGTGGAGGACACGCCCGACGATTATGTCCACGACCTCTTCAACCGGACCTGCTGGGGAGACCACCCCCTCGGATTTCCCATCTGCGGGACGGTCGAACGGGTTCAGTCCTTCAGCCGCCGCCAGATCCTGGACTTTTTCCACACCCATTACCAGCCTGACCGGATCATCCTCTGTGCCGCAGGCAATCTCCAGCACGAGCGGGTGGTCGATCTGGCGGAGAGCACCTTCGGCCAGATCTCGAAGACGGGCCAGACGAGGCAGCGAGAGAAACCCCTGTCCATCTCCACCACACACCTCCTGAGGAGGGATCTTGAACAGGTCCATTTCTGCCTGGGGACCCATGGTCTTCATTACAATCACTCCCTGAGGTTCGCCTCCTATGTCCTGAACACGATCTTAGGGGGCGGGATGAGTTCGAGGCTCTTCCAGGAGATCAGGGAGAACCGGGGATTGGCCTATTCGGTCTATTCCTACCTGCCCACCTATATCGACACCGGCCTGGTCGTGGTCTACGCCGGGACGGACCAGCAGTCTTTCGAGGAGGTCTATCGCCTCATCCTCGAAGAGTTTAACCGGCTCAAATCGGAGCCCTTCAAGAACGGGGAGCTGGAGATCGCCAAGGAACAGTTGAAGGGAAACCTCCTGCTCAGCCTGGAGAGCTCCGACAACCTGATGACCCGTTTGGCCAAGAACGAGATCTATTTCGAATCGTATCAGACCATCGGGTCGATCCTGAAGGGCATCGACGAGGTCGACGAGGAGATGGTCCGGGGGCTGGCCGACCAGTTCTTCGACGAAAAATATTTCTGTCTGACCGTGCTGGGTCCCATGGAGGAACGCCAGCTGCGGGGTTGCCTGCCTCCTTTAAACTCATGGAAGAGATAAAGATCCATCTCAAGCGAGTCCGAGAAGACCCCTCCCTTCCCCTACCTCGATACATGACCCAGGGCTCCTCCGGAATGGATCTCTGCGCCTTTCTGCCCGAAGAGGTGACGCTTCATCCGGGAGAACGGAGGCTCATCCCAACCGGGATCGCCTTGGCGATTCCCGAGGGATTTGAAGGGCAGATCCGTGCTCGAAGCGGTTGGGCCCTTCAAAAGGGGATCGGTCTGGTCAACGGCATCGGAACGATCGATTCGGATTATCGGGGGGAGGTGGCCGTCCTCCTCATCAATATGGGCCAGGAGCCGGTCACCATCCGACACGGCGATCGGATCGCCCAGTTGGTGATCACCAAGGTCTTCCGATCAACCCTCATCGAGGTGGAAGAGCTGCCGGCCAGCCCGAGGCAGGAGGGGGGGTTTGGTCATACGGGGAGGGGACCGGGAGGAGGCCCATAGGGAGTGAGGTTGGCCCAACCAGGAGCGCCATCGATGCATCCATGGCTGGATCGATTTCTTCATTACCTTCTCGTCGAAAAGGGCCTTTCCAAGAACACCCTCGAAGCCTACAGCCATGACCTTCAGAGGTTTCTCGACCATCTTCAAAGGCAAGGGAAGGGAGGGATCGAGGAGATCTCCAAGCTGGATATCAGGGCCTTCCTCCTCTCCTTGAAGAGAGAGGGGCTTTCGAGCAGGACGGTGGCCAGGACCCTCGTCTCCCTTCGGGTTTTCTTCAGATTTCTTGTGGAGGAGTCCCTCCTCGGATCCAACCCCGCTGAGGAGATCGATGCCCCGAAACTGGCCAAGACCCTCCCGGACGTCCTCTCCCTGGAGGAGGTGGAGCGCCTCATCGAGCAACCTCCGGTGGAGGTCCCCCAGGGGTTGAGAGACCGCGCCATGTTGGAGCTGCTCTATGCCACAGGGATGAGGGTCTCCGAGTTGGTTCGGCTTCGGCTCGACCATCTCCACCTGGAGCCGGGCTATGTCCTTCTCTATGGCAAAGGCTCGAAAGAGAGGATCGTCCCGATCGGTCAGGAGGCCATTCGATGGGTCCGGACCTATCTGAGCGAGGCCAGAAAGAAACTCCTCAAAGGCCGAGAGAGCGTTTACCTCTTCGTCAATCGCCTGGGGAGGCCCATCAGCCGACAGCACTTCTGGAAGATCATCAAGAGGCACGGCCGTGCGGCCGGGATCCGAAAGAGGATCACACCGCACCTGTTGCGACACTCCTTCGCCAGTCATCTTTTGGAAAGGGGTGCGGATCTCCGATCGGTCCAGCTGATGCTCGGCCATGTCGACATCGCCACCACCCAGATCTACACCCACGTGAGAGGTGAACGCCTGAAGAAGATCCACCGACAGTATCATCCTCGTGGCTAAACCCCCGAAGGAGGTCCCAGGCCCTTTCGGGCCTCCTCACGCGTGATCGGATGCAAGAGACATGGAGGTCATCACCACCCATCTCAATGCCGATTTTGACTCATTGGGCTCGATGCTGGCCGCCAAGAAGCTCTACCCAGAGGCGGTGCTGGTCTTCCCCGGCTCCCAGGAGAAGAACCTTCGGGATTTCTTCATCCATTCCACCTTCTATGCCCTCGAGGTGGAGCGCATCAAACAAATCGATCTGGAACAGGTCCATCGGCTGATCCTGGTGGACACCCGGCAGGTGAGCCGCATCGGAAAATTCTCCGAGATCCTGTCGAAGCCGGGCCTGGAGATCCATATTTACGACCACCACCCTCCCTCCGCCGAGGATATCCGGGGATCTCTCGAGGTGATCGAAGAGGTCGGGGCCAACGTCACCCTCCTCCTCAAGCTTTTGAGGGCCAAGGGGATCCCCATCACCTCCGAAGAAGCGACCCTCATGCTCCTCGGCATCTATGAGGACACGGGAAACCTCACCTTTCCCTCCACGAAGGAGGAGGATTTCATCGCCGCAGGGTACCTCGTGCGACAAGGGGCCGACCTCAATATCCTTTCCAACGTCATCACCAAGGAGCTGACAGCAGAGCAGGTCTTTCTCCTGAACGATTTGATGGAGGCAGCCACGCGTTACGATATCCACGGGATCGATGTCGTCATCAGCCAGGCCTCGGTCGAACGTTACGTGGGAGACATCGCGGTCCTCGTCCACAAACTGATGGACATGGAGAACCTCAACGTCCTGTTCGCCCTCGTCCAGATGGAGGGTCGGATCTACCTGATCGGGAGGAGCCGGATCGAGGAGGTCAATGTTTCAGAAATCGCCTCGGAATTCGGAGGCGGGGGCCATCCCTCCGCTGCCTCGGCCACGATCAAGGGGATGTCCTTGATCGAAGCCCAAAGCCGACTTCTGACGATCTTGAGGGAGGCGGTCAGGCCGAGGAAGTTGGCCAGGGACCTCATGGTCTATCCCGTCAAGACCGTCGATCCGGAACAGACCCTCGAGGAGGCGGCAGAGGTCCTCTCCCGTTACCTCCTGGACGCCCTGCCCGTCTATAGGGAGGGAAAGGTATTGGGCTTGATCACGAAGGACGTCGTCGAAAGGGCCATCCGGCATGGGCTGAAGGAGGGTCTCGTCCGGGACTATATGGTGACCGAATTTTCTACGCTGACCCCTGAGGAGCCTTTTTCAAAGATCCAGGAGCTGGCCTTCGCGCAGAACCAGAATCTCATCCCCATCGTGCAAGAGGATCGGTTGGTAGGCGTCATCTCCCTGGCCGAGGTGATGCGAACCCTTCAAGAGGGGATGGCCCGATCCGGGAGGGATCATCAACCCCTCTATGCCCGGAAGAGGATGATCCCGAAATTGATCGAGGAACGATTCCCCGAGAGGATCCGAAATCTCCTCGTCGAATTCGGAAGGGTAGGGGAGGAGCTGGGATATTCGGTCTTCGGGGTCGGGGGGTTTGTCAGGGACCTCCTGATGCGGGTGGAGAATTTTGACATCGACATCGTCGTCGAAGGGGACGGGATCCGTCTGGCCGAGGAGTTCGGGAAGCGATTCCCCTGCCGGATTCGCACCCATAAAAAGTTCGGGACCGCCCTGGTCCTCTTTCCAGACGGGTTGAAGGTAGATGTGGCGACCGCCCGTCTGGAGGTCTATGAGTCCCCGGCCGCCCTTCCTACGGTGGAGCGGGGGTCGATCAAAGCGGACCTCTATCGAAGGGATTTCACGATCAATGCCTTGGCCGTGCATCTCAACCCCCGCTCCTTCGGAGAGCTGATCGACTTCTTCGGCGGGGTGAAGGATATCAAAGAGCGGATCATTCGGGTCCTCCACAACCTCTCCTTTATCGAGGATCCCACCCGCGCCTTCCGGGCCATCCGCTTCGAACAACGCTTCAAATTCCAGATCTCCAAGCATACCCAGCAGCTGATGAGGAATGCGGTGAAGATGAGGATCTTCGATCGACTTTCCGGAGGGAGGATCCTTTCCGAATTTCTCCTCCTCTGCCAAGAGGAGAATCCCCTCCCCGCCTTCCGGAGGATGAAGGACTTCAACCTCTTCCCGGTCTTCCATCCGAAGCTCCAGGTGGGGGAGGAGACCTTCGTCTTGTTCGACCAGATCCACCATGTCCTCTCCTGGTTTGACCTCCTCTTCCTCGATGAGAAGTATGAACGGTGGCTCATCTACCTCTATGGCCTGGTGGACGGTCTGACGGAGGCCGAGGCTTCCGAACTCTGCGAACGGTTAGGGATGAACGCACGGCTCAAGGACCGGGTGATGGAAGGCAAGCGCCAGGCCCACCTCACCCTGTCGACCTTCTATTCCTGGATCAACGCTGGGAAGGAGCCCAAACGGTCGGAGATCTACACCCTCCTCCATCCCCTGCCCACCGAGGTCAAACTCTTCATGATGGCCAAGACGAGTCAGGTCGCCACCCGGCGATACCTCTCTCTCTATTTCACCCAGTTGAAGGATACCAGACCCCTTTTGAAAGGGGCCGACCTCGTTCAGATGGGGTTGAAACCCGGCCCGATCATCCGGAAACGATTGGAAGACCTTCTCAAGGCCCGTTTAGACGAATTGGTCGTCACCCGGCAGGATGAGGTCCAATTTGTGAATCGATTGACGGGGATGGGGTGATGGAAAAAGACCTTTCCGCTCGGGACATTCCTCCCTACACGGTGCGCCTACAGACCTTCGAGGGTCCCTTGGACCTCCTGCTCCATCTCATTCAGAAGAACGAGATGGACATCTTCGACATCCCCATCGCCCAGATCACCGAACAGTATCTCGAATACCTCAAGTGGATGAAGATCCTCAACCTCGATGTCGCGGGCGAATATTTGCTGATGGCTTCGACCCTGCTCCACATCAAATCGAAGATGCTCCTGCCCCAACCCTCGCCCGAAGAGGAGGAGCCCGAAGACCCCAGGACCGAGCTGGTCCGGCGGCTGATCGACTACCAGAAATATAAGAAGGCCGCCACGGAGTTGAACGAGAGGCCCCAGCTTGAGCGGGACGTCTTCGTCCGTCTGGTCTCGGAGGTCCCCGAGGGGCGGGAGGAGGAATACCTCGAAGTCAACCTCTTCGAACTCATCGATGCCTTTCGCAAGGTGTTGGAGCGGGCCAAAGAGGAACCGGTGCACGAGGTGGTGCTGGAACGGCTGACCGTGGAAGAGAAGGCGCAGGAGATCCTCCTACTTCTTCAGAGGGAGAGGCGAAGCCTGCCCTTCCACCTCCTCTTTCCCGATCAGGCCTCCCGCCGGGTGATCATCATCACCTTTCTGGCCGTCCTCGAGCTGGTCAAAGCGAAATGGATCAGGGTGTTTCAGGCCGCGCCCTTTGAAACGATCCGGATCTCTCCCCTCTAACTCAAGGGGTTACCGTCAAGGAGGGTTTTATGAAGCGAAAGCGAATCTTGGTGGGGTTGATGGTGATCGCAGGGTTGCTGACCTTCTTTTTCCTCCTCCTCTTTTTCATCGGTCAGCACGCCTTGAGGTCCACGGCTTCCACCTTCGCCTTTGGTGACAAGATCGCCATCATCGAAATCCGGGGGTTGATCACCCAGTCCCAGGCCATCATCGACGAGCTCCATCAGCATCGGGATGATGCGGGGGTCAAGGCCATCGTGTTGAGGATCGACTCTCCAGGGGGCGGGGTGGGGCCTTCCCAGGAGATCTACCGGGAGGTCATGAAGGTCAAGACGGAGCACCATAAGAAGGTGGTCACCTCCATGGGATCGGTGGCCGCCTCCGGTGGCTACTACATCGCCAGCGCCTCCGACCTGATCGTGGCCAACCCCGGGACGATCACCGGTTCGATCGGCGTCCTCATGGAATTCACCAACATCGAAGAGCTGTTCAAAAAGATCGGCATCAAAGGGGTCGTCATCAAGAGCGGCGAGCACAAAGATCTCGGTTCTCCGTTCCGGGAGATGACCCCCGAAGAGAGGAGGCTCCTCCAAGGGGTCATCGACAACGTCCACGAGCAATTCATCCAGGCGGTGGCCGAGGGGAGGAAGATGGATCGCGCCAAAGTGGCCCAGGTGGCCGATGGTCGCATCCTCACGGGCGAACAGGCCAAGGCCCTTGGCCTCGTGGATCAGCTGGGCAACCTTCAGGACGCCATCGATGCCGCGGCCAAGATGGTGGGCATCGAAGGAGAGCCCCAAATCGTCTACCCCAAAAGAAAGTTTTCTCTTCTTGAACTGCTGATCGAGGGGGTCACGGATGCCCTTCTGAAAGGCCTGAGGGAGAAGGGGGTAGAACTGAATTATCGGCTTCACCTATAGGCCTTCGGGGGAGATTGCCTCCCGATCGCAAGAGGAGGGCCTTTCAAATCTCTCTGGGTCACCGTTCTGCACCGGCAAGGGCCTGGGCAATCCGTTTCATATCCTCCCAGACCTCGCGCTTCTTATCCGGATTCCTCAGGAGATAGGCGGGGTGATAGGTGGGGAAGACGGGGATGCCCGAAACCTCGAAAGATCGTCCTCGCAAGGCCGTGATCTTCGCATCGGTCCGGAGAAGCGTTTGTGCCGAGACCGTCCCCAAGGCACAGATGACCTTGGGCCGGATGGCCTGGATCTGCTTCCACAGGAAAGGAGAACAGGCCTCGACCTCCTCGGGCTCGGGATTTCGGTTCTGGGGAGGACGGCACTTCACGATGTTGGTGATGTAGACTTCCTCCCTTTGGAGCTGAATGGCCTGGAGGATCCTCGTCAAAAGCTGCCCGGCCTTTCCCACGAAGGGTCTTCCTTGGACATCTTCTTCATAACCCGGACCTTCTCCGATCAGCATCAGCCTGGCCTGCTCGTTTCCTTCGCCAAAGACGATCGTCTTGCGGGTCCGGTGCAGGGGACACCGCCTGCAGTCGCCGAGCTCGCTTCGAATCTCGGAAAGCCCGATCCGCTTAGCGGTTGAAGACCGGGAGGGAGGAGGGAGGTCTTTGCGACCCGTGTCCCGGGGGGCTTCGCATGAGGGGCGAAGCGGGTCGATGGTTCCGGGGAGGACGAGCTCGTTGACCCCCAGCCCTTTCAGGTATTGGAAATAGGCTTTCAAGTCGGAGATGGTTTCGTAAAAAAGAGGGTTCATGCCTTACACTCCCTATAATCCCCTTCTTCTCTTCTTGTCAAGCCTAACCGGTGAGATCGCCCCGGGGACTTTACGGGCCTTCTGAGGGGACGAAAAAAATTCCCTCCCATCTTGACGGATGAGACAGAACATTATATTTTAATGCCATGCCCCTGTAGCTCAGGTGGATAGAGCAACGGATTCCTAATCCGTGTGCCGCCCGTTCGAGTCGGGCCAGGGGCGCCAGAGCTTGTCATTGACTTCATTACCTTCCTCGAAGGACCTGTCCAAAAAGGAGCGCTCCATCCTTAAGGGGCTGAAATCTTTTCGGCCAAATGAAGACGCCCCTTCACCTCTATCGCCCTCAAAAAGAAGCCACCAGGATTCCACGGAAAGGAAGGCATTTCGTTGTCCCAAGTGGCACCGGATCGGGAAAAACCTTGACTTATTTCGTTTCCTATTTGAGGCGATCCCGAGGACTCAGCCGGAGGAGGCAAAAAACCATGCCACGGAGAAGGAGATGGATCTATTTTTGTGAGAAATTAGGTTTGATTGCCATGGCAAGACCTTCTGGGTGTTGGAAGAGAAAGACATTCGCCAATTGGGGGAGGATCGACACCGAAGCTTGGTTTTGGGAGGGTATTTTCGCCAAAGAGACCGGATGGGGCTTTAGAGAGGGCAGAAGGAGTGATGATTCACACGACCTCAAAAACCGCCTGAAATGGAATTTGAAAGCCTTAGAGATAGGTACGTTGATAGGAATGAGGGACCCCCTCGACATTTTGACCTTTCGTAGGAGGGGTTAAAAAAGATTTACCCACTGCAGGGGGAGGACGGGGGCGGTGAGGCTCCCTTGAAAGGGATTGGTCGATCTATGGCTGACTATAAAGAGATTCTATTATCGAAGGCCTTCAGGGTGATCCCTGGAATCGATTATAACAGGGTTTCCTACGAGATGAGGCAAGAGGAGGCAGGTTTCCTCCTTTATGAAGTGGTGCTCAAGGAGGGCGACCCCTGGGACTATTTGAGGGATCGAATTTATCCCAATCTCGCAAAGTATTTAAAAGAGAAAGGCATCGACCCGGCCTCGGGCGAAGGGTTTGTCATCTCCCTCTTCTTTAAAGATTACGTTTACTTTATCAGGGGCTCCGATTTCATCCAGGGGTTCTGCGAGATGGAAGGGTTGAACCCTTCGGCCTTCCACTTTCGCGTCTTGAGATGGCTGTCGAATTGACTTTTCGGTCAAGGAGGGCTCTTTTGAATCCTCCTAAACATGAGAAGAAGGAGGAGACTGCTCGCCTTGAGGAGGGCAAGGGCCAGACAGGTCCGATGGAGGCCGAGGACAGGGAGCAGAAGGACCCCTCCCAAAAGCCCTCCGAAGAATCCCCCCACAAGATCCGCTCCATAGAGCAACCCGGCCGTGTGTGCCACTTTTCCTTTCCCAGATCGGGTGCCCAGGTAGAGTTTGGCCGATAAAGGAAACTGGAACCCCACCAAGGTCCCACAAAAGAGGGACATCAGCAGAAACATTCCGAAGAGCGTAACGGATATAGCGGGCTTTTCAAGATGGCGCGCTGGAAATGTGAGGATCGTGGGGAGAAGGGCTGAAAAGAGGATCAAGGCCAGCTCGGAGGCCAGAAAGAGGCCCACGGCGTTCCTGATTCGATCGAGGGACCGGGTGACCCCGAAACTGCCCAAGGCAACGCCGACCATGAAGACGGTGATGAGAAGCCCGATCTGATGATAGAGGTATCCGAAGAGGGTCTGGAAGGTGAACAGGAGGGCCAGATCGAGGATCATATCTGTGACGCCGGAGGTCAGGATCGCATAGGGAACGGCATAGCCCGAGAGCGCCGGCTTTTTGAAGAAGAGGAGTACAAGAATCGAGGTCAGCGGGACCAAGAGCCATAGAAACCAGGTTAGATTCAAACCGGAAAACCAGGCGAACCACGGAGAGAGAGGGGGAGAGAAGAGGGCGGTCCAATAAGAGAGGCTGAAAAAGACGGCCAGGGGTTTAAAATCGGAGTTGATGTGGACCCCTTCCCGTTTCATCGACTCCTCATACCAGCGTTGCCACCTCTCATGGAGCCGGTATTCCACATAGTTTCGGGTGAAGAGGTGGGTCCGCACCTTTCTCTCTTCCAACCTCTTCATCAGGTCCTGGGGGGTGAGCCTGGGCAAGGTTTCGGCGTCCGAACCGAAGTAGAGGTTGGTCTCGCCTGGGATGACCCTCACGTGACGAAAGACCCTCTTCAGGGTATCGAGGAGGCAACCATTGAACCTCTTCAACTCAGGGCTGATATAAGTCAATGAGCCGGGAAGGGTGAAGACCAGGAGCCCCCCGGGATACATCCTCTTTCTGGCCATGTCGAAAAATTCTTCTGAAAAAAGCCTGTTGGTCTGCAATTCCTGTGGGGAGGGGATCCCGATGAGGATGAGGTCGTAGCGCTCCGAAGTCCGTTGGAGGAAGAGACGGCCGTCGGTATGATGGATCTTCACTCTCGGATCGGAAAGCTCGGATTGGGTGAGGGGGGTCGGATATTTTTTGATGAGGGTGAGCAGGAGGGGGTCGAGCTCGACATAGTCCACCTTCGAAACGGCATATTTTAAAATTTCGTGAATCACCCCGCCCGCCCCTCCGCTCAGGACGAGAATGGAGCTCGGCCTTTCGTGGAAGAGCATTGAAAAGTGAACCAGATCTTCTATCGAGGCGAGATCCGGCACCGGCGTCGTAATCGAGGGGACGCCGTCGGTAAAGAAGGTATATTGCTCTCCTCTCCGGGTGACGGTGAGGTTTCCATAGATGGAGTTTTCATTGTGAAGGACGGTCAATCCTTTCCACTGTTGCTGGAGGGAGAAGCGGTGGATCCGGTCCGACAGGGGGCTGAGGATCAGGACGAGGAACAGGAGGGTGTAGACCAGGCAGAGGAGAAAGGAAAGGTTCCTCGTTCGGCACCAGGGTCGCCCCAAGGGCCAGAGGAGGTAGGCTGAGATGAAGGCGTTCGTTAAAGAGACCATGAAAGCGATCTCAAAGGATTGGAAATGGCGAAGGAGCCAGAAGGTGATGAGCAACCCCCCCAGGATAGAGCCTATGGTCTCAAGAAGGTAAACCCTGCCGATCGAGGGCGCCTGGCCTCCCTCGGCCTGCGAATGGAGTTTGCTTCCGTAGGTGAAGAGGGCGCCGTGGGACATCGAGACCGGCAGGAGGATGAGAAACGAAGCGTATAAGATCGGGAGGATCCCGAGGCCCTCGCCTGGGGTGAGGCCGACCATATTTTTGAAGGTCCGACAGAGGTAGATGGAGAAGGGGAGGGCGACCGAAAAGAAGATCTGGAGGAAGACATAGACCTCCAGCTTCTTTCCCGTCCACTCCGCCGTCTTTCCGAGCAGGAATGACCCCAGGGCCTCCAGAAGGAGCCAGTTCGCCAGGATGATGCCCAGGGTGAGCTCGTTGCCCATGAAAGAGACGAGGAGTTCCCTGAGGAGAAGGATCTGGGCGACGATGCCGCTTGCGCCCATGATGAGAAGGGAGAGGTGGAGAGGAAACATGGCCATCCTCTTCATTCCATATCAGGATGTGCGTTCTTTGTAAAGGGGACGGTTTCGATCAGGCGATAGGGGGGACCTTCGAAGGTTATAGGACAAGATACTTTTTGACGATCTCCTCGTCCTGCCAGATCTCTTCCATCAGGCCCTGGTATTGGACCCTTCCCTTTTCGAGGATATACCCTCGATCGGAGGTCCTTCGGCAGAATTTTAGGTTCTGGTCGGCCAAGAGAATGGTTACCCCTTCGTTTCGAATCCGTTCGATCACCGAGGCGAGATTTTGGACGATCAGCGGGGCGAGCCCTTCAGAGGGTTCGTCCAGGAGGAGAAGTTCGGGATTCTTCATCAAGGCCCGACCGATCGCGAGCATTTTCTGTTCCCCGCCGCTCAGCTGGGTCCCTTTCCTCGTCTTCAGCGAGACGAAAACGGGGAAGAGGTCGTAAATTTTATCGTAACTCCATTGGATCTTGCCTTTGCTCGATAAGCGCCGGGCCATTTCGAGATTTTCAACAAGGGTCAGATCCGGGAAGATCCGGCGGTCATCCGGTGCATAGCCGATACCGATCTTGGCAATTTCATAGGGGGGTTTTCGGGCAATCGGAATTCCCTTGAAAAGAATCTCCCCCGATCGTGGGGGGGTCAGACCCATGATGGATCGAAGGGTCGTGGTCTTTCCCACCCCATTTCTTCCGAGAAGGCAGACCACCTCGCCCTCCCGAATGGAGAGGGAGATTTCTTGGAGGACATGGCTTTGGCCATAAAACGTATCCATTCGGTCCACGATGAGGATGGGAGGTTGGGTTTTTTCGGTCATCTCTTTTCCCAGTAGATTTCCTCGCCCAGATAGACCTTCCGGACCTCTTCATTCTGCCGGATCTCCTCGGGGGGGCCGTCGGCGAGGATCTGTCCCCGGTGGAGGACGACGATCCGATCCGAGAGGGAGAAGACGATGTCCATATCGTGTTCAACGATCACAAAGGTGGACTCCTTCTCTTTCGATAGCCTCCGGATGTTCTCGAGGACCTTCACCCTTTCCACCGGATTCATCCCGGCCGTGGGCTCATCGAGGAAGAGGAGCCTCGGCTCGGGGGCCAAGGCCAGCCCGATTTCGAGGAGCCTCTGGTCTCCGTGGGATAGGGTTCCTGCCAAAAGGTGTTTTTTATCCGACAGGCCGATTTCCTTCAACAACTGCTCCACCCTTTCATTGGCATCGGCCTGGCGATGGGCGGGGGTGTAGAACCTCATGCTTCGATTGAGATGGGAAAGGACCGGGATGAGGAGGTTTTCAAAGACGGTCAGCTTGGGGAAAATATTCATGATCTGGAAGGAACGGCAGATCCCCTTTTTGACTCTTTTATGGATGGGAAGCCGGGTGATCTCCTCACCGTTAAAAAAAACCCTTCCTGAGTCCGGCAGGATATTGCCGGTGAGGAGGTTGATAAGGGTCGTTTTCCCCGCGCCATTGGGGCCGATGATGGAAGTGAGCACCCCCTTCCGAAGGGTGAGATCGACCTCATCGGTGGCCGGCACCATCCCAAAATACTTTCTCAATTTTTCTGTTCTAAGAAGTTCCTCCATCGAGAACCTTCCGTGTTTTCCCCTGTAACCGTGGCAAAATTTTTTCCGAAAGGAAGATCACCACCCCCCCTCGGAAGACCAAGACCAGGAAGATGACGATCGCCCCAAAGAGAATCAACCAATACTGGGTGACCCGGACGATGAGGTCTTTCAGGAGATAAAAAATGACCGAGCCTACGATGGGACCAAAGAAGGTATGGATCCCGCCCAGGAGGGTCACCATGACGGGTTCAGCAGAGTGGGTCCAGTGGGCAATCGGAGGAGTGACGGTGTTCTCGAGTGGGGGGAGGAAAGCCCCTGCAAGTCCGGCATACAGGCCGGCAATCGTGAAGGCCAACAGGCGATACGCCCTCACCGAAATCCCTGCATAGGCTACCCGGTTTTCGCTATCCCGGATCCCCTTCAGGGTCAGGCCAAAGGGGGAATGGACCATTCGGTAAAGGATGAAAATCGCTATGAGGGAGAGGGCCAGGACGAAATAATAGTAATGGCTCAGGGGATTCATATCCAGGCTGAACAATCCAGGAAGGGTCAAGGGGGCCCTTGGGATCCCCACCAACCCATCGTCGCCTCCCGTCACCTCTCGCCATTTCCAGGCCAGAGAGTAGATCATCATGCCGAAGGAGAGGGTCAGCATGGAGAAATAGATTCGGGTGTGTCTGACGCAGAGGTAGCCTAAGAGGAGGGCGGAGAGTCCCCCCGCGAGGGTTCCCGCGAGGATACCCAAAAGAAGGGAAGGGGTCAAGAGGAGGATTTTAGCACAGGTGTAACTCCCGATGGCGAAAAATCCGGCCTGGCCAAAAGAGAGGAGGCCCGTATATCCCAGGAGGAGATTGAACCCAAGGGCGAAGACCGAAAGGATGAGCATGTGGATCAACATGTAGAGGAGATATTGTCCTCCGAAGGCCGGGAGGATCAAGAGGAAAAGAAGGAAGGCCCCGAGGAGGAGGCTTCGGAGTTTCGTGTCCATTTTTCTCCGTCCAAGCAGATTATTTTCCAAACAGTCCTTCGGGTTTAACCAACAATACCACCGCCATCACGACGAAGATGATGAAGAGTTCGAAGATGGGAAAGAGCAACACGCCAAAGGAGGTGAGGACACCCACGATCAAGGCTCCTACAAAAGCCCCCTTCAGATTGCCCAGTCCGCCGATCACCGTGATCACAAAGGCCTGGATGATCATGGAGGTCCCGATTCCAGGGGCGACCACCCGAACCGGCGTTCCCAAGGCCCCTCCGAGTGCCGCCAGCATGGCCGCAAAGACGAAGACCGTGGTAAAGAGAAAGGGGATATGGACACCGATCGCTCCTGCCATTTCCCGGTCAGAAGCGGCTGCCCGAATCATTTTCCCCCACCAAGTCTTTTCGAGGATGAGCCAGAGGATGAGGGCTACGGCCAATCCGGCAACGATGATAAAAACATTATAGATGGGATAGGGGCGTCCGAGGATCGAGAGGTTCCCCTCGAAGAAGGAGGGCATCGGAGGGATCATCGCCACCCCTCCCCAGATCATCTTGACCAAATCGTCGAATACGAGGATGAAGCCGAAGGTCAGAATTAATTGATAGGGGAGATCGATCTCGTAGATCCGGCGGAAGAAGAAGCGTTCGAGGATGGCCCCGATGATCCCTACGCCGATTAAACTGAGCAAGATGGAGAGCCAGAAATTGAGGCCCATCTTCCCATAGAGGGTAAAGGTCGCGTAAGCCCCCAGCATAAACAGGCTGCCATGGGCGAAGTTCAAAACGCCCAAAACCCCGAAGACGAGGGTCAGGCCGGCCGCCAGTAACCAAAGGTACATCGAAAAACTGAGACCGATGAGGCCTTGAAAAATTAGCTTTTCCAGCATAACGAATGGCGCACCTTTTCCACCCCTCCCCCTCGGGGGAGGGGTGGCCATCCATAGGGAGAAAAAGGGACGTCTCTATTTTGTCGTTGCAATGGGTGTGAATGGGGGATGGCGGAAATAGTCTTTC
Source organism: Thermodesulfobacteriota bacterium (assembly GCA_026415035.1). Taxonomy (NCBI): domain Bacteria; kingdom Pseudomonadati; phylum Thermodesulfobacteriota; species Thermodesulfobacteriota bacterium. The sequence goes on along the minus strand of JAOAHX010000001.1, from coordinate 70,967 downwards.
GCCGGGATCACCTTGAGGTCTCCTAATACGGGGATCGGATAATCCGGGCTTTTGACCGCTCGTCCTGCAGGGACGGTATAGACCGCCTGATGGTCTTCCTTTCGGATGAGGCGGATGCCCGCGGGAGTCTTCAATTCCATGCCTTCCAAGGCAGCCCCGACTTTTTCTCGGTCTAAAGATTTGGCCTTTTCCACCCCCGCTTTGATCGCATAGATGGTCGCATAACTGGCCTCTGCCGAGTAGTTCGGGAATTTGCCCCATCTCTTTCGGAAGGCTTGGACAAAGGCTTTGTTTTCAGGAGAATCGGGGTAGTTGTGTAAATACCGGGCCGTTCCCCAAAGTTTCCCCTTAAACCGATCGGCCTCGATCTCTCTCGAGATTCCTTCGAGAATATCGACCGATCCGCCCGTGGCCTGCCACCAGGCATGGATCTTGTCGAAGACCCCGAGCATCAGGGCCTGTCTCAAAAGCATGACCCCTTCGCCTGCCCAGGGGGTGGCAAAGATGGCATCGGGTTTTTCTGCCATCACGGCCGCGATATGGGAGGAGAAGTCCATCGTCCAGAAGGGGGCCCAGGCCGCCGCGACAAACTCCACATCGGGCCTGAACTTTTTTATATTTTCCTTGAAGAGGTTCCAAGCCACGTATCCGAACTCATAGTCGCAATTGATCCCTGCAATCCTTTTGACCTCGGGCATGTCCTTGAATACCCATGCGGCGAGGGCGTCCTGATAGATCGGAGCCGACATCCTGAAGATATGGGGGATCCCCTTCTGGGCCACCAGTTCCTCGGTCAATCGGTGGGTGGCCGCATGGCAGAAGAAGTGGAGGCGGTTCAATTCCGTCAGGACCGGGCCGACCGCCATGGCGCTTCCGCTGGAGTCCACGCCGAAGAGAAAATCTGCGCCCCAATCCGTGACGAGATATCGGGCGTTCTTGACGGCGGTGGCGGGTTTAAGCTCCTCGTCCATGAACTTCAATTCGAGTTTCCTTCCCAGGATTCCGCCCTTGGCGTTCACCTCTTCAATGGCGAGCGTGGCCCCTGCCATCATCTGCCAACCGTAATCGGCATGGGCCCCCGAAAGGGCCCCCTGGCCGCCGATCTTGATCGGGCCTGCCGACTTCTTGGCCTGGCCGTAGGTGACCCGGTAGTTGCCCAAACCGGCGCCAAGGGCGATACTTCCTATGAGCGCCTCCTTTATAAACTTCCTCCTCGTAAGTTTTTTGCTCATCGTTTCCTCCTCCTCTCCTCAATCTTCAGGCATTTTAAGGTTCGCCCTTTCCTATCAGATTTGGGTGGCCTTGTCAATAAATATTTTTCATTCCGGAATCCCTTCGGCGTTCCATCCTCTCAGGCTATAATAATCCTGGAGCATTTTTCGAAAATGTTCTCTGGAGATGGTCTTTCCATCTTGGCCGAGGGGTTCGTCAAAGAACCGCTTAGGAAGGGTATCCTCCTTGGGAGACATTCCCTCCCGGAGGTTGAATCTCCGGATTTCATTTTGGATGGTGGAGGAGATTTTTCTTAAACCTTTCTCGTCCAACTCGAGGCCGGTCGTGATTTCCACGATGGTGGAGAGGTACTTCCAATCCCAGTAGAGGTCCCGGTAAAACCGGCAGAGAATGAGGGAGTCATGGATATTGAAGCGGTCTTCGAATTCGAGGAATAGTTTGGCCTTCCCTTCGATCTGGTCGGGCGGGATCATATGGCTGAGCTCGGCCTTGTAAAAGGTCGATCGGAGATGGCAGGCCCCTCGATCGGAGGTGGCATAAGCCAACCCCATCCCTTTTAGGACCCTCGGCTCGTATCCTGCCGGGTCAAGGCCTTTGACATGGATGGCGATGTCTTCCATGTCCCAGGCTTTGGCGGCATGGCGGATCCCTTCGGCCAAAATGGCACCGATCCCTTTTTTGAAAGCGATGTCCTGAAGAAGCTGGGCAATCTTATCCACGTCGCCCCAGGGGATTTTTTCCGAAATCCGCCCCATCTCCGAGGCTTCCATGGCGAAGGCGCAGAGGCTTCCGGCGGAGATGGTGTCCAATCCTAACCGATCGCAGATGTCGTTGAGGTAGGCGATTTCCTCGATCTCGTGGACCATGCAGAGTCCCCCGAAGGAGAAGATGGTCTCATACTCCGGGCCTTCGATCTTAAGCCCTTTATGCCGACCCTCCTTGACCAGACTCAGATTCCCGCAGGCCATGAAGCACCGGAGGCAGGCGCTGGGTTTCACCTCGCAACGTTCCAGAAGGGCCTCGGCACTGATTTTTTCCCAGCCCTCGAACGTCCCCAGATGCCAGTATTTCGAGGGAAACCCCCCAACGGCGTTGTTCATCGCCACGAGCATGGGCGTACCGAGTCTTTTATAATTCTGGACTCCGGGGTTGTCTTTTCCTCTTTCGAAGGTTTCCCTGGCGAACTGTTCCATGCGGTCGGGGTGGGCGATCTCCCGCTTTTTCTTTCCATGAAAGACGATCGCCTTCACCTTTTTGGACCCCATCACCGCACCGACTCCGGTCCTTCCGAGGGAACGCCAGTAGTCGTTTTCGATCACAGCGAAACGGACCAAATTCTCACCGGCAGGGCCGATGACCATGGCCCCGGCCCCTTTTTTATCTGTCCGTTTTAACACTTCGTCTTCCGTTACAAAGGTATCCTTCCCCCAGAGATCTTTGGCCTCGTGGAAGGTCACCTTCTGATCGGAGATCTCGATCCAGATGGGCTCTGCCGAAGCCCCTTCGAGGACAAAGGCATCGTAACCCGTTCGGCTCATGGGTTCCGCCAGCCTTCCGCCCGAATAGGATTCGGAGAAAATTCCGGTCAAAGGGGATTTGGTAAAACACCCATGCCGGCAGGAGCCGTAAATCCGGCTATCGGTCACGGGTCCGAGGGCGAAGATCAGGCGGTTTTCGGGAGAGAGGGGATCAATACCCACAGGGTTTTCCCTCAGCAGGAGACGAATCCCAAGGCCTTTCCCACCCAGGGAGGTTTCATAGACAAGGTCTGGAAGATGGTCTTCTTTCAAGGTCTTGGTCTTAAGATCAAGTCGCAAAAATTTATTAAAAAAACCCTTCATCGTCCTATGCCCTCTCCCTCAGGCTTTCCGCCAACGAAGCGGAGGAACGTATTTGGCCTTTTTGCCCAACTCTTCCTCAATCCGCAGGAGCTGGTTGTACTTGGCCACCCGGTCTGTCCTCGAGGGGGCGCCGGTCTTGATCTGGCCCGCGCCGGTGGCCACGGCCAGGTCGGCGATGGTGGTGTCTTCGGTCTCGCCCGAACGGTGGGAGATGATCGTTCGGTAGCCCGCCTTTCTGGCCATCTCCATCACTTTGAGGGTTTCGGTCAGGGTCCCGATCTGGTTGAGTTTGATCAGGATGGCATTGGCCACCCCCCTTCGGATCCCCCGGGAGAGCCTTTTGGGATTGGTCACAAAAAGGTCGTCTCCGACCAGCTGGATCTCCTTCCCCAGGCGGAGCGTCATGGCCTTCCAGCCCTTCCAGTCATCCTCGGCCAGCCCATCTTCGATGGAGAGGATCGGATACCTTTTCAAAAGGCTTTCGTAGTAGGCGATCATCTCTGTCGGGGTCTTTTGCGGCTCTTCTTCCGCCTTCAGGACATAGACTCCGTTTTGGTAGAATTCGGTTGCCGCGGCATCGAGGCCCAGGCCGACCTCTCTCCCAGGGCGGTATCCGGCCTTCCGGATGGCCTCGACGATCAGGGAGAGGGCCTCCTCGTTCGACTTGAGGTCAGGGGCAAACCCGCCCTCGTCTCCGACAGTCGTCTTATAGCCTCTTGCCTTTAGAATCGATTTGAGATGGTGGAAGACTTCGGCGCCCATCCGGAGGGCTTCCCTGAAACTTTTCGCCCCGACGGGAAGGATCATAAATTCCTGGATATCGAGGTTGTTGTCCGCATGGGCCCCGCCGTTGAGGATGTTCATCATGGGAAGGGGAAGTTGACAGGCCGAAGGCCCTCCGAGGTATCGAAAGAGGGGGAGGCCCTGGTCATGGGCCGCTGCTCTGGCGCAGGCCAGGGAGACGCCCAAGATGGCATTGGCGCCCAGGCGGGATTTGTTGGGGGTTCCGTCGAGGCGGATCAGGGTCTCGTCGATCTTTTTCTGGTCGGCGACCTCCAGACCGACCAGGCTCGGTGCGATCGATTGGTGGATATGTTGGATCGCTTTGCGGACGCCTTTGCCGAGGTAGCGTTTTGAATCCTGATCCCTCAGTTCAAGGGCCTCGTGGGTGCCCGTGGAGGCCCCCGAAGGGACCGCTGCCCTCCCTTTGATCCCGTTGCTTAAAATCACCTCCACCTCCACGGTGGGATTTCCACGGGAATCGAGGATCTCTCGTCCGATCAGGGTGGCGATGGTCGTCATGGCGATTCTCCTTTTCGAGGGGGATGGCTCTTTTGATTCAGGAAGCGGGTGCCGAGAAAGATGTAATGGATTCCGGAGAGGATGGTCAAGAAGGTCGTGAGGGAAATGGCGATGGGCGTGAGTTGTTGGAAGAGGGGATTGTATCCCGCCATCAGGGCCACGAGGACCGTCAGGATCTGAAAGACGGTGGTGACCTTGCTGACGAAACTTGGACGGATCGCCGGGGGACGGCTGATGAGGGAGATGACGAGGATGCCGAGGAGGATGATCACATCGCGCGTGATGACGATCACCGCCAACCAGTCGGGAAGGATCTCGACGATGGCCAGCGAGAGATAGGAGGAGATGAGGAGCAGCTTGTCGGCGATGGGATCGAGGTAGGCCCCCAATTCGGTCTTTCGACCCGTCAGGCGAGCCAGAAGGCCGTCGAGACCGTCGGTGAGGCCCGCGATGGCAAAGACGGCCATGGCCCAGCCGAAGGAGCGATGGATGATGAGGATGACGAAAGCAGGGATCAACAGGACCCGAAAGATCGTCAGGGTGTTGGGCAAGTTCATGGGCGTCTATTCGTAATAAAAACCGGTCTCGCCCTTGTATAGGTTTTTAAAGGCGGTGAGTTTGTCGATAAAGGCCAGATCGACTTTTCCGATCGGACCGTTCCGTTGCTTGCCGATGATGATCTCGGCTTTGCCCTGGTTCTCCTCCGTTCGGTTATAGACCTCTTCTCGGAAGACGAAGAGGATGACGTCGGCGTCCTGTTCGATGGCGCCCGATTCCCGCAGGTCCGAAAGCTGGGGACGATTCCCGTGCCGCTCTTCGGGTTTTCGGCTGAGCTGGGAGACGGCGATGACCGGAAGGTCGAGCTCCTTGGCCAGGGCCTTCAACGACCGGGAGATTTCAGAAATCTCTTGCTGGCGGCTCTCGGCCTTGGCCCTTCCCTTCATGAGCTGGAGATAATCGATGACGATGAGCCCCAGCTGGTGCTCGGCCTTCAGGCGCCTGGCCTTCGCCCTCAACTCGAGCACGGAGAGGGCAGGGGTGTCGTCGATGAAGATGGGCGCTTCGTAAAGCGTGCCCGCCGCCAGGGTCAGCTTGGCCCAGTCGTTCTCCTGAAGGAATCCTGTCCTCAATCGCATCCCCTCGACCTCGGACTGGGCACAGAGCATCCGGAGGACCAGCTGTTCCTTCGACATCTCCAGGGAGAAGATGGCCACCGGGATCTTCCGTTCGACCGCCACATGCTGGGCGATGTTGAGACAGAAGGCGGTCTTTCCCATGCTGGGCCTTCCGGCCACGATGATCAGGTCGGAGGGTTGAAATCCGGCGGTCATGCGATCGAGCTCTTTGAATCCGGAGGGGACCCCCGTGATCAGTTCCTTCTTTTCATAGAGCTTCGAGATGGTATCGAGGCTCGTCTTGATGACCTCCCGGATGGAATAGAAGGAAGGTTTGACCCGTCTCTCGGTGATCTCGAAGATGGACTTCTCGGCCTCGTCCAAAAAGCTCTCCACGTCCGTGCGGTCCTGATAACTCTGCGTGATGATCTCCGTGGAGGTCTCGATCAGCTTCCGAAGGATCGCCTTCTCCCGGACGATCCGGGCATAGTATTCGATATGGGCGGCGGTGGGAACGGTATCGATGAGGGAGGCCAGATAGGAAGCCCCTCCGATCGCCTCGAGCTGGTCCCTTTTTCGCAGTTCATTGGAGAGGGTGATGAGGTCGGCCGGTTCGTCCCTCTCGGAAAGGTCGATCAGGGCGCTGAAGATCTTCCGGTGGCTCTCCCGGTAGAAGTCGTCCGGGGAGAGGATCTCCATCACCTTGTTGATGGCTTCGTTTTCGATCAGAATGCCCCCCAAGACCGACTGTTCGGCCTCGATATTCTGAGGAGGCACCTTATGGGAGAGGAGATCCATCGCGTCGAGCATCACTCCTCTTCGACCCAGACCTTGAGGTGGGCGGTGATTTCCGGATGGAGTTTAATGGGGACCGTGTGAAGGCCCAGGCTCTTGATGGGCTCCTCGAGGTGGATTTTTTTGCGATCCACCTCAAACCCCTTCTCCCGGAGAAAGGCTTCGATCTCCATCGAGGTGACCGAGCCGAAGAGCTTGCCGCTTTCGCCCACGTGCTTCTTGAAGGTGCAGGGGAGGTTCTCGATCTCTTGGGCGATCCTCAGGGCGTCCTTTTTGATCCTGTTCTGGCGTTGTTGAACCACGGCCTTCTGATGTTGGAGCGCCTTGAGATTCTTTTCGTCGGCCAGGACGGCCTTCTTCTTCGGAATCAAATAGTTTCTTCCGTAGCCGTCGGAAACCTTGACCAGATCTCCCACCTTTCCCAGGGAAGGGATGTCTTCCAATAAGATGACTTGCATAGGAAACCTCCTCGATCTCTCTTATACCACTCCATGGCGCCTGTTCCCCTTAGGGGCCGGAGAGATTACTGGACGGCGGTCGTGAAGGGGAGGATGGCGATATTCCTTGCCCGTTTGATGGCCACGGTGATCTGTCGCTGATGTTTGGCGCAGTTCCCGGAGATCCTCCTCGGGATGATCTTCCCCCGTTCCGTGATGAAGTACCGGAGGATTTTTGGATTTTTATAGTCGATCTCCAGTTTCTTGTCGGTGCAGAACCGACAGACCTTTCGCCTTAAGAAGGGTTTCTTCCTCTTTTCCGGAGCGGGTTTTTCTCCAGGCTTTTTCATCTGTTTCTCCTCTCTCGACATCATTGGTTTTCGAATCCTACACAGGGGTTCGGGGTTCCTCGACCACCAGGAGTTCGGAGGCGATCACCTCCACCCGGGACCGGATTCTCCCGTCGGCCAGTTTCCAGCGTCTCTCGGTCAGGCGACCTTTGACGCAGAGGCGCTGGCCGTCCCGAAGCAGGGCTCCTTCTTGGGCGAGGGGCCCGAAGGCCACGATCTGGATCGAACTTGGAGGCATGACCTCCGGTTGGCAGGGACGGTCTTTAGAACCCCGATCCGGCGATCTCCTCGTAGTCTCCTCGGGATCGTCCACTTTTAGAAAGAACTGGAGCACAGGGGTTCCGTTCAGCTGATGGTGGAACTGTGGAGACTTCACCACCCAACCGGTGAGCATGACCTGGTTTCTCCCAGGCATCCCCGAGCTCGAGAGGGTCATGCCGTCCCCTCCCCTTCTTCTTCCGGTTGATCCTCGGGAGGGGCAAGGGTGGCGTGGGAGGCTTTCCGTTCATCGAGACGGACCGATTGGAATTTGATCACCGGGTCCATCACCCGATAATTCCTCTCAAGCTCAGAGAGCAGCTCGGGAGTGCCTGAGAAGTGGATGAGGATGTAGTGGCCTTTCGATTTCTTCCGGACCTTGTAGGCGAGCTTTCGCTTTCCCCAATCCTCCACCTTCAGGATCTCTCCGCTTCCTTGGGTGATGACCCCTTTGATCTTCTCAAGGGCGGATTGGGCGACCTCTTCTTCGATGTCAGGGTCGAGGATGAAGATGGTTTCGTACTTTCTCTGAGGCTGGAGCGATAGAGACATGGGTCACCTCCTCGTGGATTATAGCCCTAACACGACGGTTAGAGCAAGGGGTGTGGGTCTCCCATCTTTGGGAAAAGGATTCGGGGGGTTATACCGAATCCGATTTGATGACCGCCGCGATATGACCCCGATTCACTTTGACTCTCACCCGATCGGAGATCTCGACGGTGATTTTGTCATCCTTGATCCCGGTAATCCTGCCATAGATCCCCCCGCTCGTCAATACCTGATCTCCCTCCTTCAAATTGGCCAGGAGATTGCGGTGCTCTTTCGCCCTCTTCTGCTGGGGGCGGATGAGGAGAAAGTAGAAGATGACGAAGATCAGGATGATGGGGATGAAATTCAGCCATGCCGCCCCCTGATTTCCACCCCCGGGCTGGGGGCCCATGGCGTAGGCAAACTCAATCCACATAATTTCCTCCTCTCTGAATTTAGGAACTCTCCCGGACCAAGACCGGTCCGTCCTCTGAAGGTCCGGCCTCCTCCGAGGCTGGCCATTCTCCCTTCACCGATTCGTAGAGACCCGTCAGGCGATCCTCCTCGATGGCCTTCCGGATCCTCCTCATCCAATCCATATAATAAAAGATATTGTGGATCGTATTCAACCTCGAGGAGAGGATCTCGTTGGCCAGAAAGAGATGGCGCAGATAGGCTCTCGAATAGTTCGAACAGGTGTAACACCCACACGATTCGTCCAGAGGCCTCGGATCCTCTGCATAGCGGGCCTGTTTGATCGAGACCTTTCCAAAGGAGGTGAAGAGGGAGCCGTTTCGGGCATTCCGCGTGGGAAGGACGCAGTCGAAGAGGTCGATCCCCTGGAGGACGGCCCACAGGATCTCTTCGGGAGTGCCCACACCCATCAGGTATCTCGGCCGGTCTTCCGGCAGAAGAGGGACGGTCTGCCTCAACACCGATTCCATCACCGCCCGGGGCTCTCCGACACTCAGCCCCCCGATGGCATAACCGTCGAATTCGAGGCCGAGGAGGTCTTGGGCGCTCTGCCGCCGGAGATCCGGATAGGCCCCTCCTTGAACGATTCCGAAGAGGGCGGGATCGCCGTTTTGCCTCACCTTGAGACTTCTCTCCGCCCATCGGGCCGTCCGTCCGATGGAGGCCTTCACATATTCGTAAGGAGAAGGGTAGGGGACGCATTCATCCAGGACCATGGCGATATCGCTTCGGAGCTTCCTCTGGATCTCCATCACCTTCTCAGGGGTGAGCACATGCTCCGACCCATCAATATGAGACTGGAAGGTGACGCCTTCCTCGGAGACCCTCCGCAGTCGGGCCAGGCTGAAGATCTGGTATCCCCCGCTGTCGGTCAGGATGGGCCTTCCCCAGTGCATGAAACGGTGAAGCCCTCCCAATCGGTCGATCGTCTCGTGGCCTGGCCTGAGGTAGAGGTGGTAGGTGTTTCCGAGGATGCCTTCGACGCCGAGATCGATCAACTCTTCAGGGGTGAGGGATTTTACCGTCCCCTGGGTGCCCACAGGGAGAAAGGCGGGGGTCTGGATCACGCCGTGATCGGTTACGATCCTCCCCAATCTCGCGCCGGATGCGGCCTCTTTTTTAACCACCGTAAATTGGAAAGGCATCTTTTGCACCGATAAACTTTCGCGCTCCTCGATCCCTCTGTTAAAGGATCAACATGGCATCGCCATAGCTGTAAAACCGGTATCTCTTCTCTACGGCCTCGCGATAGGCCCTCATGATGAAGTCCCTCCCTGCGAAGGCGGAAACCAGCATGATCAGGGTCGATTTTGGAAGGTGGAAATTGGTGATGAGACCATCGATGATCTTGAATTCATAGGGAGGGCGAATGAACAGGGAGACGAGGCCTGCTCCAGGGTTCGCTCGCCCCCTCCCCGCTGCAAAGGATTCGAGGGCACGGGTGGTGGTCGTCCCCACGGCGATCACCCTTCGCCCCTCCTGTTTGACCCGGTTGATCGTCGCAGCCACCTCTTCCTGAATCTCTACCCATTCCGGCTCCATGCGGTGTTCTTCAACCTCCTCGGCCTTGATCGGAGCGAACGTCCCCGGACCCACATGGAGTGTGATGAAGGCGGTCTCGATCCCCTTTTCCTTGATCTTCTGGATGAGGGAGCGGGTGAAGTGGAGGCCTGCCGTGGGAGCGGCGATGGAGCCCTCTTTCTTTGCATAGACGGTTTGATACCGTTCCCGATCCAGGGGTTCCTCCTCCCGTCGGATATAGGGAGGGAGGGGGATATGACCCCATCGGTTGAGAAGCCTTTCTGGAGATTCCCCCTCGGGGAAGAGGACTTTCACCTTTCCATCCTTTTTCCTGGACAAAATGAGGTGGGTCTTCTCATCCAAAAAGACCAGGGTCGGTCCCTTCCCCTTTCCGAGATTTTTGACCAGGGCCTCCCATTCCCCTTCCGAACCGTTCCGAGGGGGGATGAGAAGGAGTTCCACCTTTCCCCCCGTCTCTTTGTGACCGATGAGTTTGGCGGGAAGGACCCGCGTATTATTCATCACAAGGAGGTCACCCGGCCGGAGGTATTCGATAAGGTCGCTGAATTTCCGGTGCTCGATCCTTTCCTCGTCTCTCCGGAGGACCATGAGACGGCTCTCTCCCCGTCGGAGGGGAGGGTATTGGGCGATCAACGTTTTAGGGAGGTGGAAATCAAATGCCTCGACTTTCATCTATCTCCGTTCAAGCCTTGGGGGTGGAGCCCTTATTGAAATCCAATCCCGGTTTCAATGGGTTCGGGATTGGAGGGTCACCCCAATTATAACCTTATTCTATTAATACCTTACCCGTTAAACCGCAAGCCTCGGTTGGTTCCTATAAGAGGAACGGCCTCAAAGAAGGGCCGCCTGGGACGCGGAGGGAGGTCCGTTGATCGAAAGGCTTTCCTTCAGCGAAAGAGGGCTTTTATCGGATCTAACCGAGTTTTAAAAGTTGACAATTGAACGTGGCTTGTGATAATTACGGGTTATCAGGGCCGAGGATTGCTCTTCAGAAGAAGGTGGGTCCCCCGTAAGCATAGTTTTTTCAAAAGCCATCTCCGTTGCCTTTTTACGGATTGCTCGGGGAAGAGGGAGAAGAAAATGGCAAGAGAGGTTCTCATCGCTGAGTCGGACAAAGGGGTTCAAAATGAGCTAAAGAGGATCTTTGAGCCGGCGGGATACCATCTCTTCTTCACCTCAAATGATGAAGAGGCCCTCGTTCGGGGAAGGCTTTTGAAACCGGACCTCGTCATCGGAGGCAAAGGCCTTTGCGAGAGGATGAAGACCGAAGAAGGCCTGGCCCGCATCCCTTTTATCCTTCTCCTTGACCCATTCGAAGAGCTTTCGGAACCGGAAAGGAGGTTCTTGAAACCCGAGGGGGTGATCACCAGGCCTTTTAGCGAGGAAGCGGTCCAACACCTGATCGGGCAACTGAGCGAAAAAATCGACCAGGAGGGCTTCTCGCTCGAGGAGTCTTGGGAGAGCGATGAGGAGATCATCGAGCTTGTGGATGTGATCGAAGAGCCTGAATCGAAGATGAGCATCGAGGATCTCGCCCTCCAGACGGAAGAGGAGCCCCTCGGAGAGATGCCGGCCATCGAGACCTGGGAGAGCTCGCAAAAAGAGGCCCAGGAGACCCCAAAAGAATTTGAGATGGTTCTGGAAGGGGGAGGGAGGCAGGAGGAGGAAACATCGGAACCTATAGGGAGGGCCGCGGGGTTGCAGGGACCCGAAGAAATCGACCTCTTTCAGAGAATCGATATGGAAGAGGTGATGCAGAAGGTCGAACAACTTCGACCCACCCTTGAGAAGGAGCTCGGGATGGAGGGGGCCCACACCCGCCCCGAGGCTCCCACGCCCTCCACGAAGCTGCCCGATCCCTATTCCCTCCTTCAGGAGTTCGAGACGACGCTTCAGGCGGAAGAGGCCGTCTCCTCCTTCTCTTATCGGGAGGAGCAGCAGGAGGCCTTGGCTCCCACGCCTGCTGAGACGGTTGAGCTGGCCTCCTCGGAACTTCAGGAGCTTGGGGAGGATGAGTTTCCAGAGGCCTTCTTGGAAGAACTGACGGACGAATTAGAAAAACTTGAGGAGGTAGAGGAAGAGGCGGTGGTCGCTGAGGAAGAGGTGGGGGCCCTCGAGGAATTCGAACAGGAATTCCCGGAAGAATTTCAGGAAGAATTCGAGGAAGAATTCGAGGAAAAATTCGAGGAAGAAACCAAAGAAGAGATTCTTCCCCCTCAGCCTCGCTTCGAAGAGGCCCTCGAAAGGGAGTTCACCCTTCTTCAAGAGATCTCCCCCACTTCGGAGGAATTCCCTTCGGCCGAGGCCTTGACACCGGTGGAACCCTTCGAAGAGGCCTTGATTCAAGCCCCTAAAGAAAAGGAGGAGCCGCCGGAGATGGCCCTTGAGAGGATCCCGGCTCCGGAGAAAAGGTTCGAACGTGCGATCGAAGAGGTGGTCGTCAAAGGGGTCCAGGAAATGATGCAAGATTTTATGGGCAAGGTCATTCCCGAGATCGCCACCCAAGTGATTACCCACACGATGGAGCGCATCGAACAGTTGGTTCGAGAGATCGTTCCCGAGCTGGCAGAAAAGGCCATCCGGCAGGAGATCGAGAGGCTTCAGAAAATGGATGAGGGATAAGGAGGCATCGGGTTGCGGACATGGGTTCGAAACTTCTGGACAAGGCTTACGATCCACACCTGGTGGAGGAAAAATGGTACCGTTTCTGGACGGAGCGGAATTATTTTCGCGCCGACGAAAATTCCCAACGACCGGCCTATTCGATCGTCATCCCTCCCCCGAATGTCACCGGCGTCCTTCACATCGGCCACGCCCTGAACAATACCCTCCAGGACATCCTCATCCGTTTTAAAAGAATGGAGGGCTTCAACGTCCTCTGGATGCCCGGGACCGACCATGCGGGCATCGCCACCCAAAACGTGGTCGAGAGGCAGCTGTTGGAGGAAGGTCTCGACCGGCACGCCCTCGGCAGGGAGAAGTTTATCGAACGAGTTTGGCAGTGGAAGGAACAGTCGGGCCGAACCATCATCAACCAGTTGAAGAAGCTCGGCGCTTCCTGTGATTGGTCCCGGGAAAGGTTTACGATGGACGAAGGCCTTTCGGAAGCGGTCCGGGAGGTCTTCATCCGGCTCTACCAGGAGGGATTAATTTACCGGAGTTATTATATCATCAACTGGTGCCCGAGATGCCAGACCGCCCTTTCCGATTTAGAGGTGGAGCACCACGAAATCGGAGGGAAGCTCTACTACCTCCGGTACCCTTTCAAGGAAGGGGACGGTTTTCTCGTGGTCGCGACGACGCGGCCTGAGACGATGTTGGGCGATACGGCCGTCGCCGTCCATCCAGAGGATGGGCGATACCGGGAATCCATCGGCCGGAAGGTCCGCCTACCCCTTCTCGGCAGGGAGATCCCCGTCATCGGCGATCCGTATGTGGAGAGGGAGTTCGGGACCGGGTGCCTCAAGATCACCCCTGCCCATGACTTCAACGATTTCGAGATCGGGTTGAAACATGGACTGGAGCAGATCAAGGTGATCGATGAGACCGGCAGGATGACCGAGCAGGCGGGCCCCTACCGAGGGCTGGAGCGGTTCGAATGTCGGGAAAAGATCTTGGAGGATCTGGCCCGGGAGGGCATCCTCCTCAAGACCGAGGATTACAGGCACAAGGTTGGCCACTGTTACCGGTGCAAGACCATCGTTGAGCCCAACCTCTCCCTCCAGTGGTTCGTCCGCACCAAGCCCTTGGCCCAGCCTGCCATCGAGGCCGTCAGGAGTGGGCGGACCCGGATCATCCCCGATCTCTGGGAGAAGACCTACTACGAATGGATGGAGAATATCAAAGACTGGTGCATCTCCCGACAGATCTGGTGGGGCCACCGAATTCCCGCTTGGTACTGCGAGGAGTGCGGGGAGGTGATGGTGGCCAAGACCGCCCCCCCGGCCTGCTCCAAGTGTCGATCTTCTCGGCTCAGGCAGGAGACCGATGTCCTCGATACCTGGTTCAGCTCCGCCCTCTGGCCCTTCTCGACGATGGGATGGCCCGAAGAGACGAAGGAGCTGAAAGTCTTCTATCCCACCTCGGTGCTGGTCACGGGGTTCGATATCCTCTTCTTCTGGGTGGCCCGGATGATGATGATGGGCCTCAAGTTCATGTCCGACGTCCCCTTTCGGGACGTCTATATCCACGGCCTGGTCAGGGACGAAAAAGGGGAGAAGTATTCGAAGACCCGGGGAAACGTCGTCGATCCTCTCGAGTTGATCGATCGATACGGCGCCGATGCCCTCCGCTTTACCCTGGCCGCCTTGACCATGCCCGGAAGCGATTTGAAGCTTTCGGAATCGCGGACCGAAGGGTACCGCCATTTCGCCAACAAGATCTGGAACGCCTCGAGGTTCGTTTTAATGAATCTCGAGCCCCACGGCCCGGATGGGGCGGTCGAACCCGCCCCTGTGGAGCACTACAGCCTGCCCGATCGGTGGATCCGGCGGCGGTTGAACGAAACGATCCGTTCGGTCAGGGAGAGTCTGGAGGAATACAAATTCCACGAGGCCTGTCATCTCCTCTACCAATTCGTCTGGCACGAGTTCTGCGACTGGTATCTCGAGATGAGCAAGATCTACCTTTACCGGGAGGTCGAACCCAACCGGCAGGCCCTCACGAGGCAGACCCTCCTGGAGGTCCTCGAAACTCTCCTGCGGCTCCTTCACCCCTTCATGCCCTTCCTCACCGAGGAGATCTGGCAGCAGCTGCCATTGCGAAGGGAGCAGGATTCAATCATGATCTCTCCCTATCCTCAAGCCGACCCCCGTTTCGACGATCCCGGCGCCGAGGAGATCGACCTCGTGATCGAGGCCGTGAGCAGCCTACGAAGGATCCGGGGAGAGATGAACCTCTTTCCTTCCGAGCAGATCACCGTTCTGGTCCGGACGAAAGACGAAGCCTCCGGGGAGCGGTGGCGAGAGCTGGAGCCCTTCCTCCGCTTCCTCGCGCTGGTCAAGGAGTTGAAGGTCGGTCCCCAGGTAGAGAAACCCCTTTACAGCGCGTATGCCCTCGTCCAGGGGGCAGAACTTTTCGTCCCGATGGATCGGGATCGCATGGAAGAGGAGGCCAGAAGGCTGCAAAAAGAGATCGGAAAGATCGAGAAGGAGAGCGCCTTTATTCTGAAGAAGCTTTCGAACGAACAGTTTCTCTCGAAGGCCCCTCCAGAAGTGGTTCAGGAGGTCCGGTTGAAGGCGGAGTCCTTTCGCACTCAGCGAGAAAAACTGGAGGAGAGCCTTCGACGCATTCAAACCCTCCTCGGGTGAGAAGGCGAGGGGAGATCGGATGAAGATCGATATCGAGAAGGTGGCGAGGTTGGCCCGGCTGGAGTTGACCGAGGAAGAGAGGGAGAGGTTCGGCCAACAATTAGACCAGATCCTCGTCTACATGGATCAGCTCAACCGCCTCGATACCTCTGGCGTTGAGCCGACCTCCCATGCCATCCCCCTGGTCAACGTCTTCCGGGAAGATGAGGTCTCGGGGTCATTTCCGGGGCAGGAGATATTGAGCAATGCCCCGGACCAGGAGGAGGGCTATTTCAAGGTCCCCCGGATCATCGAGTAGGGCGACGATGGAACTTCATCGGCTTACGATCCACGAGCTTCATGACCTTTTGGTGAAGAAGGAGGTGACCTCGAGGGAGATCACCGAGGACCTCTACCGGCGGATCGAAAAGGTGGAGGAGAAAATCCAGGCCTATCTCCGGTTGACGAAGGAGGAGGCCTTCGAGCAAGCTGACGAGGCGGACCGGGCGATTCGAAGGGGGGAGCCGGTCGGGGAGCTTGCCGGGATCCCGATCGGGCTGAAGGACATCCTCTGTACCAAAGGGGTCCCGACCACCTGCGCCTCGAAAATTTTACAACATTACATCCCTTTTTATGACGGCACCGTCATCCAGAGGCTGAGGGAGAGGCATGCGGTCTTTCTCGGAAAGTTGAACATGGATGAATTTGCCATGGGATCCTCCACGGAGAATTCGGGGTTCCAGATCACCCGCAACCCTTGGGACCTGAGTCGGATTCCGGGGGGGTCGAGCGGTGGTTCAGCGGCAGCGGTGGCCGCCGATGAGTGTATCGCTGCACTCGGAACGGACACGGGAGGGTCGATCCGCCAACCCGCCTCCTGTTGCGGAATCGTAGGCCTGAAACCGACCTATGGCCGGGTTTCGCGATACGGCCTCGTCGCCTTCGCCTCCTCGCTCGATCAGATCGGTCCGATGACGAAGGACGTCGAAGATTGTGCCATCCTGCTCGGCGCGATCAGCGGATACGATCCCCGCGACTCCACCTCGGTCAACGTGGAAGTGCCGGATTATCGCACCTTCTTGGTGAAGGAGGTGAGGGGCCTTCGAATCGGAATCCCCGAGGAGTATTTCGTCGAGGGGATGGATCCGGATGTGGAGCGGGCGGTCCGCGAGGCGATCGATCTCTTTCGACGGATGGGGGCCGAGGTGAAGGGGATCTCGCTTCCCCATACGCCTTACGCTGTGGCCATCTATTATATCCTCTGTACGGCGGAGGCCAGTTCCAATCTGGCCCGCTACGATGGGGTCAAGTACGGATTTCGTTCGAGCCGCTTCAGCGACCTCCTCGAGATGTATGAGCGGACGAGGGCCGAGGGGTTTGGCAGTGAAGTGAAACGGAGGATCATCCTCGGGACCTATGTCCTCTCTGCGGGATATTACGACGCCTACTACCGGAAGGCCTCACAGGCCAGGACCTTGATCCGGAGGGATTTTGAAAAAGCCTTTGAAGAAGTGGAAGTGTTGGTGGCCCCGACGGCTCCTACACCCGCCTTTAAGATCGGAGAGAAGGTCGGAGATCCCCTTCAGATGTACCTTTCAGACATCCTGACCATCCCGGTCAACCTCGCCGGGATTCCCGCCATCACCATTCCATGCGGTTTCAGCCGAGAGGGACTTCCGATCGGTCTTCAGATCATGGGAAGACATTTCGACGAGGGAACCCTCCTGAGGGTGGCCTACACCTTCGAGCAGAATACTGACTATCATTTGAAGAAACCTTCCCTCCCTTAGCCCCCCTCTTGCCCTGGCTCCGTCATGTCCGCAAGCCAATTCAAATAAGACGGGTTTCCCTCGGTGAGGGAAAGGCCGATGATCTCCGGCACGGAGTAAGAATGGAGGGATTTCACCTTCGATTCCACCTCGGCAAACCTCTTTCTCTGGGTTTTCATCAGGAGGAGCCATTCCCTCTCATCCCAAACCCTTCCCTCCCATCGGTAGATGGACCGAACAGGGGCGAGGAGGTTGACGCAGGCGACCAACCGATCTTCCACCAAAGCGCGGGCGATCTTGAGGGCTTCCTCCTCTGAACCGCACGTGACGAAGATGAGGATGGGTTCCATTGCTCTCTTCCGAACTTTCGAACGAATGGGGTTCAGACCCTTTCAGGAGCAGACCTTCCTGAAGGCCCGAAGGGCCGTCTCGATGTCTTCTGAAGTCACATCGAGATGGGTCACGAGGCGGATCTGCGTCTTTCCCAGGACATGGATGAGGACGCCCAGGTCTCTCATCTCCCCGGCGATCTGGTGGGCTGTCTTGCCCGTTCCGGCCACATCAAAGATCACCATGTTCGTCTCCACCTGGTCTGGGTCGAGGCCGATCCCGGCGATCTCCCTCAGACCCAGGGCCAGCTGTTTCGCATGTTGATGATCCTCGCTGAGCCGTTCGAAATGGTGATCCAGGGCGTAAAGGCCTGCCGCGGCAATGATGCCGACCTGGCGCATCCCTCCTCCGAACATCTTCCGGAAGCGGTGGACGCGGTCGATGAACCCTTTGGAGCCCGCCACCAGCGATCCAATAGGGGCGCCCAATCCCTTCGAGAGACATACCGAGACGGAGTCGGCGTACTGGGCATACGCTTTGGGGGGGATCCCCGTGGCCACCGAGGCATTCCACAGGCGGGCCCCGTCGAGATGGACAGAAAGGCCTCTCGATTTGGCAAGGCGATGGATCTCGGCCATCTTTTCGATGGGGTAGATAGACCCCCCTCCCCGATTGTGGGTGTTTTCGAGGCAGATGAGCCGGGTCACGGGGTAGTGAGCATCTGCGGGCCGGATGGCCTCTTCAATCTGCTCCGCTTCGAGGATTCCTCGAATCCCTTTGAGGCAATGGAACTGGATGCCCGAAAGGGCTGCCCCGGCCCCGCCTTCAAAATTGTATGGATGGGAGGTTGCCTCAAGGATCACCTCGTCGCCCGGCTGGGTATGGGATTTGATCGCCAGTTGATTGGCCATCGTCCCGGACGGGTCGAAGAGGGCGGCCTCTTTGCCGAGGATTCGGGCCACCTTCTCCTGCAGCGCATTCACCGTGGGGTCTTCGCCGTATACGTCGTCGCCCACCTCGGCTTCGGCCATGGCCCGTCTCATGGCGGGTGTCGGCCGTGTCACGGTGTCGCTTCGAAGATCGATCCATCTCCTCATCCTGATCCTCCCGTGGGTTAGAAATTACAACGTCCCCAACGCCGTGTCAAGGTTCGCTTTTGAAGGCGATCCTCCCTTGCGTTTATGGGGGCGATGAGATATCTTATGACCCAGAGGTTCCAAAAGAGGCGATGATCAAAGGTTTAATCCTCTGCCTTGTTTCTCTCCTCTCTCTATGGGGATGTTCTGCAAAAGGGGCCCTTCAGCCTTCCCAAAACCCACCTTCGGTTGAACGTCCCCAATCCCCCGATTCACCTCTTTCTATGAGGTTTGAACTGGAGAAGGGAGGGGCGGCGGATGAGCAGGAAGGGAAACTCCGGAGGGAGGGTGAGGAGACGTCCCTTCCAATGGATGGTCCGAAGGAGGATCAGGCTCGGAAGGAGGAAGAAAAGGGAGAAGAGGGAAAACTTCAGGAGGGGGAGCGTGACCTCCGTCTTCTTACCCTTTCAACCACAGCGCCTGCTACGAAGGAGTCCTCTCTTCCAGACCTCGCCCTAACGGAGATCTTCCTAAAGAAGAAGAGAAGGTTGTTTGCCACCCTCGTGAATGTTGGAAATGCCCCCTTTCCGATGGATCAGGGAGGCCTGAGTCTCTTTTTGGATGGCCGGTTGGAAGGCCGTTATGCCTTGAAGAGCTTGACCGACCATCTCTGGCTTCAACCCAATGGGAAGCTCACCCTCCCCATTCCCATTTCAATCTTTGGCCGCAAGGAAGTGGAGGTGAGGGTCGAAACCTCAACGGAGCAGGGGGAGAAGAACCCGGAAAACAATGCATTGAGAAAGGTCCTCGAAGGGGCTCCAAAAGGCCCGGATCTCATCGTCCAGGATTTCGATCTCAACGAGGACCTGGAGTTGATGATCTACCTTTCCAATTCAGGGGAACTGGACCTTCGGAGGGGAGGGACCTTTAAGGTCAGAATCTATTTGAATGACCGGAAGATCTCGGAGTTCGAACATTTCGTTTCCGATGAGTTGAAAGCCAATTCGAGGAATCCCTATCTCCTCATGCCCCCCTTCCGCGTCCCCATCCGTGGGGTGGCCAGGGTAAAGGTTTCGGTCAGCCCGAAGTCCCGGATGGACGATGTCCGCCACGAGAATAACGTGTTGGAGCGGAGGTTCATCATCTTTCCTTTTCAAATCGAGGGAAAAGAGAGGGAACAGTTCTCCTTCTTCATCCCTCAGGCCTCCTCCAAAGAGGACGACGATGGAGGCAAGATCAAAGTGGAGGTGCGATGGGAGGGGCCCCCAACTCCTTTAAAGGTCTCTCTTGAAAATTTAGAAAGGGGTGGGGTTCGTTTCGATCTTTCAGGGACGAGCCCGGTCAAGATCGAATGGCCCATCCCTTCTGGTCCGGGGGGGAGCGAGAGCCGGTGGCGGGCCTCCCTCCACAATCTCCACGAGGGAAGGGTGGAGGGATATTTCATCGTGCAGCATCCCTGAACCCCTCTCGAGGGAGGATGAGGACATGGAGGGGATTTACCTGTTGATCGGCGCGATCGTGACCCTCGCCATCCTCCTCTTTACCTTTTTCCTCATGGAGCAGCGGTTGAGGAAGTTGGTCGAAGGCGTAAAAGCGGAGGTCTCCTCTCAAGCGGTGTGGTCCCTGATCCAGCAACAGATCGACCACCTGAGAGAACAGATCAACGAAGGTCTTTCGAGGAATATCGCCCAGCTCACCCAGCAGCAAGAGGTCATCAATGCTCAGCTGCGTGGGATCACAGAGCAGGTGAACCGTCAGCTCCAGTCGTCGAGTGGAGAGATCAACCGCCGCCTGGACAATGCGGCCAGGGTGATCGGAGACGTCCAGAGAAATATCGGCGAATTGTCCGAGGCGAGCCGACGCATCTTCGAGGTGGGAAAGGATATCGCCACCCTTCAGGAGATCCTCCAGCCTCCCAAGCTGAGGGGGGGCTTGGGAGAACTCTTCCTGGGAGAGTTGTTATCCCAGATCCTTCCGGCCGAATTCTTCACCCTCCAGCACTCCTTCTCGACCGGGGAGCGGGTGGACGCGGTCATCCGGTTGGGGGAGAGGCTCGTTCCCATCGATTCGAAGTTCCCCCTGGACAATTTCAGGCGGATGATCGAATCCAAAACCGAGGAAGAGAGGAAGGGGGCCCAGAAGATGTTCGTCCGGGACGTGAAGAAACATATCGATGACGTCGCCAGCAAGTACATCCTCCCCCAAGAGGGCACTTATGATTTTGCCCTGCTCTATATCCCCGCGGAGAACGTCTATTATGAGACCATTACCAAAGACGAAACCTTTGGCGAGGATAGGGGGATCTTGAGTTACGCCCTGAAGAAGAGGGTCATCCCGGTCTCTCCGAATTCCTTCTTCGCCTATCTCCAGGTGATCGTCCTGGGGCTTCGGGGGTTGAAGATCGAGAAAGACGCCCACCGAATCCTGAAGTCCCTTTCGGGGTTGAACAGGGAATTGAATGCCTTTCAAGGAGAGTTTCAGCTGCTGGGAAAGCATCTCGCCAATGCTGCGAATAAATACGAGGAGGCACGGAGGCGGCTGGAGAGATTTGGCCTCAAACTCGAACAGATCGAAACCGGGCCCGCGCCTCCGGTCACGCAGGGGAAGCATGAACCGAATCAAGATGGATGATCATCCCGTGCTCGCCGCCATCCGTCATCGGCGATCCGTCCGCCACTTCACCCAGGAACCGATATCGGACGAGGTGGTCGACCAGATCCTCGAAGCGGGGAGATGGGCCCCATCGGGAAAGAATAACCAACCCTGGAGGTTTGCCGTCATCCGGGAGCCATCGGTGAGGGCCTCCCTCGCCTCGCTCACCCATTATGGTTCTGTCCTGCGGGCGGCGCCGATCTTGATCGCCGTCTTTCTGGATCATGGGCAGGTTTATGACCGGACCAAAGACGTTCTGGCCGTCGGCGCGTGCATCCAGAACATGCTATTGGCCATTCATGCCCTCGGCCTGGGAGGGGTCTGGCTCGGCGAGATCCTGAAAAATAAAGAGCGGGTCGGGGAGGTCCTCGGGGCGTGCAACGATTGGGAACTGATGGCCGTCATCGCCCTGGGACACCCTTCGAGCAAGAAGGGAGGGAAAGGAGAAAGGGCACCCCTTCAGGAGAAGGTCTTTTGGAGGAGATAGGATGATCCCGACCAGAGAGGACTGCCTGAGATTAATGGTCGAGAGGGGGATGCTGGGAAACATCTTCGATCACAGCCTTGTCGTGGCCCGGGTCGCCCTTTTCCTTTCCGTCCGGCTGAATCGCAAGGGGCAGAGGCTCGACCTCTCCTTGGTGGAGGCCGCGGCCCTGCTCCATGACCTCACCAAGACGGAGTGTCTTCGGACGAAAGAGGATCATGCCCTGACGGGTTCAAGGGTCCTGAAGGAGATGGGATACCATCGGTTGGGGGAGGTGGTGGCCGCGCACATCCACCTCTCCAAACCCATGGATCCCTACCGGGTCTCGGAGGAGGAGGTGGTCAATTATGCCGACAAAAGGGTCCGGCACGATCAGATCGTCTCCCTTGAAGAGAGGTTCGAGGATCTGAAGGGTCGCTATGGGATGAACGAAAGGGCCATTGAGCTCCTGGATGCCCTGAAAGAGGCCACCTTTGCGGTCGAGCGAAAGATCTTCTCCTTTCTGGAGATGGACCCGGATCGCCTCGAAGCCTATCTCTGCGAGGAGCAATGACCCAGGGAAGTCGGGGCAGTTCGCTTGACTTTTTGAAAAGAGATGGTTTATGTTGAGGGCGTTTTGGTTGAAACCAGAGCCCTACCATTTTAAGAGGAGGAGGTGATCGAGTTGACCAAGGCAGATTTCATCGCTGCAGTCGGGAAAGAGGCAAACGTTTCGAAGGCAACCGCTGAAAAGGTGATCAACGCCTCGACCGCGGTCCTGACCAAACTTCTCAAAAAAGGAGACCGGCTTTCCCTGCCCGGATTCGGGACCTTTTCAGTGACCAAAAGGAAGGCGAGACTGGGGAGGAACCCACAGACCGGGAAGGAGATCAAAATCCCCGCGGTAAAGGTTCCAAAGTTTAAACCCGGAAACATCCTTAGAAAAGCGGTCAAATGATGAGTTGGAGCGCTCGGGAAATATGAAAGGGGAGTCTCACCTCCCCTTTTTTATTGACATGGACGGGAATGGGACCCAAAGGTTTTTAACATGTTATTAACATTGGGAAAAGGAGGTGGGGAGCCGTTTTGCCCATGGTCCATAAAACCTCTTCGGGGACAGGGTAATTTATAACTTATTGAAAATTAAAGCAATATAATTAGACCCCAAACTTTATCCCATTTTTACCCTTAAAAAATCGGGAGAAAATTTTGCCATGGGCCAAACTTATCCACAGGAATTAAACAATTTAAAGGGCCTCCTCTCCGAGGCTTGATTTTACTGGTCGAGCTAAGGGGACCGACTCCGGTGCCCAGATTTTCAAGCGGTCGAACGCCCCTCGCCTCAGAAAGGCTCTCTTTACCGTGATGAAATGGAACCCTCCCCTTGAGATGCTAAAAAGACCGAGGCCCTATTATGATGTTTAAGGGGGTGGGATCGGCAGGGTCGAAGAAGACCAGGGTTGAAAGACGGATGGAGTTTTTGTTATCGTGACAAGAGGGGTGAGACCGTATCGAGAAGATCATGAAGCACGTCATCCTCGGAACGGCAGGACACATAGACCATGGTAAGACCTCGCTGGTGAAGGCCCTCACCGGTGTGGATACCGACCGGCTGAAGGAAGAAAAGGAGAGGGGGATCACCATTGAATTGGGGTTCACCTTCCTCGACCTGCCCAGCGGGATTCGTCTCGGGATCATCGATGTCCCTGGGCACGAGCGATTCGTCAAGCATATGGTGGCAGGGGCCTGGGGAATCGATCTGGTGGCGTTGGTCATCGCCGCAGACGAAGGGGTGATGCCCCAGACCCGAGAACACCTCGACATCTGTCGGCTCTTAAGGGTTAAAAAGGGCCTGATCGTTCTCTCGAAGATCGATCTGGTCGACCCTGAGTTGATGGAGATCGTGAGGGAGGAGATTTCGGATGTGGTAAAAGGGACCTTCCTGGAAGGCGCGCCCATCCTTCCCGTATCCTCCGTCACAGGGGAGGGGCTTCCCCTCCTCATCTCCGTTCTCGATGAGCTGGCCAAGGGGGTTGAAGAACGGCCCGCGGATGGACTTTTTAGGCTGCCGGTCGATCGGGTCTTCGTCATGAAGGGGTTCGGGACCGTTGTCACAGGCACCGTCGTATCAGGCAATATTCTCCTTGGGGAGACGGTCGAAATCCTCCCTTTGGGCAAGGAGGCCAAGGTCAGGACGATCCAGGTCCATAACCAACCCACCGAGAAAGCAGAAGCGGGGCAGAGGGCGGCCATCAATCTCCAAGGGCTTGAGGCTTCCGAGATCAACCGCGGAGACGTCCTGGTGAGGCCCAAAACCCTCGATACCACCCGGACGGTTGATGTCTACTTGGAGCACCTCCCGAACGCCACCAAACCTTTGAAGCACCGGACCACCCTGCGATTCCATATCGGCACGAATTTGGCGACCGCTACGATCTACCTGATGGACCGGGAGGAACTGCCCCCGGGCGAGGCGACCTTCGCCCAGTTGAGGTTGGACCGGCCGATCGTGGCCCTCCCTCAGGACCGGTTTGTCATACGGGGCTCCTCTGCCATTCAGACCTGCGGAGGAGGGGTCATCCTCGACAACCATCCCGAAAAGCACAAACGTTTTTCTGGAAGCGTGATCGCCGATTTCACCCTCCTCAAGGATGGCCAGCCGGAAGAGGTCCTCCGATTCTACCTCGAACGGGCGGGCGAAGGGGGGATTGCTCTGGAGGACCTTCAGAAGCGGGTCTCCCTACCTCCAAGAAAGGTTCAGGAGCTCCTGAAGACCCTGGTGGACAGGGGAGAACTCCTGCTGATCGATCCCGAGAAGTTCAAGGTCATCGATCTTCGACACTATCAGGGGCTTCAGAAGATGGTTTTGGATCAGTTGAAGGACTTTCACCAGCGATTTCCGATGAAGATCGGATTGGCGAAGGAAGAGTTGAGGACGAAACTTCCGCCGACCGTGGATGTCAGGCTCTTCCAGATCCTTCTGAATGAACTGATCCGGACCCAAAGGATCACCCTCGAAAAGGATAAGATTCGACTGGCCGGGCATCGGGTCTCTGCTGTAGACGACCGAGGGCTGGTCCAGAGGGTGGAGGGAGCGGTTCTGAAAGGGGGGCTACAGCCCCCATCGCCCAGGGAATTGGCCGAGCTTTGGTCCTTGGAGGAGAAGGAGGTCCTCGAGGTCTTCGAGCGCCTCTCTCATGAAGGGACCCTGGTCAAGATCAGGAGTGGGATCTACTTTCACCGCCAGCCCTTCGAAAATTTGAAAGAGAACCTGGTCCAATTTCTAAAAGAGCATAAGGAGATTACGACCCCCCAATTTAAAGAGATGGCGGGCGCCTCGAGGAAGTTCGTGATCCCCCTCATCGAATATTTCGATCAGACCAAATTGACGCTCCGCCTGGGGGATAAGAGGGTGTTGAGGGCGTCCAGAGAGCCTTAGAAGGAATCGAGGAGTATGCGATGAAGGTGAAAAAGAGGATCGTCAAGAAGAAATTGAAAGAACCCGATGAGCTCAGGACGTTTGCAACGGACGTTTATCTCTTTTTGAATCAGCACCTCAAGAAGCTGCTTCTCAGCGGAGGCGTCCTTCTCTTGATAATCCTCATGGTTGTTTTTTACCGTATCTGGCAGGAGAGGAAGGAGGACGAGGCGAATCAGAAATATCATGTAGCCCTCGATTCTTACCAAACGGCGAGTCTCTCCTACGGTGAGGAGAACCCGGAAGATTATAAAAAACCCCTTTCCCTTTTCGACGATTTGGTCCGGTCCTATCCCGGGACTACGGCAGGAAGGTACTCCCTGCTCTATAAGGGCACGATCCACCTCCGAATGGGGGATTATGATCAGGCCATTTCAGCCTATCAGAATTTCCTAAAAAAGGCTAAAAAAGATAAAATTTATCGTATGTTAGCCTTAGAGGGGATAGGGTACGCCTACGAAGGCAAGAAGGATTACGAGAAGGCCGTAAATGCCTACTCAGAGATTGTCAAATCAGGAGAAACCCCCCTTTGGTCAACTGCCCACCTCCATCTCGCAAGGTGTTATGAAAAGATGGGTAAAAAGCAGGAATCTATAGAAAGTTATAAAGCTTTTTTAGGAGCCCTCCCCAAATCTCAAGCCGCCAATTTAGCCCTCAAAAAGGTTTCGATGGCCGGGCAATAAAACTTTGTTAATTTTTTCACTAAATCCTTGACAAAGAATCCTTGATTCGTTAATTTGAGAAAAGAATCACATTTAAGGAGGGGGTCATGGAAAAAGTTTTACAGGGTAACCATGCCATTGCAAGGGGAGCATGGGAGGCAGGGGTTAAGGTAGCTTGTGCTTATCCTGGCACACCGAGCAGCGAAATCATCTTCGTGATCGGAACCCAATATAAGGACGACATCCGGGCAGAGTGGTCGGTCAACGAGAAGGTCTCCCTCGAAGTGGCAAGTGGGGCATCTATTGCCGGCGCGAGGGCCATGGCCTCCATGAAGCATGTGGGTTTGAACGTGGCTTCAGACCCCCTCATGACCCTCTCCTATACGGGGGTCAAGGGCGGGTTGCTCGTCGTCGTCGCCGACGATCCCTACTCTCACAGCTCCCAAAACGAGCAGGATAGCCGCCACTGGGCAAGATTTGGGAAGATGCCCATGCTCGAGCCGGCCGATTCTCAGGAATGCAAAGACTTTACGAAACTTGCCTTCGACCTAAGCGAGCAGTTCGACACGCCGGTTCTGTTGCGAAGCGAGACAAGGGTCTCCCACTCCTTCTCGATCGTCAAGCTGGGAGACCGCAAGGAATCGACCATCCCGATTGAGCTGAACAAGAAGGATGCGCCCAAGTATACGATGGTGCCCATCTATGTTCGGCAGAGAAGGCCGCTCGTCGAGGAACGGATGAAGAAGCTCGAGGCCTTTGCCGACACCTTCCCCTATAATGTGATGGAGATCAACGATCCGAAGATCGGGGTGATCACGAGCGGGGTCTGCTACAATTACACCAAAGAAGTCTTTCCGGAGTATTCCTATTTGAAATTGGGCATGGTTTGGCCCCTCCCTAAGAAGCTGATCGCTGATTTCTTCAAAAAGGTGAAGAAGGTGATCATTGTGGAGGAGCTCGACCCCTTCCTCGAAACGGAGATCCGGGCCATGGGGTTCAAAATCTTCCACGGCAAGGATGTGATCCCGAGCATCTTTGAGCTCTCCCCGGATATCATCGAAAGGGCCTTGAAGGGGAAGCGGTATAAAGCCCCCAAAGAGCGCATCAAGGTCGAGGAGCTTCCTGGACGGCCCCCGAATCTATGCTCGGGCTGCTCCCATCGCCCCCTCTTCTATGCCTTAAAGAAACTCGACCTCTTCGTCTTCGGGGATATCGGGTGCTATACCCTCGCGGCTGCACCCCCCCTCAACGCGATTCACACGACCATCTGCATGGGGGCCGGGGTCGGAGAGGCCTTCGGCGCAGGAAAGGTCTTGGGGAAAGAGGGTCTCGGGAAGGCCGTTGCGGTATTGGGCGATTCCACGTTTTTGCATGCGGGCATCACGCCCTTATTGGATATCGTTTATAATAAAGGCAATTCGACGACCATCATCCTCGATAACCGGGCCACCGGCATGACGGGGCTTCAGGAACACCCGGGCACGGGCTATACGATCACAGGAGAGCCCGCCCCAATGGTCGACTATGAAGCCCTCTGCAGGGCCCTCGGGGTCGAACACGTCAGAAAGGTCGATCCTTATAACATCAAAGAGACCATGGAGATCATCAAAGAGGAGGTCGAAAGGGATGCCCCCTCGGTGATCATTACGGTCAATGGGCCCTGCATGCTCCATCGTAGGGAGAAGAGGACCTTTGAACATCCCTTCTATACCATCGATGTGGAGAAGTGCAGGGGATGCAAGATGTGCCTTGAGATCGGCTGCCCCGCCATCAGCTGGCACGAGGTCTCGGAGGAGCAGGCGTTCACGAAGGATGGTCATAAACGGAAGGGGATTGTCCAAATCAACAGGCTTCAGTGTCCAGGCTGCGGGGTCTGCCATCAGATCTGCAAATTCGAAGCGATCGTTCCGGGGCAGGCATAGGAGGGGAGTATGGAAGGGAAAGTGACGAACGTTTTGCTGTCGGGTGTGGGAGGGCAGGGGACCATCCTGGCCAGCGATATCCTCTGCGCGGTCTTTCAAGAAGCGGGCTACGATGTGAAGAAGGCCGAGGTCCATGGAATGGCTCAGAGGGGGGGAGATGTCACGACCCATTTCCGTTTCGGGAAGAAGGTCTACTCGCCCCTGATCAAGTATGGGGATGTGGACTTCCTGGTCGCCTTCGAACTTCTCGAGGGCCTGCGGTATATCAACTGGCTTAAGGACGAGGGCAAGGTCTTGCTCAACAACCAAGAGACCTATCCACCGGCCGTCACCCGGGGGACGATGAAGTATCCCGAGGATGTGGTCGGGACCTTTCGAAAATTCTTCGACGGAAATGTCTTCGTCGTCGACGGTCTGAGCTTAGCCATCCAGTGCGGGGATTCGAGGGCCGTCAATATCGTCACCCTCGGAGCCTTCTCGACCTTTTTCGACATTCCCTTGGAGGTATGGGAAAAGAAGCTTCTCGAACATCTTCCCCCGAAAGTTCACGGGCTCAACCTCAAAGCCTTCCAGGAGGGGAGAAAGGCCCTGGGGGGTTGAGAGGAGATAAGACCATTTCACCCGAAAAGGGCGATGCGCGGGGCGCTTCGCCCTTTTCTTTTCCAATTTGACTCGTTTATAATTTTGGAGAGGTGGGATTTCCATGAGGCCCAAACGTTTTCTCCTTTCCGTTGCGATCACGGTTTTCGTCCTCCTTCAACTTCTCCCTGCGGTCCACGCCC
Source organism: Thermodesulfobacteriota bacterium (assembly GCA_026415035.1). NCBI lineage: Bacteria > Pseudomonadati > Thermodesulfobacteriota > Thermodesulfobacteriota bacterium. The sequence continues at coordinate 42,670 of JAOAHX010000001.1, read as the reverse complement.
AGGAGCTACCCCGCCAGTTCTTTCTTGAAAATGGGCTGAAGGTGATCCTTCAAGAGAACCGGACCGTCCCAGTCGTCTCCCTTCAACTCTGGGTGAGGGTGGGCAGTGCCGATGAGCGGGAGGAAGAGGCGGGCATGTGCCACTTCATCGAGCACATGATCTTCAAGGGCACGAAACGCCGGGGGGTCGGAGAGATGGCGAGGGAGATCGAATCTCTGGGCGGCTCGATCAATGCCTATACCTCCTATGACCACACGGTCTATTACATCACCATCGCTAGTCGCTATGCCGGGACCGCCCTCGATGTGTTAGCCGATGCGATTCAGCATTCCGTCTTCGATCCCTCGGAACTCGAAAAAGAGAGGGAGGTTATCCTCGAGGAGATTCGGATGGGAGAAGACGACCCCGGCAGGCGGCTCTTCCGACAGACGATGGCCCTTGTCTTCGAACATCACCCCTATGGAAGGCCGATCATCGGATACGAAAAGACCATCAGGGCGATCACCCGGGAACAGATGGTAGCCTTTTTCAACCGATTTTATACCCCCGACCGGATCTTTCTGGTCGCGGTGGGCGATTTCGACCCTGCCGAGATGGAACGGTGGGTCCGGAAGGCCTTCGGGACCTTCCGCCGCCCCTCGGCCCCCCTCCCATCCAGATCGAGGGAGCCTGAGCAGAAGGCGGTCCGGGTGAAGCTGACGCACGGTAGATTTCAGGAGGTCTATCTCCAGATGGCCGTGCCCATCCCCTCCTTCACCCACGAGGATATGGCTGGATTGGAGCTGATCGAACAGCTCCTCGGAGGCGGGGAGACCTCCCGGTTGGTCCAGAAGGTGAAGCTTGAATTGGGACTGGTCCACTCCATTTCGGCCTCGGCCTATGCCCCTAAGGATCCTGGCCTCTTTCTCATCGGGGCGACCCTTCAGGCCGAGAAGGTGGAGAAGGCGGTCGATGCGATCCTGAAGGAGATCGAGCGATTCCTCCAAGAAGGGGCGACGGCTGAAGAGCTCTACCGGATAAAAGTCAACTTGGAGAGCGGCCTCATCTACGATCGCCAGACCGTCCAGGGCCAGGCGAGGAAATTGGGCTATTACGAGGCCCACACCGGCAATCTCGCCTTCGAAAGGGAGTACCTGAGCCGCCTCCGTTTTCTCCAGAGCGAAGACCTTCAGAGGATCGCGAAGAGATATTTCGTCCCCTCGCGATGGAGCCTCAGTCTCTTGGTGCCGGAAGAAAAGGCCGAGGCCTTGAAGGGGGTGGACCTCCCCGGCCTGGTCGAAAGAAGAAAAGAACCTTTGGCCTCGATCCAGGAGAAGAAACCCGGCCAGCCGACCAAGGTCGTCCTCCAAAACGGGATCCGCCTCGTCCTCATGGAGAACCGACATCTTCCGATCGTCTCGGTTTACCTGACGTTTCTGGCCGGCGTCCGGTTCGAGGAAGAGTCGAACAACGGGATAAACCACTTTCTCTCGGTGATGCTCACCAAGGGGACGGAGAGACGGGGAAGCCTCGAAATCGCAAAGACGGTCGAGAGGATGGCGGGGAGCCTGAGCGGATTCTCCGGGTATAACAGTTTTGGGCTCCAGTTCACCTTTTTAAGTCAACATCTCGAGGAGGCCCTTTCCCTCCTCGGAGAGGTGATCCGCCAGCCAAGCTTCGACGCCGGCGAGATGGAGAAGAGAAGGCGCTCCCTCCTCGCCTCCATCCGCATGGAGGAGGACGATCTCGATCGGATGGCCTTTAAGCTCTTCCGAAAGGTCCTCTACCAGAAACATCCTTATCGCCTGGACAAGATGGGGACGATCGAATCGGTTCAGAGGATCACCCGGGATGATATGATGGCCTATTACCGGAGGATGGCCCTCCCCGGGAATATGGTCATCACCGTGGTGGGCGATATCGATGTCGACCGGACCGTGGCCCTTCTTGAGAGGGAGTTTGGGGGGCTTGCGAAGATCCCCTTTGTGCCCCCTGAGGTGCCCCAGGAACCCCCGCTCGTCGGGGTCAGGAGGTCCGAGATGGTGAGGGAATCGAAACAGGCCCATCTGATCCTCGGCTTTCACGGCGGCACCCTCCTGGGCAAGGAACGTTATGCCCTCGACGTCTTGGATGCAGCGCTTTCGGGGATGGGGGGGAGGCTCTTTTACCAGCTGAGGGATAAGGAGAGCCTCGCTTACTCCTTATCGTTTGTCAGCCATGTCAACCTCGACCCTGGTTATCTCTGCGTCTATCTGGGAACCCATCCCGATAAGGTCGAGACGGCCATCTCCAGCATCCTCCGGGAGTTGAGGAAGATCAAAGAGGAGGGCCTGAGCGAAGAGGAAGTGGAGCGGGCCAAGCGATACCTCATCGGCAATTTTGAGATCGGGCTCCAGACCAATGGCGCCTTTGCAAGCCGGATGGGTCTCGATGAACTCTTAGGCCTTGGGTACGAACATCACCTGCGCTATCCTGCGGAGATCCAGAGAGTGACCCGGGATGAGGTCCACCGGGTCGCCCAAAAGTACTTCAATCTCGATGCCTATGCCCTCGCTCTCATCCGGCCTCCCCATTCAAGACGGCCATGACCTCAAGGCTCAGGGTCGAGGATTTTTCCCTGAAAGATAGCCTGGAGTGCGGCCAATTCTTCCGTTTTGTCAAGAACGGGGAGGCCTACTTGATCCAGGCTTCGGACCAGATCTTTTCGATCCGGCAGAAGGGGGATCTCCTTTATTACGAGGGCGTCGAGGAGTCCTTTCTCGTCCATTTTTTTAGGCTTGATGAAGACCGGCCATCCCTTCTGAAAGAGATCGACGTAGATCCCCTGATCCGTGGGGCGATCAAAAGATATCCAGGGTTGAGGCTGATCCGGCAGGACCCTTGGGAATGTCTGGTCTCTTTCCTACTCTCTTCGGCAAAACGGATCGGCCACATCCGTTGCCTGATCGAGTCCCTGTGCAGGGCCTGCGGAGAGAAAGGCTCCTATGGGTCCTTCGTCGGGTATGGGTTTCCAGACCCCGAGAGGCTCCGGGCCTCCCTCTCCCTTGATGAGGTCAGGGCCGGGTTCCGCAAGGCCTATCTCTTTAAGATCGGTCAAACCGTTGAACGGGCCGATCTCTTTCGACTGAAAGGGCTTCCCTACGAGGAGGCGAGGCAGAGGCTTCTGGGCCTCGCCGGGGTGGGAAAGAAGATCGCCGACTGCGTCCTCCTCTACTCCCTCGACTTCCTCCAAGCCTTTCCCATCGATACGTGGATCAGAAAAGGTCTTCAGAGGTTCTATTTTAAGGGGAGGGAGGTCGGCCCGAGGGAGCTGGAGGTCTTCGTCCGGGAACATTTCGGTCCCTATGCGGGTTACGCCCAGCTCTTTCTCTATTACGATTGGCGAAGCCGGTTCAGGTCCGATTAGGCCTTGACGATCTTGTGCTGCCACCGTTTGAAACCTCCGGTGACGTTTCGGGTATCGATCGTCAGAGGCGCGTGGGCGACGACCCACTCATAGTCGATCGAGGTGTGATCCGTGATGACGACGACCGCATCGACGCGCTGGAGAAGGGAGCGGGTCAGCGGGGCCGAACGGAGGTTGAAGGAATACCTCCGGAAGGGGGGCAAGACAGGGATGTAGGGATCGTGGTAGAGGAGCGATGCCCCCTTTTTCCTCAGAAGATCCATGATGGCCAGCGCGGGCGACTCCCTGGCATCGTCGACGTCCCTCTTGTAGGCCACCCCGAGGATGAGGATCTTGGACCCCTTCAGACTCTTCTTCCGCTGGTTGAGGGCATCCTGGATCTTATTGACGACGAAATAGGGCACGCTGACGTTGACCTCTCCCGCCAGCAGGATAAATCGAGTGGCGAAATCGTACTCCTGGGCCTTCCAGGAGAGATAGAAAGGATCGATCGGGATGCAATGGCCTCCCATCCCAGGTCCGGGGTAGAAGGGGGTGAACCCGAAGGGTTTGGTGCTGGCGGCCTCGATCACCTCCCAAATGTCGATGCCCATCCGGTCGGTGAGCATCTTCAGCTCGTTCACCAAAGCAATGTTCACGCTTCGGTAGATATTTTCGAGGAGCTTGGTCAATTCCGCTACACGGGGGGAGGAGACCGGAACGATCTTCTCGATGACCTGACCATATAAAGTTTCCACCGCCTTTCTGCAGGAGGGGGTGACCCCCGAGACGACTTTAGGGATCTTGGAGGTGGTGAAGCTTTTGTTCCCGGGATCTTCTCTCTCCGGGGAGTATCCGAGGAAGTAGTCATTTCCGACCCTGAGCCCGGTCGACTCCAGCCTCGGAAGGAGCAGCTCTTCGGTCGTCCCGGGATAGGTGGTGCTCTCCAGGACGATAAGCTGCCCTTTTCGCAGACAGGCTCGAATGGCCTCCGTGGTCTTTTCGATGTATTGAAGGTCGGGTTCCCGCTTCTCCGTGAGGGGGGTCGGGACGCAGATCAGGAGACAATCGGGATCCGAAAGGCGGCCGAAATCTCCGGTGGCGTTGAACAGGCCCTCCTTCCGGTAGGAGGCGATCTGGGTCGATGGGACCGATCGGATATAGCTCTGCCCCTTTTTTAAGGCCGAGACCTTTTGGGGGTCGGTGTCGAACCCCATGACATGGAACCCCACCTCACAGAACTCGACGGCCAGCGGCAGGCCCACGTAGCCGAGGCCGATGACACCGACGAGCGCTCTTTTTTCGAGGATCTTCTCGATGAGGCCTTCCAAGTTGGCATCGGAGCGTCTTCTCATCCCGTCCACATCCCCTTCTTCCTGTAGAAAGTGACGATTCCCTCCACCACCCTCTCCTGCTGCGCCTCGGTGAGTTCCGGAAAGATGGGGAGGGCCAACGTCTCTTCGGAGGCCCTCTCCGAGACAGGAAAGTCTCCCTTTCGATGGTTTAAAGAAGCATAACATTCTTGGAGATGGAGCGGAAGGGGATAGTAGATGTCCGTTCCGATCCCCTGCTCCCAAAGGAACTTTTTGAGCTCATCCCTCAAGGGGGCTCGAATCACATATTGGTGAAAGATGTGCCGGTTCTTAAATTGAATGGCGGGTAGCCTAAACCCCTCCACGCGGGAGGCCACCTCCTGAAGCCCGGCTCGATAACGTTCCGCCCTCTTCTGACGCTCTTCGGTCCATTGTTCAAGGTAATGGAACTTCACCAGTAGAATGGCGGCTTGGATCGTGTCGAGACGACTGTTGATTCCGATCCACCGATGATAATATTTGGGGTGGCTTCCATGAACCCTCAGGATTTTCACCTTCTCCGCCAGACCTGGATCGTCCGTGACGACCATCCCGGCATCGCCGAAGGCCCCGAGGTTCTTCGTGGGGTAGAAGGAGAAACAGCCCAGATGTCCCATGGAACCCGCCCTTCGGGGAGGGAGATCGGGCCTGGGGAGATATTCCGCGCCGAGGGCCTGGGCCGCGTCTTCGATCACAAAGAGACCCTTCTTCCGGGCCAGTTCGAGGATCGGGTCCATATCCGCACACTGGCCGTAGAGATGGACCGGAAGGATGGCCTTGGTCCTCGGGGTGATCTTTTCGGAGATCTTCGATGGGTCGATGTTGAAGGTCTCTGGATCGATGTCGACGAAGACCGGGGTGGCCCCGAGCCGGGAGACCGAACCTGCGGTGGCAAAGAAGGTGTAGGGAGGAAGGATCACCTCGTCCCCCGGCCCAACGCCCACCGCCATGAGCGAGAGCAGAAGGGCATCCGACCCGGAGGCCACGCCCACTGCATATGGGACGTGACAGTAGCTTGCGATCGCCTTTTCGAAGGCCTCGACCTGGGGGCCCAGGATGAATTGCTGCGTTTTGAAGAGTTCGTCAAGGACCGATCGAATCTCCTTTTCGATCTTCGGGTACTGTCGGGTCAAATCGAAAAAGGGAACCTCCATGGATCGAAAGCCCTCTCTTCAATGAGATGAAGATCAGGGCTTGAAATTAAGATAAAAAAGGGGGATAGTCAAGACCATCCGGACCCTCGGGTGTTGAAGGATGGGGCAGCGAATCGTGCTTGACCAAATCACCCTCGTCCTGGTGAGGCCAAGATTTCCTGAGAACATCGGCTCCGTGGCCAGGGCGATGAAGAATATGGGGCTCAGCCGGCTGGCCATTGTCAACGGGGCCTCCCCCCTCCATCGGAATGCCTTTAAATTGGCCTCGGGTGCCGAGGAGATCTTAGAGAGGGCCGAGGAATTTCCCGACTTGGGGGAGGCGATCTCAGGGATGGCTTGTGTGGTGGGGACCACCTGCCGGGAGGGGAAAGAGAGGACGCCCCTTTTAAGTCCCGGACAGCTGGCCAAGCGTCTGGCTCCGCTTTCCCAGAGGAACTTGATCGGAATTGTATTCGGCTCTGAACGGGAGGGGCTGACCAACGAAGAGCTCTCCCTCTGCCATCTCTTCGCCAGGATCCCTTCCTCTGAATCGTTTCCCTCCCTCAACCTCTCCCATGCCGTGGCGATCTTTTGTTACGAACTCTTTCAATGGTCGGGGACGTTTCGGAGACCCCCTCCCTCTCTGGCCACCTCGGAGCAATTGGAACGACTCTTTTCCCACATGGAGCACACCCTGATTCGGATCGGCTTCTTGGATCCGAAGCATCCAAAACGGATGATGAGGACCCTGAGACGCCTCTTCGGCAGGAGCAAGCTGGACGAACGGGAGGTCCGGATCCTCCACGGGATCTGGAGCAAGGTGGACTGGGCATTGGAAAATAGAAGAGGCGGGGGCGATCCTTGAATCGCCCCCCTTTCTACTTCTTTTCAAGGAAGGGTTTCAGAAGGTCAATGGGGACCGGAAAGATGGTGGTGGAGTTTTTCTCGGTGGCCACCTCGGTCAGGGTCTGGAGAAACCTCAATTGGAGCGCGGCGGGGTTGGCGCCGATCACATTGGCTGCCTGGGCCAATTTTTCAGCGGCTTGGTACTCGCCATCGGCATGGATGATCTTCGCCCTTCTCTCCCTCTCCGCCTCCGCCTGACGGGCAATGGCCCTTCGCATCTCCTCGGGGAGGTCTACCCCCTTGGTTTCCACCAAGGAGACCTTGATGCCCCAGGGATCGGTATGGGAATCCAGGATCTCCTGAAGTTGGATGTTGATCTTGTCCCGTCGCGAGAGGAGGTCGTCCAGTTCGAACTGTCCCACGATGCTCCTAAGTGTGGTCTGGGCCAGCTGGGAGGTGGCATAGAGGTAGTTTTCGACCTCGGTGACCGCCCGGTTGGGATCGATCACCCGGAAGTAGACCACGGCATTGACCTTGATGGAGATGTTGTCCCGGGTGATGACGTCCTGAGGTGGGATGTCGAGCGTCACCGTTCGGAGGCTTACCTTGATCATTTTATCGATCCCGGGAATGATGAAGATCAACCCCGGCCCCTTGGCGCCGATCAGCCGACCGAGACGGAAGACGACGCCCCGTTCATACTCCCTGAGGATCTTGATGGCCGAGGCCGCTAAGATCACCAGAAAGACGATGAGAAAGAACAATCCCGACGGCAATCCTGGCACGCTCCCCATGGACTCTCCTCCTTTTAGAGTTTTTTGACCTTCAGCACGAGATTGTCGATGCCGACGACCTGAACCTTTTCACCCGCCTCGATGGGCTCCTCCGATTCGGCCTTCCAGAACTCCCCGTGGATGGCCACTTTTCCCTCAGGGGTGAGAGGGGTGACCGTAACCCCTGTCTCCCCGATGATCCCTTCTTTCCCCGTGGTCGGTTTGGTCAGGCGGGCTTTGATCGCTTTGGTGACGGCGAAGATGAAAAACCCTCCGCTGACCGCCACGGCAGGGATGATGACGCTCAGCGAGATCCTCATGTAATCGGTGGGCGATTCGATCAACATCAGGGAGCCCAGAAAGAGCGAGATGATCCCCGCTACCGACAACAGGCCGTGGCTCACCACTTTGATCTCCGCGATGAAAAGGATGATGGCGAAGAGGATGAGGGCCAGGCCCGCATAGCTGATCGGCAGCATCTGGAGGGCATAGAAGGCCAGGATGAGAAAGATGCCCCCGACCACCCCCGGAAGGATCGATCCGGGGTTGGACAGTTCGAAGAAGATGCCATAGATCCCGAGCATCAGAAGGATGTAGGCGATGGAAGGGTTGGAGATGATATCGAGGAATCGATACCGCCAGCTCATCTGGAGAGGTCTGGGTCTGATCCCCTTGGTCATGAGGGTCCGGGTCACGCCATCGAATCGGATGACCTTTCCGTCGATCTTGGCCAGGAGGTCTTGGAGATCGGGGCTGATGAGGTCGATCACATTCAGCTTGAGGGCCTCCTCCTCGGTGATGGAGACGCTTTTTCGGACCGCCTTTTCCCCCCAATCCGCATTCCTGTTCCTGGTCTTGGCGATCGTCTTGATATAGGAAACCGTATCGTTGACGATCTTTTCGCTCATGGCCTTGCTCTCCTTCCCTTCCCCTAACGAGACGGGATGGGCGGCCCCGATGTGGGTGCCGGGGGCCATGACCGCGATATGGGCAGCCATCGTGATGAAGACGCCTGCGGAGGCCGCCCTCCCTCCGCTCGGCGAGACGTAGACGATGACCGGGATGGGCGAGGTCATGATCTTTTTGACGATGAGGCGCATCGACTCCATCAGTCCGCCCGGGGTATCGAGCTGGATGATGAGGCATTGTCCCCCTTTTTCGACGGCCTGGTCGATCGACTCGACAATGAACTTGGACGTCGCGGGGTTGATGATCCCGTCGACCTCGATGACAAAGACAGGGGCCTTCTCCTGAGCCTCGACCCCGAGGTCCTTGAAGGCCCCGAAGAGGAGCAATAAAACGGGAATCATCACCCGAAGAAGTCGTTTCAATCTCATCACGCCCTCTGTTGAGAGAATACCTTAAACCCCCTTGCCTTGTCAAATGGTTGGTCAATCCCTACAGGGTGAACCTCTGGAGGTCTTCCGCAAGAAAGACCTCGCCCGGAAATTCCCTTCGGCATGGGGTCAAGATATCGTGCTGGTCGCAGATGGGATAGAGATGGGTGAGGAGGAGCCGCCTGGAGCCGGACTCCCTGGCGATCCTGCCAGCGAGGGAGGGGGTGAGGTGGCCGTTGACCTTCTTCTCGTCGGGGAAGGAACATTCGAGGACGAGCAGATCGGCCTTCGAGGCCAGGCGGATGAGGCTTTCGCAGTAGTCCGTGTCGCCGGAGATGACGAGCGCCTTTCCATCGTCCCATTCGAATCGATAGCCGAGGCTCCCCGGAAGATGGGCCATGGGCGCCGAAAGGATCTTCATCCCTCCGATGGAAAAGGGTTGGGAGGAGGCCTCTTTGATCTTCAGACGGTAGGTCTGAGGAGAGATCCAAGGATGGTAGAGCTCCTCTAATTTCTCGAAGAACGTCTTGAGGCCTGGACCGCCGAAGAGGGTCAAGTCTTTCACACGGGGGGACTCCCCGTATTTGCAGGCGAAGAGGATCGGAACCAGGTCGGCTGTGTGATCGGGATGGAGGTGGGTGTAAAGGAGGAGGTCGATGTCCTGGTAGGTGACCCCAACCTCGAGCAACCGCCTGAGCGAGCCCGGGCCGGTGTCGATCAGGATCCTGAGCGTTTTTGAGAGCAAGAGGAGGCAAGGCGAGGCCCTCCTCAAGGAAGGGATTCCCGTACCCGAGCCTACGATGACCAATTCCGCCATGTCTCTTCTCCGTCAGGGCAGGAAGACGTGGGATGAAATTTTATTAACACAAAATTTGAAATTTGGGAAAAGGTCTTTAAAATGTTTTCGGACGGGAGGGGAAGCCTGTCCTAACCATTGCAGTGGGGGAAAGCGATGCGTCCTGAGGGGATGGTCGAGATCGATGGCGCATATGGGGAAGGGGGAGGTCAGATCCTGAGAACGGCCCTGGCCTGTTCTGCGATCTTGAACCGACCGGTGACCGTTTTCAGGATTCGAGCCGGCCGGAAGAACCCGGGTCTTCAAGCCCAACACCTCAAGGGCATCGAGGCCTTGGCGGAGATCACCCGCGGAAAGACCGAAGGGGTCAAGATCGGCTCCGACCGGATCGTTTTCATCCCCGGCGAGATCACCCCGGGCCATTATCAGTTCGATATCGGGACAGCGGGATCGGTGACCCTTCTGCTCCAATCGCTCCTCCTTCCCCTCTGCCTTTGCCAAGGAGATTCCTTCTTAAAGCTAAGGGGCGGGACGCATGTTGCCTGGAGCCCTCCCTTTCACTATCTGACGGAGATCCTTTTCCCCCTGCTCAGGAAGATGGGGATCGGGGTTGATGCGAGGATCGAACGTTGGGGCTGGTATCCAAAAGGGGGAGGAGAGGTCGATGTGAAGGTCCATCCGGCCTCCTCCTTAACCCCCCTCTCTTTGACGGATCGGGGTTCGCTGAGGAGGATTTATGGGCTTTCAGCCTCCTCCCACCTACCCGCCCATGTGGCTGAACGCCAAAGAGGAAGGGCCCTTGCCCGGTTAGCGGAAGAATTGGGTTTTAAGGCCGAAATCGAGGTCCGATCGGACGTGCCGTCCCCTGGCCAGGGCTCTTTTCTGTTTCTCGTTTGCGAATTCGAGGGGATCAAGGCCGGCTTTTCGGGTCTTGGAAGAAAGGGGAAGAGGGCAGAGGAGGTGGCCGACGAGGCGGTCGGGGAGTTGAAAGATTATTTAGGCTCCGAGGGAACCGCCGATCCCCACCTGGCCGATCAGATCGTCCCTTTTATGGCCTTCTGTTCCGAAAGATCGACCCTGATTACCACCCGGGTGACCGATCACCTGAGGACGAACCTCTGGGTTCTTGAACAGTTCCTCGACCTCTCTGTGTCGATCACCGAGGTGGGAGGCGGTGGGGGAAAGATTGACTTGATTCCGAAGGCATATTAAAATTGGAAACGGAGGAAGCGCCTATTCCCAAGGTCTTCGGGAACACGGTCGGTTTAAAACCCAGCCAGATCCGAAGGATCGAACATATCTACCGGAGAAGGATCCCGCCGCAAAGGGTCGTGACCCTTGAAACGGCCCGCCTCCTGCTCGACCTCTCGAACGAAATCCGACGACAGATCGGCATTCTCGTAAGCCGAAAGGGGATCGTCGAGATGGTGATGATCGGAGACCATCGAGGCATCACCATCCCAGACCTTTCGCGATATCGCATCGGAATCCCGAGGTTGAGGGGCTTGAGGCTCATCCATACCCATCTGCAAGGGGAGCCTCTCAGCGAGGAGGATTTCACCGACCTGGCCCTTCTCAGGCTCGATATGATGGTCGCCCTTTCAACCGATCTCCGAAAGGGGGAGGAGAGGGTTCATTTGGCCCATCTGCTTCCGGACAATCCCGAGAAGAAGGCCTTCGAGGTTCCCCCCCCTTCTCCCCTAAGGCAGCTGGATCTCGACTTCCTGAAATGGATTCAGTCTCTCGAGGATCAATTTCAGAAGGGCCAGAGGGCCTTTTCGACCCGGGAGACGAAGGACAAGGCCATTCTCGTTTCGGTGAGCCGAGCCAGAAGGGAAGCGATCGAACAGTCCCTGGAGGAGTTAAAGGCCCTTGCTGAATCGAGTGGCCTTCAGGTGATCGATGCGATCATCCAGAGGCCCCAGACGTTTTCGACCTCCACGCTGATGGGCGAGGGCAAGCTGAGGGAGCTTGTCCTGAAATGCATGCAAACCGGTGTCGATTTGATCATCTTCGACCAGAACCTCACCCCCGGCCAGATGGTTACGATCTCGGACCTGACGGAGCTGAGGGTGATCGACCGCACCCAGCTCATCCTCGATATCTTTGCCCAAAGGGCCAAGACCCGGGAGGGAAAGACGCAGGTGGAGCTGGCCCAGCTCAAATACCTCCTCCCCAGGCTCGGCCGAAAGACCTTGGCCCTTTCGCGATTGACCGGAGGGATCGGCGGCCGAGGCCCTGGAGAGACCAAGCTCGAGATCGACCGGCGGAGGGCAAGGGATCGGATCCATCTCCTGGAGAAGGAGCTGGAGGCCCTGAGCCGGCAGCGTGCCCAGAGGCGGGCGCTTCGAAGGCGTAGCGGCGTTCCCATCTTCTCCATCGTGGGATATACCAATGTAGGCAAATCGACCCTTTTCAATCTCCTCACCGAAAGCCAGTTCGACATGGAGGATAAACTCTTCGCCACCCTCGACACGGCAACGAGAAGGATTCGAAGGAAGAAAGCCGTTCTGTTCGAGGACGGAGAGACCGAGGTGGTGATCACGGATACGGTCGGCTTCATCAAGGACCTGCCGAAGGACCTGATGGGTGCCTTCCGACCCACCTTCGATGAGCTTCGGGAGTCGGATCTTTTGATCCACCTGGCCGATATCAGCAGCCCGAGGCTCGAAGAGCAGATCGAGGCGGTCGAGAGGATCCTCGAAGACCTGGGGCTGGGTGGGATTCCAAGGCTCCTCGTGTTGAACAAAGAGGACAAACTCGACCCGGAAGAGGTGAAGGCCCTCTGCAGGCGCTACGACGCCGTCTCGATCTCGGCGTTGAAGCCGGAGAGCCTCGAACCGTTTTATCGGGCCCTCTCTAACAAATTAAGGGAGATCCGATCCTCCTGGTGGAGCGACCCCCTCGCAAAGCCAACCTCCTCTTGCTCATGGGAAGATGAAGGAGGAGTCCCTGCGCCCCCATTTTCGGATCGGTGGCCTCTGGTTGACAAAGCGGATGGCGTCTGATATATGAGAGTACGTCTTCGAAAAGGAGAAGAGCGCAGATGGAACCCCATCGGAAGGAATTTCCGGAGTACCTCACGTTCGACGACGTCCTTCTGGTTCCCAACTATTCCGAGGTCCTGCCCAAAGATGTGGATGTGAGCACCCAATTGACGAGGGAGATCCGACTCAACATCCCCCTTGTGAGCGCGGCCATGGATACGGTGACCGAGGCCAGGACGGCCATCGCCATGGCCCAGGAGGGCGGCATCGGGATCATCCACCGGAATCTCTCCATCGCCGATCAGGCCAGAGAGGTCGACAAGGTGAAGAAGTCGGAGAGCGGGATGATCCTCAACCCCATCACCATGCATCCCGATCAAAAGATCTACGAGGCCCTCGAGGTGATGAAGACCTACCGGATCTCGGGCGTTCCCATCACCAAGGAGGGAAAGCTCGTGGGGATTCTGACCAACCGCGACCTCCGGTTCGAAAAGAGGCTGGACGAGAAGATCTCCACGGTGATGACCCGTGACCGGCTCATCACCGCACCCGTGGGGACGACGCTCGAACAGGCCAAGGAGATCCTCCACAAGAACAGGATCGAGAAGCTTCTGGTGGTGGACGAGCATAATAATCTGAGGGGCCTCATCACCATCAAGGACATCGAAAAGATGCGAAAATACCCCAACTCCTGTAAAGATGCCCATGGTCGGCTACGGGTCGGGGCCGCCATCGGCACGGGAAAGGATCGAGAGAAGAGGACGGAGGCCCTTCTCCAGGCAGGGCTCGACGTCCTGGTCATCGATACGGCCCACGGCCACACGAAAGATGTCCTGGAGGCCATCCGGGACACGAAGAAGAACTTCCCCCGTTGCCAGCTGATCGGCGGCAATATCGCGACCAAAGAGGCCATGATCGACCTGATCAAGGCGGGCGTGGACGGGGTGAAGGTGGGGGTCGGACCCGGGTCGATCTGCACCACTCGGATCGTGGCTGGTGTGGGGGTCCCGCAGCTTTCGGCCATCCTGGAGGTGAGCGAGATTTCCAAAAAGTATGGCGTTCCGATCATCGCCGATGGAGGGATCAAATATTCCGGGGATATCACGAAGGCCCTGGCCGCCGGCGCTCATTCGGTGATGATCGGGAACCTCTTCGCCGGGACTGATGAAAGCCCCGGAGAGATCGTGCTCTATCAAGGGCGAAGTTACAAGGTCTACCGGGGCATGGGATCGCTGGAGGCGATGAAGGAGGGGAGCAAGGATCGGTACATGCAGGAGGAAGTGGAGAGCGAGACCAAGCTGGTCCCGGAAGGGATCGAGGGCCGGGTGCCCTATCGCGGGGCCCTCTCCTTCTGCATCCATCAACTCGTCGGAGGGCTCAAGGCGGGCATGGGATATCTCGGGGCGAGGAACATCGAGGAGCTTCAGCAGAAGGGCAGATTCATCCGGATCACGTCTTCGGGGTTGAGAGAGAGTCACGTCCATGATGTCATCATCACCAAAGAGGCCCCGAATTATCGGCTGGAATAGCTCTGGGGAGATGATCGGGTTGAGGAAGGAAAGGACAGGAGATTGAAAAGGATCCTTCTGCTTCTCTTCATCCTATTGGCCACGCTCTTCTATGCCCTCGGCCCTTTTTTCAAAGAAGAGACCATCCCCTTGTCCCGAGCCTTCTTTGCGGCCGAGAGTTCCACATCGGCCGAGCCCATCCTCAATCTGAAAGAGATGGGATGGGGGCCTTCGAAGACAGGGGCCTCGAAAGGCGGCTCCCTGGGCAAAAGGGAGTTGGACCAGGTTTATCAATGGAAACTGGATCGAGGGGTTCGAAATCTGACGACGTTTTCCCTCTACCTCACGAGGCTGGCCGGCCAGGAGCGAAGGCAGGGCAATCTGTCCAAGGCGGTCGAATTGGCCACTTATGCCAGCAAACTCTCACCGGACCTCCCCCAACCTTATTTCGAGCTGGCCCGGGCCCGGTTTAAACACCGGCCCTTTGCTATCCACGAGGCCCTTCTGGAAGCCTGGAGGGGCCTCCGGGCAAAGACGAGGAATTTCCCGGCCTCCTTCCAGTTCGCCTATCATGCCTTCTCCCTCATCGCCCATGCCATCCTCATGGCCTTCCTCCTCTTCGGCATCGTCCTCCTCTGGAAGTATTTCCCTCTCTATGCCGCCGATATCCGGAGGAACCTTTCCCAAGAGCTTTCCAATCTCGTCCTCAACGGCCTGAAGATCATCGTCCTCTTCATCCCCTTCTTTCTCAGGATGGAAGTGAGCTGGGCCCTCCTCTACTGGTCGATCCTTCTGTGGGGATATCTTTCCGCGCGAGAAAGGCCCTTTCTCGTCCTTTTCCTCATCTTTCTCGTCTACCTCCCTTTCTTCCTCCGCACCTCCTCTTCCTATCTGAACGGGCCGGCCATGGACCTCCTCTTGGAGGTCAACGAGGGAAACCATGAAAACTGGGATCGGGGGACCGAAGAGAAGTTGAGGGCCTGGCAGTCCTCCAACTCCGAAGACCCAAAGGTCCTCTTTACCCTCGGCCTGATCGAGAAGAGGATGGGAAGGTACCCGCAGGCGGAACAATTCTACCGGAGGGCCATCGAACGGGACCCTGAAATGAGCGAGGCCCATTCCAACCTCGGCAATGTCTACCTGGCCCAGAAGCAAGTTCAGCAAGCGATCGCGGCCTACCAGCGGGCCATCGAACTCGATCCCAAAAAGGGGTCCTATTACTACAATCTTTATCGGGCTTACTCGATGGAGACGTTTCTCTCCGGGAGATCGGATAAGGCCTTCCAGAAGGCCAGACAATTGGATCCCGACTTGGTCCAGTTTTATTCTACCATAGAACCCACGAATATGAATCGGTTCGTGGTCGACGAGGTCCTCGGCCCTTCCCATTTATGGGCCAAGTTCTGGGAAGAGTATGTGGGGAAAGAGGGTTTTCTCTACCGTCTCTTCAAGGCATGGTTCGAGAAGGTCCCTTCCGTCCTCCCCTTTCTGGCCCCCATCCTTTTTCTGGCCTTTCTCATCGCCATGACGAGGTACACCCGGGCGAAGCGTTTTCTCACCCGGTGTCCAATGTGCGGGGTTGCCACCCATCGATTCTACCTGGGAAACTGGGAGAGCAAAGAGCAGTCCTTCGTCTGCTTCAACTGCTATCGCCTCTTCGTCCAGAAGGAGAAGCTTCACCCCAAAATGATGGAGAAGAAGAGGCTCCAGGCCATGGCCTTCCAAAAACAGAATCGATTGGCCGCGAGGGTTCTCTCTTTCGTCTTTGTCGGGTTCGGTGACCTCTGGAGGGGTTATCCCCTGCCGGCCCTCCTCCTGCTCTCCCTCCATTTTATCTTCCTCTTAAAATTTCTCCAGTGGATCGGGTTGGTTCCGGGGGTTGGCCTTGGGTCGCCGCTCTCCTGGAGCGGCCTCCTCTGGGGAGGACTCTTCGTGATCTTCTATCTGCTCTCCTACCGGCGGGAGGCCAGGCAACAACCGGAATTCGAGATCCCCGAATCGTAGGAGGGAGGCCCTCATGGCCCTTCAAGGAACGCTAAAAGATTTCAGCATCACCGAAGTCATCCAGCTGATCGGTCAACAGTTGAAGACGGGCGTTCTCAAGATCCGCCGGGGGAACAACCTGGTGGAGATTTCCTTCGTCGACGGGATGATCGTCCATGTCTATTCGAACTACCGGGGAAAGAAGGACCTCATCGGAGAGATCCTGGTCAAGGCCCAGCTGATCACGGAGGAGCAGTTGGAGAGGGTCCTGAGAATTCAGAAGGAGACCCTCAAATATCTCGGGGAGATCCTGGTGGAGCTCGGCCTCCTGTCCAAGGAGGATATCCTGAAGGTGATCACCACGCAAATTTACGAGACGATCTATGACCTCTTCTGGTGGGAGGACGGGACGTTCAACTTTGATCTCAAATTGGTCGAAAGTTACAAGAAGATCCCCTTTGCCCTGAGCACGGAGCAGGTTCTCCTGAACATCCTCCGGATGGTGGACGAATGGTCGGAAATCGAAAAGAAGATCTACTCGCCCTATCTCGTCTTCCGGAAAGTTCCGAGGGCGGAGGAGAAGATGATGGAGGTCCTCCCTCCTCAAGGCTTGATGAAACAGAAACTGACCTCGGAGCAGGAGTTGATCCTCAATCTGGTGGACGGCCAGAGGACGGTCCAGGAGATCATCGACCGCTCCCTTTTGGGGCGGTTTAATGCCAGCGAGATTCTGGTTGGGCTCAAGGAGATGGGATTTATCGAAGAGGTGGGGGTCCGAGCGCCGAGCCTCCTCAAAAAGGTGGGACAGATCCCCTTCCGGCAGGCCCTGGCCTTCGTCTATTATGGCGTCTTCTTCGGATCGGTCTTCTTGGTCCTATTCTATTTTAAACCCGATTTTCTGGACTTCCTATGGCATTCCAAGATCGAGCGGCTGAACTTCGGAGCCCCGGCCCTCTATGTCCATCGAGCCCAGGTCGAACGGATCAAGATGGCCCTGGAGATCTTTTACCTGGAAAAGGGCTCGTACCCTCAGAAACTGGAAGAGCTGGTGGCGGCCGATCTCCTTCGACCCGGCGATCTCTTCTACCGAAAGGGAGTGGCCTACCAGTACGAGGTGAAGGAGGGAAGATATCAGCTGAAACCCTGATCTTGTTCGATGGGGGGATCTTTTTCCGAGAGGGACGTTCCGAGGGGGAAGTCCCTTTCGGCATTTCAATGCCTCTGAAGGGCCTCCAAAGGGCCAATCAGAGATGCCTTTGAGGGAGCGATCTTCGAGATGGATTCCATTCTCATCCTCGACTTCGGTTCTCAATATACCCAGCTGATCGCCAGACGCGTGCGAGAATGTCGAATCTATTGCGAGGTTCACCCTTACCATCTCCCTCTGATAAAAATCAAGCAGCTCTCTCCCAAAGGCATCGTTCTTTCGGGTGGCCCCTCCAGCGTCTACGAGCCCGGGGCACCCGTCTGTTCCCCTGACCTTTTCCAATTGGGCATCCCGGTCCTCGGGATCTGCTATGGGATGCAGTTGATCGCTCAGCTCTTCGGGGGAGAGGTCGAACCCTCGGAAAAAAGAGAGTATGGAAACGTGAGGGTGGTCATCGATCAACCCGGAAGCCTCTTGAAAGGGGTGGGAAAGAAGGGGGATATCCTCCAGGTCTGGATGAGCCACGGAGACCAGATCCGAAAGCTTCCTCCAGGCTTCCATGCCCTTGCCCATTCTCGCAACACCCCTTTCGTGGCCATCGAAGATCCCCGCCGGGGGATCTACGGCATCCAATTCCACCCGGAGGTGGTCCATACCCGAAGGGGCATGGAGGTGCTCCGCCATTTCTTCTTCGATATCTGCCGTTGCCAGCCCCTCTGGGACATGCGTTCATTCCTGGAACGCACCACGGAGACCTTGAAGAAGAGGCTCCGCTCCGGAAAGGTGATCTGTGCCGTCAGCGGTGGGGTCGATTCGACGGTGGTGGCCGTCCTCCTCCACCGGGTGATCGGAGACCGGTTGAAATGTATCTTCATCAACAACGGGCTCCTCCGGCGAAATGAACCGGAGGAGATTCTCCATCTCTTCCACCACCGGCTCCAGATCCCCCTCCAATACGTCGATGCGGAGGGGCGATTTCTGAGGCAGCTCCGGGGGGTCACCGACCCGGAAGAGAAGCGGAAGAGGATCGGAAGGGAGTTCATCGCCCTCTTCGAGAAAGAGGCCCGGAAGATCGGGGGAGTGCGATACCTGGCCCAGGGCACCCTCTATCCGGATGTGATCGAAAGCCTTTCGTGGAAGGGACCCTCCGCGACCATCAAAAGCCACCACAATGTCGGGGGGCTTCCGGAGAGGATGAGCCTGAGGCTGGTGGAGCCCTTGCGAGAATTGTTCAAGGATGAGGTCCGGGCCCTCGGGAAGGAGTTGGGTCTGCCCGAAACGGTGATTCGAAGACAGCCCTTTCCCGGGCCGGGCCTGGCCATTCGGGTCATTGGCGAGGTGAACAAGGAGAGGTTGGAGACCTTGAGGGATGCCGACGAGATCGTGATGGAGGAGATGGGCCGAAGCCATTGGTTGAATCGGGTCTGGCAGTGCTTTGCGGTCCTCCTTCCGGTCAAGACGGTGGGCGTCATGGGCGATTTCCGGACTTATGACCATGTGATCGCCCTGAGGATCGTCGACAGTCAGGACGGGATGACCGCCGACTGGGTGAGGCTTCCCCATCGCCTCTTGGGCCTGATGGCCAACCGGATCATCAATGAGGTCAAAGGGGTCAATCGGGTGGTCTACGATATCAGCTCGAAACCACCGAGCACCATCGAATGGGAATGAGCCTCGGCCCTTCGCGAGCCCTTCGAGGGATAGTGTTTAGGTTCGATGTCCACCGCCGATTTTATCCATCTCCATCTTCATAGCCAGTACAGTCTGCTGGACGGAGCGATCCGATTCGAGGAGGTCTTCGAACTGGCCAGGGCCTATGGGATGGATGCCCTGGCCCTCACCGATCATGGGAACCTCTTCGGGGCGATCGAGTTCTACCAGATGGCGTTGAGGTACGGAATCAAGCCGATCATCGGGTGCGAGGTCTACGTCGCCCCTGGAAGTCGATTTGAAAAGAAGAGCGGGGTCAATGGAGGAGAGAGCGCCTATCATCTGACCCTCCTGGTCAAGAACCGAACCGGCTACTTTAACCTCATCCGCCTGGTCAGCCTCGCCCATCTCGAAGGGTTCTATTACAAACCCAGGGTAGACAAAGAGCTTCTGCGTCGGTATCAGGAGGGGTTGATCTGCCTCAGCGGATGCCTCAAAGGGGAGATCCCCCTCCTCTTGAAACGAGGCGAGATGGACCGGGCCCTCCAGGTCGCGGAAGAGTACCGGACGATCTTCGAGGGCCGCCGCTTCTTCCTCGAGATCATGAGAAACGGCGTGGAGGGTCAGGCCAAGGTCAACGAACGGCTCCTCGAGGTCGGACGGGAGCTCTTCATTCCGGTCGTCGCCACCAACGATTGTCACTACCTCCGGCGCGAAGACGCCCGGGCCCACGAGGTCCTGCTCTGCATCCAGACCGGCAAGACCTTGGACGACCGGGACCGGATGCGGTTCGCCTCGGATGAGTTCTATTTCCGTTCGGGCCAAGAGATGACGGAGCTTTTCAGGGATATTCCGGAGGCGATCGCCCATACCTTGGAGATCGCCGAGGCCTGCAACCTCGAGTTAAAATTCGAGGAGAGGCACATCCCGCAAATCTCGATCCCCAGTGGTGAATCGCCCGACCAACACCTCGAGAGGATGGCCCGGGAAGGCCTGGAGAGACGTCTTCAAGGCTTCCGCCACTTAGAGAATTTCGACCAACGGGCCGCACGATACCGGAGTCGTCTGGAGGAGGAGCTGAAGATCATCCAATCCATGGGATATACGGGATACTTCTTGATCGTGGCCGATTTCATCCATTATGCCAAACAGAGGGGCATACCGGTCGGGCCGGGCCGGGGCTCGGTGGCCGGAAGCCTGGTGGCCTACGCCCTTCAGATCACCGACCTGGATCCACTCGAGTATGACCTCATCTTCGAAAGGTTCCTGAACCCGGGTCGTAAGACGAGCATGCCCGACGTGGATGTCGATTTCTGCATGGAACGAAGGGACGAGGTGATCCGCTACGTCGCGGAAAAATATGGGAAGGAGAATGTCGCTCAGATCATCACCTTCGGGAAGATGCAGGCCAGGGCGGTGATCCGGGATGTGGGCCGGGTCCTGGGAATCCCCTATGCGGAGGTGGATCGGATCGCCAAACTGATTCCGCCGGGGCCGAATATCACCCTTGAGGAGGCCCTTCAGAGGGAACCCCAATTGAACGAGCTGATGGAGCAAGATCCCCGGATCTCCAACCTGTTTCAGATCGCCCGATCCCTCGAAGGGTTGACCCGCCATGCCTCTACCCATGCCGCGGGCGTGGTCATCGCCAACCGGCCGTTAATGGAGTACCTCCCCCTCTATCGAGACCAGGACGGTGAGGTCGTCACCCAATATGCGATGAAGGAGGTGGAGGCCATCGGCCTGGTCAAATTCGATTTCTTGGGGCTCAAGACCTTGACGATGCTCCACCATACCCTCGAACTCATCCGGGCCAACCGGGGGATCACGATCGACCTCTCCCAGATCCCCCTCGACGACCCGGACGTCTACGCTGCGTTGAGCTCGGGGTCCAATCTCGGGATCTTCCAACTCGAAAGCTCGGGGATGAGAGATTTGTTGATGAAGCTGAAACCCGAAAGTTTCAAAGACATCATCGCCCTGTTGGCCCTTTACCGGCCGGGCCCCCTCGACAGCGGCATGGTCGAGGAGTTCGTCAAGCGGAAACAGGGCAAGGTGGGGATCACCTATGAGGTCCCCGAGCTCGAAGGGATTCTTAAAGAGACCTATGGCGTCATCGTCTATCAGGAACAGGTGATGCGCATCGCCAGCCGGCTGGCCAACTATTCCCTGGACGATGCGGACGATCTCAGACGGGCCATGGCCAAGAAGGATCCGGCCGAGATGGAAAGGCAGAGGAAGAAATTCCTGGAAGGGGCCAAAAAGAACCGGATCTCCCAGAAGAAGGCCGAGAAGATCTTCGAGCAGATGGAGACCTTCGGTCGCTATGGCTTCAACAAATCGCACAGCGCGGCCTACGCCCTGATCGCCTATCAGACGGCCTATCTGAAGACCCACTTTCCGATCGAATTTATGGCCGCCCTGCTGACCAGCGAGGCCCAGAACACCGACAAGATTGTCCGCTACATCGCCGAATGCCGGGAGATGTCCATCCCGGTCCTCCCCCCGGATATCAACGAGAGCCAGAAACACTTCTCGGTAGTGGGGAACCAGATCCGGTTCGGTCTGGCCGCGGTGAAAAATGTCGGAGAAGCCGCCATCGAGGTCATCCTGCGGGAGAGAGCGGAGAGGGGAAGGTTCCAGTCCCTCCAGGACTTCTGTGAAAGGGTAGACCTGAGGAAGGTCAATCGCCGGGTGATCGAGAGCCTGATCAAATGCGGGGCCTTCGATTTTTCGAAGGCCTATCGCTCCCAGATGTTGAGCGTCCTCGATGCCTTGTTGGAACGGGTCCAAGGATTTCAAAAGCGTTCGGAAACCCATCAGTTGAGCATGTGGGATGTCTCCCGTCCGAAAGGGGACTTCTCCTATCCCGACATCGACGAGTTTCCTCCCTCCCAACTCATCCTCTTTGAAAAAGAGACGATCGGTTTTTACGTCACCCGCCATCCCCTCGAAAGCTATCAGGAGGAGATCAGGCGGTGGAGCGGGGAGGACACCTCTACCCTGCCACGGCTTCAAAATGGCCAGGAGGTGAAGCTCTGTGGGTTGGTCAGCGCCGTCAAAGAGATCATGACCCGAAAGGGAGATCGCATGGCCTTTCTGACCCTTGAGGACATGAAGGGGACGGTCGAAGTCATCCTTTTTCCCGAGACTTATAAAACGGCGTTGAGCTCTATCAAAGGGGGGGAGCCCATCATGGTCCGGGGGACGCTCGATCTTGCCGAGGAAAGGATCAAGATCAAGGCCCTCGAAATC
This sequence comes from Thermodesulfobacteriota bacterium, assembly GCA_026415035.1. Taxonomy (NCBI): domain Bacteria; kingdom Pseudomonadati; phylum Thermodesulfobacteriota; species Thermodesulfobacteriota bacterium. Next base: position 20,539 of record JAOAHX010000001.1, on the reverse strand, counting down.
TTTCCTCTCCAACAGGGGATGGCCTTTCCGAAGTCGGTCCACGTAAAGGTCCCTTATCCCTCCCTCTCGCCCCAACGGTTGACCCAGCTCAAGGAGACCCTTCTGATCCATCGAGGGCCTGCCCGTTTCTTTCTTCACGTGGTCGATGGGGACGAGCAGGAGACGGTGATCGAATTTTCGGAAGAATACGGGGTAAACCCTTCGACCCCGTTCCAAGACCGTATGGGAGAGATTTTCCCCTCCTGTACTGTCTCGCTTGAGGGAAATTGAACGATGGTGAGGCATTACCTCGACTTTGAAAAACCCCTCCTCGATCTCGAAAACGAGATCGAACAGCTGAAGCGGGTCGCCAGGGGAAAACATCTCAACCTCGAAGGTCAGATCCGGGCCCTCGAGGAGAAACTCCAGCGCCTGAGGAAGGAGACTTTCTCCAATTTAACGGGCTGGCAGATCACCCAGCTGGCCAGACACATCGATCGTCCCAAGGCCTCTTATTATATTGAAACCCTGTTCAAGGACTTCATCGAATTGCATGGGGATCGCGTTTTCGGCGATGATCCGGCCATCGTTGGGGGATTGGCGGAATTTCAGGGGAGGCCGGTCGTGGTGATCGCCCATCAAAAAGGAAAAGACGTCAAAGAAATGGCAAGTCGGAACTTCGGAATGCCCCATCCCGAAGGGTATCGAAAGGCCTTGAGGTTGATGAAGATGGCAGAGACCTTTAAAAAACCGTTGATCACCATGATCGACACCCCCGGGGCCTTTCCAGGGGTAGGGGCTGAAGAGCGGGGCCAGGCAGAGGCCATCGCCCGAAATCTCAAGGCCATGGCCACGCTTCGAACTCCCATCCTGACCCTAGTCATCGGAGAGGGCGGCAGTGGCGGGGCCCTCGCCATTGGCGTGGGAGATCGGATCTTGATGCTGGAGTATGCCATTTATTCCGTCATCTCTCCGGAGGGGTGTGCGGCCATTCTCTATAAAGATGGGGAGAGGGGGAAAGCCGCCGCCGCAGAATCCCTCAAGATGACTGCCCGAGACCTCTTTCAGTTCGGCGTGGTAGACGAGGTGATCGAGGAGCCCTTGGGAGGGGCACACCGGGATCCTCAGACGATGGCCGGAAGGATCCGGGAGGCCTTGGCCAGACACCTGAAGGAACTGGAGGGGCAACCGATCGAACATCTTCTCGAGGCCCGATATGAGAAGTTCAGGAGGATCGGGGCCTTCGTCGAGTTAGGGGAAGGTTAGAGGGGGAGGGGCAGGGCCTCCAATGGGAACGGCCAAGATTCGAATACTGCCGGACCCTGTGGCTCAGAAGATCGCGGCCGGAGAGGTCGTTGAAAGGCCGGCCTCGGTGGTCAAAGAGCTGATCGAGAACGCGATCGATGCGGGAGCCTCGGAGATCGTCGTCGAACTCCAGGGGGGTGGGCTTCAACGGATTCGCGTATGTGACGACGGGGAAGGGATGGTTCCTGAGGATGTCCCCTTGGCCCTCCAGCGGTTCGCCACGAGCAAGATTCAGAATGCCGAGGATCTCTCTTCCATCCAGACCCTTGGATTCAGGGGAGAGGCCTTGCCGAGCATCGCCTCGGTCTCCAAGATGATCATCCGAAGCCGGCCCCCTGGCTTGCTCTATGGGACCCAGGCGATCTCTGAAGGGGGGGAGCTTCAGGGCCTCTCGGAGGTCGGCTGCCCCGTGGGGACGGAGGTGGAGGTCCTCGACCTTTTTTACAATCTTCCGGCCCGGAGAAAGTTTCTGAGGTCGATCCGCACAGAACTGCGCTATATCCTGAACCAGTTTCACCGGATCGGCCTGGCCTTTCCCTCCATCACCTTCAAGCTGATCCACGAAGGCCGTCTGCTCGAAGAGCTGATCAGGACGGACTCCCTTCTGGTTCGGGCCGAAGCCGTTCTCGGAAGGGAGGTGATCGACCACCTCTGCCCCTTCGATTATGAAGAGGGAGGCGTGGAGGTGAGGGGATTGACAAGCCTTCCCCCCTTTTCTAAGGTGAATCGGGAGGGCTTTTTTACTTACGTTCAGCGCCGGTGGGTGAGAGACCGGATCCTGAACCGGGCGATCCTCAACGCCTATCAGACCTATCTCCCTTCGGACCGATATCCCGTCACGATTTTGATGCTCGATCTTCCTCCCTCCTGGGTCGATGTCAATGTCCACCCGGCCAAAGCGGAGGTAAGATTTCGAGACCCCGAGAGGATTTATCAGACGGTATGGGCCTCCCTCCGGGGCCTCTTGGAAGAAAGGTCCCTCGGGAAAAGTTCGGTGGGCAAGCCAAAGCTAAAAGAAGAAGAGGCCAGCCCCCCATCGTCCTCCCATCCCCTTCCCCTTGGCGATCCCCAAGGCGAGAGGGGGCTTTATGAGAACATAAGGGTAGGGGAACCTCACTCCTCCTGGGAAAGAAGGGGGTCCTTTCGGGTCGTGGGTCAACTTTGGGGGACCTATATCCTCATCGAAACGGACAGGAGGCTTATCTTTGTGGATCAACACGCGGCCCACGAAAGGATCCTCTATGAGAGGCTCAAGAGGGAGACCGAGGAGGAGGGCCTTGCGCCCGAGCCGTTGCTTCTTCCTCTCTTGATCGAGGTCTCCCTTGAAGAGTCGCTTCTGATCGATTCGTTCCAGGATGAGTTGAAAGCAGGGGGATTCGAAATCGAGGCCGTAGGAGAAAGGCTCTATGCGGTCCGCTCGATCCCATCCCTTCTCCAAATCGAGAGGGCCGAGGAGACCCTCCGGTTGGTTTTGAAAGACCTTGCCGCCTTCCAGAGGGGAGGAACTCCCGATCTTCAGGCCTTCCTTACGTCCCTGGCCTGTCACGCTTCGGTCCGGGCCAATTACAGCCTAAACCCGCAGGAGATCGAAAAACTCCTTGAGCCCCTCTATCCTTTCCCTCCCTCCCTGACCTGCCCCCATGGCCGGCCCATCTTCTATGTGGTCACCCTCGAGGAGATGAACCGGCAATTTAAACGGGAGTAGGCCGATCAGCGTTGCTCTGTGTTGTTGAGCCCATACTTCTCGAGGCGGTAGCGCATGGAGCGGAAGTTGATCCGGAGGAGCTCGGCCGCTTTCTTTTTGATCCCCTTGGTCCGGTCGAGGGCCTTGATCAGGAGGGTCCGCTCCACCTCCTCGACGATCTTTTCGAGATCGATCCCCTCGTTCGGGATCTCGAGATCGAAGAGGTTCTTCTTGAAGAGCATCTGGCCCTGCATATAGGAGTTGAGGTTTTCGGGGGTCAACTCGGAGGCGGTTTCGAGGGCCACCGCCCGCTCGATGATGTTCTGGAGTTCTCTGACGTTTCCGGGGTAGTCGTATTGCATCAGGAGGCGGAGCGCTTCGGGCGAGATTCGGGTGATCTCCTTTCCCAGCTCCTCCGAATATTTTTTCAAAAAATGGGCGGCCAGAAGGGGGATGTCTTCCTTCCGTTCCCGGAGGGGAGGGAGCTTGATCTGGATCACGTTGAGACGGTAGAAGAGGTCCTCCCGAAACCGTTTTTCCCGGACCGCCTCCTCGAGGTCCTTGTTGGTGGCCGAGATGATGCGGACATCCACCCGAATGTCCTCGGTCCCCCCGACCCGTTTGAACTCCCTGTCCTGAAGCACCCGCAGCAGCTTCACCTGCATCATCAGGGGGAGTTCGCTGATCTCGTCGAGAAAGAGCGTGCCCTCGTCGGCGACTTCGAACAGCCCCTTCTTGGTCGTGATGGCATCGGTAAAGGCCCCTTTCATATGGCCGAAGAGCTCGCTTTCGATGAGGGTTTCAGGGATGGCGCCGCAGTTCAAGGTCACGAAGGGCTTCTCTTTCCGGGGGCTGTTGTAGTGGATCGCCTTGGCCACCAGTTCCTTCCCCGTCCCGCTTTCTCCGGTGATCAGGATATTGGTCTTGGTTGGGGCCACTTTGGCCAAGAGATCGTAGAGTTCGAGCATCTTCGGGCTCTGGCCGATGATCTTTTCGAAGTGGTAGCGTTCTTTCACCACCTCTTTAAGGAGCCGGTTCTCTTTCTGGAGGTGTTTCTTCTCGAGGGCGTTTTGGATGACGAGCTTGATCTCTTCGATCTTGAAGGGTTTCGTGATATAGTCGTAGGCTCCCTCCTTCATGGCCCGGATGGCCGTGTCCGCCGACGCATAGGCGGTGATCATGATCACCTCGGTCTCGGGGGAGACCATCTTGATCTGTTTCAGGGCGGCAAGCCCGTCCTGCTTGGGCATGCGGATATCGAGGAGGGCCAAGTCGTAAATATCCTTCTCGAGCAGCCGCATCACCTCTTCTCCATTGGAGGCGAGGGTGACCTGGTAGCCCTCTTTTTTTAACATCATCTCGAGGAGGGTCCTCATGCTTTTCTCGTCATCGGCCACTAAGATCTTCTCTTTCAGCATTCTCTCCTTTCTCCTGGAGGGAGGGATGGGGTTCCCTCGACATTTGCCGGGAGATAGAGGATCACGGCGGTCCCCCTGCCCGGCTCGCTCTCAACCCGGATGATCCCTTGATGGTTTTCGATGATTTTGTGGACGATCGAGAGGCCCAGACCCGTTCCCCCCTCTTTCGTGGTGTAGAAGGGATCGAAGATCTTTTCCTTTTCCTGGGGTGAGATCCCGACCCCCGTATCCGCGATGGTGATTTTAACCCATTCATCGGCTCGATCGACGGGAAAGGCATAGCCGACCCGAGGGGCTCCGCAGAGCTTCTCGATCCCGATTCGGATCGTGCCTTGCTCGGGGATCGCCTGGGCTGCATTGATCAGGAGGTTCCAGAAGACCTGACGGATTTGGCCAGGGTCGATCATGGCCTCGATCTCCTCCCCCTCGCCATTGGCCCTGGTCAGTTGGATTCCTGGGTGGAAGTAGGGAGAATGTCTGAATAATTCGATGGTTTCGTCGAGGATCGGGGCGATCCTCCAAGGAGATGGCTGTAGCTGCGGCGGGTGGGCAAAGAGGAGGAAGTCGTTGATCAAGGCATTGAGCCTCTCAGTCTCCCGCAGGGTGATGTCCATCAGGTATTCTTTAGGGGCGTCGAGCTCCAGCTCGGATTTCAGCATCTGGATCGCCCCGCTCAAGGAGGCCAAAGGATTCCGGATCTCATGGGCCATCCCCGCGGCCAGGGCGCCAATGGCGGCCATCCGATCGCACCGTTTCATCTGTTCTTCCATCTCCTTGAACCGGGTGATGTCCTGAAAAATGAGGATATGGCCGATCACCGCCCCTTCAGGATCGGTCAGGGGGGAGATGGAGAAACCGAGATGGGTTCTTCGCCCATCCGGCTCGTCGAGGAGGGTCTCGTATCGTTGATAGTCCAGGAGAGGGTTCGAGGAGGGTTTGAAATTCCTCAGGACCTTGGCGATTTCCGGAAAGAGTTCTCCGATCGGACGAGACTTCAACGCCTCGGCCTTCCGGTTTAGGATCTTTTCGGCGGTCCGGTTGAGGAAGTTGATCCGGCCTTCCAGATCGATGGTGAGCAGGCCGCTGTCCAGGCTTTGCACAATATTCCGGTTGAAGGCCTCCAGTTGCTCGTAGTCGACCTGCTTCTGAATCAGTTCCCGCTTCTTCTTTTTCAGCTCCTCCGCCACCAGACTGCTCAAGAAGGCGATGATGTAGAAGGCCGCCAGATAGGTGATGAGAGGATAGAAGACCTGGCTGGCCTCGGGAGGGGCCGTCTGGTGGGGGAGCCGGATCCAACCGTAATGTTGGAGCAAAAGGGTGAGGCCGTAGAGCAGAGTGGCGAAGGAGGCGGAGTAGAAGGCCCCCTTCTTAAAGAAGAGGATGCTGCTTCCGAGGATGGTGAAGAAATAGGCGATGGGGAAATAGCTTTCGTTTCCTCCAGTGAAGAGGATCAATCCGGCGATGAAGAGATGGTCGAGGAAGAGTTGGACCAGGGCAAATGTCCCCAAATCCTTGAGCCGTTTGAGGAGGAAGGCATAGATCGCGGTGGTCAGGTAAAAGAGGCTGATAAAGTAGTAGAAGGGAGGGGTCATGGGGATGAAGAAGTACTTCTTCTCGTAGATCTGGAAGAGGTAGGCGATCCCCAGGAGGAGGGTGAGGATGAGGACCCGACAGAGCATCAGCCCTTTGATGCTCTTTTCCATCTTCGGATCGCTGAAGGATGGGGTCGGATGGGATTCCATCGTTCGGTTCTTTTGCCACCTCCATAGGACCTTTAATGTAAGGCAGAGGCCATCTGGAAGATGGGGAGGTACATCGAGATGACCACCCCTCCGATGACCACGCCGAGAAAGACCATGAGGAAGGGCTCGAGCAAGGAGGTCAGGTTGCTGACCGCCACGTCGACCTCATCGTCATAGAAATCGGCGATCTTGGCCAACATCGCATCGAGGGCCCCTGTCGATTCCCCGACGGAGATCATCTGGATGACCATGGGAGGGAAGATGCCGCTTCGGCCCAAGGGTTCGGCGATGGTTTCGCCCTCTCGGATGCTGGCCCTGGCATTCAGGATGGCGGTTTCGATCGTTCGGTTCCCGGCGGTCCTCGAAACGATCTGAAGGCCATCGAGGATTGGCACCCCGCTGCTCACCAAGGTGCCGAGGGTCCGGGCAAATCGGGCCACGGCCACCTTTTTGAGGAGCATCCCGAAGACCGGGACTTTCAGGGTGAGCCGGTCCACCAAGGTCCGGCCGGCTTCGGTCCGGTAAAACTTCCTGAACAGAAAGACGAGCAGGATGAGAAAGGGGATGAAGACCAAGATGTACTTTTTAATAAATTTGCTGATGGCGAGGACGACGAGGGTGGGGAGGGGTAAGGATTGCCCTGCGGATTTGAACATGGTCTCAAAGACAGGGATGACGAAGATCATCAAGATGATGACGACCAGGACGGCCACCGTGACGATGATGGCGGGGTAGATCATCGCCGATTTCACCTTCTTCTTCAGGGCCTCGGCCTTTTCGATATAGTTGGAGAGTCGGGTCAGGATATTGTCAAGGATCCCCCCCTCCTCACCAGCCACGACCAGGTTGGTGTAGAGCTCATCGAAGACCGAGGGATGCTTCTTCAGGGCCCCGGCGAAGGTCGATCCTCCCTCCACATCCTCCCGGATCTCCCGGATGATGTTCTTGAAGGTCTTGTTCTCCTGTTGGGAGGCGAGGATGTCCAGCGATTGGACAAGGGGCAGTCCGGCATCGATCATCGTGGCCAGCTGGCGGGTGAAGATGGCGATGCTTCGCCTGGGGACCTTCTTCCCCACGGGGAACGAGAGCTTGATCTCCTTCCCCTTGGGCACGATCTTGGTTGGGATGATGTTCTGCTGGCGAAGGTGGATCCGAATGGCCGCCTCGCTCGGGGCTTCGAGCTCTCCCTTCTTGATCGTCCCTTTCAGTGTCTTTCCTTCCCATTTGTAGATTGGCATCGTTGATCCTCTCGGAGAACCTCGTTTGATTTCCCATTCGACGAAGAATGGAAGGGGCCCCCTCTCTTAGGTGGATTTCATCTGCCTCTCCCTCCTGCCTCCCAACACGCCCGCGTTGGATAACATCTGCCGGAACTCGTCGAGGTTGTGGCTCCGTTCCATGGCATCCTCCACGGAGATGAGGTGACGTTCGACAAGGGAGAGGAGGGCTTGGTTCATCGTCTGCATCCCGAAACGGGCCTGTCCCACCTGCATCAAGGAGTAGATTTGCTGGATCTTGTCTTCCCGGATGAGGTTTCGAATCGCCGGATTGGGGATCAGCACCTCCATGGCCAGGACCCGACCCTTGCCCCCCAATTTGGGGATGAGTTGCTGGGCGAGGATCCCTTCCAGGACGAAGGAGAGCTGGGTCCGGACCTGTTGTTGCTGATGGGGCGGAAAGACATCGATGATCCGGTTGATCGTCTCCACGCAGGAGTTCGTATGAAGGGTGGCAAAGGTGAGGTGTCCGGTTTCGGCGGTGAGCAGGGCGGCCTGAATCGTCTCGAGATCCCTCATCTCACCGATCAGGATGATGTCCGGGTCCTGGCGGAGGACATGGCGGAGGGCATTGGCGAACCCTTTGGTGTCGGAGTTGACCTCTCTTTGGTTGACAATGCAGTTTTTGTGGCGATGGAGGTATTCAATGGGGTCTTCGATGGTGATGATGTGGGCGTTCCGTTCCGTATTGATCTTGTCGATCATCGCGGCGAGGGTGGTCGATTTCCCTGTGCCGGTGGGGCCGGTGACCAGGACCAGGCCCTTGGGTTTCTTGATGAGCTCATTGACGATGGGCGGGATCCCCAGTTCCGAGAAGTTGAGGATGTCAAAGGAGATGGCCCGGAAGGCGCCCGCCACCGCTCCCCGTTGCATGAAGATGTTGCCCCGGAATCGGCTCAGCCCTTTGATGCCAAAGGAGAAATCGAGTTCCCATTCCTCTTCAAACTTATGGCGCTGGGCGTCGGTGAGCACGCTATAACAGAGTCGTTTGGTGTCCTGGGCGGTCAGGACCGTCGAATCGATGCTCACCAGCCTCCCATCGATGCGGCACTGGGGTGGGCTTCCCGTCGTGATGTGAAGGTCGGAAGCCCCCTTTTCGATCATGACTTCAAGCAATTTTTGTAATTCGACCATGTGGACTCCTTCCCTTGATTCGGAGGCGCCTCAGCGATCGTCCATCGTAGAACGGAGCACCTCCTCGATCGTGGTCAAACCTTCTCGAATCTTAATGATCCCGCTCTGACGGAGGGTCTTCATGCCCAAGCGGATGGCCTCTTTTTTGATTTCCGAAGAGGAGGCCCTGGCAAGGATCAGCTCCTTGATCTCATCCTTGATGGGCATGACTTCATAGAGACCGATCCTCCCCTTATAACCTGTCTGGTTGCAGATGGGACACCCTCTCCCTTTAAAGACGGGAAACGTCTTGACCTCGTCGGGCGAGACCCCGAGATCGATTAACAATTGGGGATGGACCTTGATGGGCTCTCGACATTCGACACAGATCTTACGGACCAGCCTCTGGGCCAGAATCAGGATGACGGAGGAGGCGATCAGGAAGGGTTCGATCCCCATGTCGATCAAACGGGTGATGGTCCCAGGGGCGTCGTTGGTGTGCAGCGTGCTCAGGACGAGGTGCCCCGTCAGGGCGGCCTGGACCGCTATCTGGGCGGTTTCAAAATCCCTGATCTCCCCGACCATGATGATGTCAGGGTCCTGACGGAGGAACGACCGAAGGGCCGACGCAAAGGTGAGGCCGATCTCCTCGTGCATCTGAACTTGGTTGATCCCCATGAAATTGTATTCCACGGGGTCTTCGGCGGTCATGATGTTTTCCGTCTCCTTGTTCAGTTCTGAGAGGGCCGAATAGAGGGTCGTCGTCTTTCCGCTTCCCGTGGGACCCGTCACCAGGATCATCCCGACGGGTTTTTTCAGGGCATTTTTAAAGTCCTCGAGAGAGGACTCCTCGAACCCCAGTTTGGTCATATCCAGTTGGAGGGCCGATTTATCGAGGAGCCGGAGGACCACTTTCTCTCCGAAAAGGACGGGGACGGTGGAGACCCTGAAGTCCATCTCCCTCCCTTTCCCGAGGCGCAACTTGATCCGGCCATCCTGGGGAAGCCTTCTTTCGGCGATATCCAGCTTCGCCATGATCTTGAGACGGGAAACGATGGCGTTCTTGATCTGGATGGGGAGGGTCATTTCTCGCCTCATGACCCCATCCACACGGTACCGAACCCGGAAGCTCCTTTCATAAGGTTCAAAATGGATATCGCTGGCGCCCACCTTGATGGCCTTGATGAGGATCCCGTTGACGATCTTGATGATGGGCCCCCCGATCTCCTCTGTCTCCTCAGCGGTCTGGTTCTCGACCACCTCCACCGAATCGACGGCACCATGGACCAGCTTGTCAAATTCGTCCACATCCACGAGGTCATGGTCGAGGAGGTCCAGATCGGCATTGGAGGATTTTTCCTCTTCCAAGGTATAGTCGAGGGGCTGGAAGCTGTTCGAACCCGATCCCGAGATGCTTCCCCCCCCACCATAATACTTCTTGATGGCATCCACGATCTCCGTTTCCGAGGCTACGACCGGTTCGACGTTGAATCCGGTCATAAACTTGATCTCGTCGATGACGACGATGTTGCTCGGATCGGCCATCGCAAGGGTCAATTTCGGCCCCACACGGTTGATCGGGATGATGAAATATTTCTTGGAGATGCTGGGGGGGATCAATTTGGTGACGTTGGGATTGATCTCGATCTTCGATAATTTTACCGACGGGACACGGTACTGGGCACTCAAGAAGGCCAGCAGCTCGTCCTCCTTAAGATAGCCCAATTTCACCAGGATGGATTCTAACCTTCCCCCCTTTAACTTCTGTTCTTCTTGGGCTTTTTTGAGCTGTTCGGGGGTGATGAAGTTTCTCTTGACCAGCAGCTCTCCGAGACGCTCAGACAAATTTAACTCCTTATCCCTTTTTAAACCAGATTATTTTTTGGTGGCTTTTTATTTTTGTGCAAGGTTGGTGCCAAAATTTGACCATTTTGTAATTCTTTGGAATCTTTCAATGAATTTAATTCTACCGCAAGCCCCACACACTAATAGTTAATGAAAACGTGCCAATTGGTCAATATTTGTCCACGGAGGGCCCGGGCGAGAGGAGTGGGAGCCTGACGATGAAGGTGCTTCCTTTGCCCAGTTCGCTTTGGACCGAGATTTCTCCCTGGTGGGCTTCGACGATCCATTTACAGATGCTGAGGCCCAACCCGCTTCCCCCCTGTTCCCTTGAACGGGCCTTATCCACCCGATAAAATCGGTTGAAAATCTTCTTCTGGTCTTCCTGGGATATGCCGATCCCGGTATCCGTGATGGTAATTTTTGCAAAGTTAACTTTCGGTTGAGGGTCATGGGGGTTGGAAGGGAGAACGTCGTTCTTCTCTTTGGTGAGGGAGATCGAAACGGTTCCACCGGGTTCAGTATACTTTATGCCGTTATCGATGAGGTTTATAAAAAGTTCCCTCATCCGGAGCGGATCGCCCAGGATATGAACCTCCTCTGCTCCGTTCGGTTCTTCCGAGACCATTCTAATTTCAATATTCTTAGGCCGGGCCAGGATCTTCATCTGCTCGGTCAATTCACAGAGGAGCTGCTTGAGATGGATCTCCTCTCGGCTCAGTCGAATCTCTCCGATATCGGCCTTGGAGAGCAACAGGAGATCTTCAACGATTTTGGACATACGATCGATCTCCTCGAGGTTGCTTTGAAGGATCTGTTCGTATTCGTAAGGCTCGCGCCTCTTCCGGAGGGCGACCTCCACCTCTCCCTTGAGAATCGTCAGAGGCGTCTTGAGCTCGTGGGAGGCGTCGGTGGTGAATTGTTTGATCTGGCGGAAGGAGTGATCGAGGCGGGAGATCATCTCGTTGAAGGTGTCGATCAGCCTCGATATCTCATCTTTCACCTTGGAGGTTTGGATCCTCTGGTTCAGGTTTTGAGAGGTGATCATCCGGGCGGTCTGGGTGATTTGGTCAACGGGCTTCAAGGCCTTGTTGGCAAGAAATAGCCCCCCGAGGCTTGCGATAAGGAGAATCGAGGGGACGGTCACACATAGGATGAGCAGAAGGGTATCCAGGGCTTCTTCGACGTCCTCCAAAGAAGAAGCCACCTGGATCATCTTGGTGACCTGGTTCTGTTCCATGACGGGATAGGTGATGATCCTCAAGGGGGTATTGTGGATCGATCGATTCGTTTCGTAAGTGATCAGCCCTTTGGCCCCATTCCTCAAGGCTTTTAAGGTGATGGGAAGCTGGGTGTTTTTCAGGTTTTCGGAAGTTCTTCCGATCCTTCCCGATTCGTCGAGGACCTGGATGAACTTTCCGATGGGCCTGAGATTCATGGAGGCCTCAAGGGCCTGATCGATCGTTCCGAAAGTAAATTTCGACAGGGGGGAGGTCGACTCCGAAGCGATCGCCTCGGCGAGGATCCTCAATTTCCGGTCGACTTCCTGATAGAGGCTCCGGGAGAGGGTAAGGTATAAAAGGGCGCTGAAGGAGATGAGGAGGATGCCCAAAATGAGGACATACCAAAGGGTGAGTTTGAATCGCAGGCTTCGGAAATCCATCGCTCCTTTTCAATACCCCTCGACCCCGGGAAGATCCCTGGGGTTGTCCTTTTAGCCCTTGTCTGGCGAGAGGATGTAACCCACACCCCGGATGGTATGAATCAATTTGGGTTCGAACCCCTTGTCGATCTTTTTCCTCAGATAATTGACGTAGACATCGATCACATTCGTCATCGAATCAAAATGGTAATCCCAGACATGTTCCGAAATCATGGTCCGCGTCAACACCTTGTTCGGATTCCTCATGAAATATTCTAAAAGGGCATACTCTTTGGCTGTGAGTTCGATCTCTTTGTCTCCCCTTTTCACCTTGTGGGTGACTGGCGAGAGGGTTAGGTCAGCGACCTTGAGAACCGGTTCCACCTCCGCTCGGTCACGACGCAGGAGGGCCCGGATTCTGGCCAAGAAGACTTTAAATTCAAAGGGCTTTGTCAAATAATCGTCACATCCCGAATCCAAGCCCCTGACAATATCTTCGGCCGTGTCCTTCGCGGTAACAACCAGTATAGGAACCCTATTTTTACGATTCCGTATCCTTCTTAAGACCTCCAGGCCGTCGATTTTCGGAATCATCAAATCGAGGACGATCAGGTCGTAATCGTTGACCTCGGAGAGGTGGAGACCGGCCTCTCCATCCAGAGCGACATCCACGGCGTAACGTTCCTCTTCGAGGCCCTTCTTAATAAAATTGGCCACCTTGACTTCGTCTTCGATGACGAGAATCCTCATGAGAAATTTTGGTCCTTCAATCTCGTCCCCTTTTTATCGGGGCATGCAAAAGGGGCGGTTGAGAAAGCCCCGCCTTTCAGGCGGGGACCCGGCCCTGTCTATTCCATTTAAGTCCTCTACCTCGAAGCCCGGACCAGTGTAAGGCGAGCTTCCTGATTCAATGGGAGAGGTGTTTTCAAGGTCATGGCCAGAACATCTAGACCTTCAAACATTATAAATTCCTTACAAAAAAATGCAATAAAGATTTAGGGAGCCTTCCGTCCTCATTTTACGGGAGAAGAGCGCCCCTTCTTCCGCCTTTTTTACTTTCCGCAGGGTTGACACTCTCCCTCTCACTCTGTTAGCATTTTGGAAATTTCGGATTGGGGGCAGGAGGTCTTGATTAAACTCGCGGGGATTCAGTTTTCCTGTTCCGAAGAGAAGGAGGCCAACATCGCTAAGGCCATCCGGTTTGCAGAGATTGCCATTGAACGGGGGGCCCAAATCCTCTGCTTCCCGGAATTGTTTAGCACTCACTGGTTTCCCAAGGAGATGGCTTCCGACCATTTCGCCCTGGCTGAGACAGCGGACGGTCCGATGGTCCAGCAGATGCAGGCTCTGGCCAAAAGGAATGGCGTGGTCCTGGTCTGTCCTTTTTTCGAGAAGGAGGGGCAGTCGTATTTCAATTCCGCCGTTGTGATCGACGCGGATGGGAGTCTCTCCGGGATCTATCGGAAGATCCATGTCCCCCAGATTCCCCTCTGGGAGGAACGATACTACTTTTCCACCGGAAATCTGGGATTTCCGATATTTCGAACCCGATTTGCAATCCTCGGCGTCCAAATCTGCTGGGATAATTTCTTTCCGGAGGGGTCGAGGATCTTGGCGTTGAAAGGAGCCCAGATCATCTTCGCCCCAACGGCAGCGGCCTTTGCCTCTCAGGAGAAGTGGCGGACGGTGATCGCCAGCAATGCGATGACCAACGGCGTATTTATCTTTCGGGTGAACCGGGTAGGAAGCGAGGAGAAGCAGGACTTTTACGGAAAGTCCTTCTGCGTCTCCCCCGAAGGGGAACTGATGGACAAACCGAGCGGGATGAAGGAGGGCATTGCCTTCATCGAGATCGATCTCAGGCAGATCGACCAGGTGAGGAGGGAGTGGCCTTTTCTGAAAGACCGAAAATCCCAGCTCTATAAAGAGTTGATCGAATAACCGAAATAACCTATGACCTTCCGAAAGATTCTCAAAGAGTATGTCGAGCCGATCGCCATCGCGGTCTTGATCGCCCTCTTCATCCGGACCTTTATCGTTCAGGCCTTCAAAATCCCTTCGAGTTCCATGGAGCCCACCCTCCAGGTCGGTGACCATATCCTGGTGAGCAAATTCATCTATGGGGTGAAGATCCCTTTTACCCAGAAGAAGCTCTTCCAGTATCAGAGGCCGCAACGAGGAGACGTGATCGTCTTTGTCTTCCCGAAGGACCGATCGAAGGATTTCATCAAACGGGTGATCGGGGTGGAGGGAGACCGGATCGATATTGAAGGCGACCAGGTCTTTATCAACGGGAAACGGATGGAAGACCCGTGGGGATATTACCAAACCCGAAATTCGTTGAGGAAGTCGCTCGGCCCTATCGGTCCTTTCGAGCATGTCGTCGTCCCGAAAGACCATCTCTTCGTCCTTGGAGACAACCGGGATAACAGCCAGGACAGTCGGGTCTGGGGGTTTGTCCACCTTAACGAGGTCAAGGGCAAGGCCTTTCTCATCTATTTTTCGGGGCCGAGTTTTCTCCACATCCTGTTTCCCTGGATCTGGGACGAAATCAAATGGGAGAGGTTCGGGAGATTGATCCATTGATCCCGAACACATTTCGTTCGGCCCATGCGATGTCGTTTTTGATCTGCGTGATTAAGGCTTCGGTCGAAGGAAAGCGGATTTCGTCTCGGATCCGCTCTACAAAAGAAACCTGCAGTTCCTCGCCGTAGAGATCTCCTTGGAAATTTAAAAGGTGGATTTCGAGACTCAGGGCATTGGCCTCGAAGGTCGGATTGAAACCCATGTTGGCCACCCCTTTGAACTCTTTGCCCTGCCAGGCCACCCGGACGGCATAGACTCCCGGCTTGGGATAGAGTTCTTCTCCCATCTCGAGATTTGCGGTGGGGAAACCGAGGAGGTGTCCCCGTTTCGCCCCCTCGATCACTCGTCCGAAGACAGGATAGGGCCTGCCGAGGAGGCTTGCAGCCCTTTTGACATCCCCTTCTTTGATGAGCTCTCGGATTTTGGAACTGCTGACGACGATTTCCCCCACGGTGAGGGCCTCCACCACCTCTACTTCAACCCCGAATTGACCGCATATCTCTTTGAGGGCGGTTGCATCCCCGGCCTTCCCTTTTCCGAAACGGTAATTATATCCGATATAGACCTTTTGAGCCCCGACCTGGTCCACCAGAATATTTTTGACAAATTCGAAGGGAGAGAGTTCGGAAAAGGCCTGGGTGAAATGGATACAGAGGACCTTCTCCACCCCTGTTTTTTCGAGAAGCCACATCTTTTTCCGGAAGGGGGTGAGAAGGGGAGGGCACTGGTTAGGTGAGAGGATTTTTAAGGGATGGGGCTCGAAAGTGATCACCATCGATTCCCCACCCACCCTTCGGGCTTCGGCTTTGACTTTTTCAAAAATCCTCTGGTGACCGAGATGGACACCATCGAAATTCCCCAGGGTGACCACAGGGTTTTTCAAAGGTTTTCGTAAGTTATCGATCCCTCGTATGATTTCCATAAGGCGCTTTGGAATTGGGATGGTGGGCGGTCTTTTTTTTTACCCTTTTTTCCCTTTTTAGGTCGCCTTGACAATATTTTAAAAAAATATAAAATAGAATTTGGGCTGTTTTCAATTTACACCGGGCCGAAGTGGCGGAATTGGTAGACGCGCTAGATTCAGGGTCTAGTGGACAATCGGGTCCGTGGGGGTTCAAATCCCCCCTTCGGCACCAAAGTTACCCTCCTTACCCCATCCCGCCTTCCCTCATTTTTTAGATCCAGAGTGGTTCAGGTCTAATTTGAAGAAATCGATGGATGGCCTCAAGGAGACTTGAATATCTTTTTTATAGGGTCCGGTCCCTTCTCTGAAGCATTCTAAAATCGCTTCCTTCCGCTGGCTTATCTGACCGGATTTGGGATCGATCTTCATGAATTCGATGCCATCCGGTCTCGAAAAGTTCCTGACCTCTTTATTTTTAAGAATTCTTGACATAAAGTCGACCCAGATGGGAGAGGCTGCCCTTGCTCCGGTCTCTCCTTCGCCCAGAGATCTGTCCTCGTCAAACCCCACCCAAACGCCCGTGACAAACTCGGGAGTATATCCGATAAACCAGGCATCGAAAAATTGGTCAGTTGTCCCTGTTTTGGCGGCGACAGGCCTTCCCAGGGCCTTGGCCCTCCAACCCGTTCCTTGCTGGACCACGCTTTCGAGAAGATTCGTCATGAGAAAGGCAGTCTGCGGACTGATGAGTTGGACAGAAGGGGTAAAGTCTTCCGGGTAGTTTAATGGGTGATTCTCCTCGAGGAGATTTCCGTGTCGGTCCAGAATTTTCTTAATGAAGATCGGGGTAAACCTCTTCCCTTGATTTCCGAAAACGGCATAGGCCTTGGTCAATTCAAAGAGGGAGAGGCTCGATGACCCAAGGGCCATGGCAAGATGGTCATGAAGCGGGGAGGTGATGCCGAGGGTCCTGGCGTAGTCTCGGATATAATCGATTCCGATGTCGCGAGCGATCTTGACCGTTACCACGTTGATCGAACGGGAGAGGGCATTTCTCAGAGTGGTGGGTCCAGAAAACTTCTCATCATAATTTTTGGGTGTCCAGCGTTGGCCCCCGAATTCAAAAACAATCGGAGAATCCACAACGATGGAGGCAGGGGTATAGCCCCTGTCGAGAGCTGAGGCGAAGACGATCGGTTTGAAAGCCGACCCAGTCTGCCGTAAGGCTTGGGTCGCTCTGTTAAACTGGCTTTTTTTATAATTTCTTCCGCCCACCATGGCCTTCACATAACCTGTGTCGAGTTCAAAACAGATCAAGGCCCCTTCTACATTTAGACCCTCCCTGCCGGAAGGGTATTTTTGCCTTTTTTCGATCTCTCTCAAACCCGATTCGACCGCCTCTTGGGCAGCCCTTTGCGCATACAGGTCAAGGGTTGTGAAAACCTGTAACCCACCCGTATAGAGGGCCTCCTTTCCATATCTTTCTTCAACATACTTCCTCACGTGGTCCACGAAATGGGGCGCCTTCTCTGCGGGAGAAGGCCTTCTTTCTTTAAGCTCCAATTTCGCATGAAGCGCCTTATGTGCTTCGGCCTCGGTGATGAACCCCTCTTCGACCATCCGATTCAAAATATAACCCTGCCTCCTCTTCGCCTGTTCGGGATGGTGAAATGGGGAGTATTTTGACGGGGCTTGCGGTAGTCCTGCGAGCAAGGCCGATTCAGGAAGACTCAGCTCTTCCACGGGTTTTCCAAAGTAGACCTCCGCGGCCGATGCTACCCCATAGGCTCCGTGTCCAAGGTAGATCTGGTTGAGATAGAGGTAAAGAATCTCTTCCTTGGTCAAATATCTTTCGATTTTAAATGACAGGATGGCCTCCCGTATCTTTCTCGATACGCTCTTTTCAGGGGTCAGGAGGAGTGATTTGACCACCTGCTGGGTGATCGTGCTTCCGCCCTGAACGATTTCCCCAGAAAAGATGTTTTTAAAAAGGGCCCTTAAGATGGCGAGATAATCGACCCCTTTGTGTTGAAAAAATCTTGCATCTTCCCCGGCAATGAAGGCATGGATCAAATGATCCGGCATGCGCTCGAGGGAGACGACCTCTCTTTTCTCGACGAAGAATTCACCGATAATCTCTCCCTGGTCTGAAAAGAACCGGGTGATGGTGGGAGGGTCATAATTTTTAAGATTTTCGATACTCGGCAAATCGTGGCCGAAATAATAGTAAGTCGAGATTCCAAAAACAAAAAGGGAGGTCAAAATGACCATCACCAGGGTGATAGAAATTTTAACTACCTTTTCCATCTCTCATTTTGAAAAAAACAAGAAATTTCAATGAGTAACAACGACAAGCTTAGATTTTTCTTGACTTCTCGCATCTTACTATAGAATAATGGCAAAAAAATTGCAATAATCACCCTGAAAGGCGGACCCATGGGATCAAAAGGACTCGAAACCATTTCGATCATCGTCCCTGTGTTTAACGAAGTGGACAACATTTCTCCGCTGGTGGATCGGTTGGTCGAAACAATGAAGAGGTTGAACAGACCCTATGAGGTGATCTTTATTGACGATGGAAGCATCGACGGCACCCTCGAGGCATTGATAGAGGCCCACCGTAAAGACCCCCACATAAAAATCATCAGTTTTACTCGAAATTTTGGGCAGACGGCTGCATTAAGCGCAGGGATTGACTCCTGCTTCGGGGATATCATTATTCCGATGGATGGTGATCTGCAGAACGACCCAGAAGATATCCCTCATCTTTTGAAGAAGATGGATGAAGGATATGACGTGGTAAGTGGGTGGCGGAAAGATCGAAAAGACCCCTTTTTTACTCGAAGGCTTCCCTCGCTCATCGCCAATAAATTGATCTCTATTATCAGCGGCGTGCCCCTTCATGACTATGGCTGCACCCTAAAGGCCTACAAAAAGGATATCTTAAAAAATATCAGACTTTACGGTGAAATGCATCGTTTCATTCCCATCTATGCAAAATGGGTTGGGGCCAAAGTCACCGAGATACCCGTCCGGCATTCCGAGAGAAGATCGGGTTCTTCAAAATATGGTTTGATCAGGGTATTCAAGGTCCTCCTGGATCTCATGGTGGTCAAGTTTCTCATGTCCTATTCTCAGAAACCGATCTATGTTTTTGGAGGGATGGGGTTGTTCATGATCCTCGGGGCCTTTCTTTCAGGGTTCTTTGCCCTTTATTTAAAATATGTTGAAGGGACTTCCTTTATCCAGACTCCTTTACCTCTCCTTTTTGTCCTCCTCATGATTCTGGGCTTTTTCTCGATCCTTATGGGATTTCTCGCCGAGATCATGACCCGAACGTATTACGAGTCTCAGGGAAAACCGACCTATCACATCAAAGAGACCATTCCGTAAGAGCGGGGGATAGAGAAAGGTTAGATATGTGCGGGATTGTGGGGTTTCTGACTTCCAACGCATCTGAGATCCCCACCCCTGACGTCTTGGTTAAGATGAGGGATATCCTCTCCCATCGTGGCCCGGACGACCAGGGTGAGTATATCCGGCCCATCGATGACGCTGGTCCTTTTCTCTTTTTCGGACACAGGCGGTTGAGCATCATCGATCTTACCATGGGCCACCAGCCCCTTACGAACGAAGATGGATCCGTCTGGGTTATCTTCAACGGGGAGATCTACAATTTCCTTGAGTTGAGGGAGAGATTGGAAGGGTTCGGCCATCGGTTTAGGACCCGATCCGACACAGAGGTCATCGTTCATGGTTACGAGGAGTACGGCGAAGATTGTTTCAGATATTTCAACGGGATGTTTGCCATCGCCATTTGGGATGAAACGGAGAAACAGTTGCTCCTCGCGAGAGACCGGCTCGGAAAGAAACCGCTCTACTATAGTCAACTCCCAGAGACCTTTTTATTCGGATCGGAGCTGAAAGCCCTCATGGCTTACCCGGCCTTCCCCCGAAGGGTTTCTTCTCTCTCGTTCATGAAGTACCTCTTTTATGAATTTATCCCATCCCCTCATACGATCTTTGAAGATGCAAAGAAACTCCCTTCGGCTTCTTACTTAAAGTGGAAAAACGGGGAGATAGCCATCAAACCCTACTGGTCCCCTTTCTTAGGAGGAGAAATCAGGGACATCTCCGAGGAAGAGGCGGGAGAAAAAATCTTGGACCTCCTCAGAGCCTCGGTGAAACGGAGGCTTATCAGTGACGTCCCTCTGGGGATATTTTTAAGCGGGGGGATCGATTCGAGCGCCGTGGCAGCCTTGGCCCAGGAAGAGACGGGGAGGATCAAAACCTTTTCCATCGGCTTCGAAGACCCTTCCTTCGATGAATCGAGGTATGCTTCAAAAGTCTCCTCCTATCTCGGGACCGAACATCACGAAAAGATCATGACTCCCAAAGATTTGCTCGATGTCGTTTCAGTGTTGCCCGATATTTTAGATGAGCCGATGGCCGATGCCTCCATCCTGCCCACTTACCTTCTCTCCAAGTTCACAAGGCAATACGTTACCGTGGCACTGGGAGGGGATGGGGGAGATGAACTGTTCGCGGGATATCCCACCTACGTGGCTCATAAGCTGGCTTGGTTTTACGAGAAGTATCTGAAATTTTTTCATCCCTTTTTTCTCCTGGTGGGCAATTCCCTTCCGGTATCCGATGACAACATCAGTTTCGATTTCAAGGTGAAGCGATTCCTCTCCGGTATCGGATATCCCGATGGGGTGCGGAACTCGATCTGGCTGGGTTCCTTCGGATTTTCTGACATTGGAAAAGTGGTCACCGCAGAGATCCGCGGCCAATTCAACCGCGATCGGTTGGTCGAAGAAATACTCTCTTATCAAAAAGATTATCTTTGGGAAGACCGAGTCACTGCCCTTCAATATCTTGACCTCAGGCTCTATCTCCAGGAGGCGATCCTGACCAAAGTCGATCGAGCGAGCATGGCCTGTTCCCTGGAGGTGAGAGCTCCATTTTTGGATTATGAGCTGGTCGAATTTGTGATGCGACTTCCTTCGAAGTTCAAATTAAAAGGGTTTAAGACGAAATCCCT